>CAYLKC010000047.1:0-14976 GCA_964384095.1 uncultured Chromatiales bacterium
GAGCCCGAAGGGTGCCGCGCAGCGGCAGCGAGGCGAGCCATTCGCGGAGCAAACCAGCCGGCTCCGATCGGCAGACACGCTAGCGCCAGCCCCCCCAGATGACCCCGATCATATAGAACGCCGCCCACAGCAGCACTGGCAGACTCCACTGCAGCCAGTGCGGCGGGGCATCGAGGCGAATCTGCACCGAATCGAGCGGGCGCCGGTCGGCGTCGTCGATGACCCGTTGCATCACTGTCGCGGCGAATCGTCCGCCGGCCCGCGCACCGCGCTCGTCGTCCCCGCGCTTCGCCAGGGACTCGGCGACGATGCGACGCACCTCGCCGACCGCCTCCAGCGCCAGCGTCATGCGCAGCGCCAGCCGCTCGCGCGACAGTCCCAGCCACGCGAACGGCCGTGCCAGGCCATGGATCGCGCCCAGCAATTGCTCGCGCCCGGTCGTGCGCAGCAACAGATTGACCGCAACCACGATCAGCGCCAGCGCCGCGCAACGCAGCAGGCCTTCGGCGAGCCCTTCGACGGTCGGCAGCCACGGCGAGCCCGCGAGGGAGGTGGGGCCGAGCGTACGCCCCGGCGTGAACCAGCCGAAGACAATCAGCAGAGAGAGCAGGAACCAGCGCAGGCGCAAGATCATCGCGCCGGCCGCGGTGATCGCCGCCGGCGCAACGAGCGCATGGACGACGGCCAACAGCAGTGCGCCGAACAACAGGCGCTGGAGATCGCCCCAGGCCAGCCATGCGGCGAAGACCAGGAAACAGACAACGCGAATCAGTGGATGCATGAAGGCGCCCGTGAAATGAAAGAGCCCCGGCAGCGTCCGCTGCCGGGGCTCTGTGTCCAGGACCGGCTGGAGACCGCGATCGAGTCTAACCGATCCGCCGCATCAGGTCATTCGCCTCGCGCTGCTGATCCTCGTTGCCTTCCTCGGTGACCTCGCTGAGGATGCTGCGCGCACTGTCCTGGTCGCCCATGTCGATATAGGCGCGGGCGAGATCGAGCTTGGTGCCAACCTCATCCTCGCCGGAGATCAGTCCGCTAAAGTCGCCACCGGCCTCATCGCCCTCCATATCGGCGAAATCGAGGTCATTGCCGATCTCGGACAGCCAATCGACGTCGGCGCCCTCGCCGGCCGCGAGCA
This sequence comes from uncultured Chromatiales bacterium, assembly GCA_964384095.1. Lineage (GTDB taxonomy): Bacteria > Pseudomonadota > Gammaproteobacteria > SZUA-140 > SZUA-140 > JAITWN01. The sequence continues at coordinate 1,139 of CAYLKC010000047.1, forward strand.
ATTGCTTCTCGAGGTCCTCATCCGCGGGTTCGTCGAGCTGCGGTGTGCCGGCAGAGGCGTCCGCAGGTTCACGGGCCTCCGCCACTTCCACCGCAGCATCGGCCACCTCGAGGGTGTCGCTGTCGGCGCCGGTCTCGAGCCTCGCCAGCGTATCGTCGTCGAGGGTCATGTCGAGATCGGCGAGGCCGTCGGCCGTGCCCTCCAGCATCAGGGTCATGTCGCCATCGTCGGCGGCCACCGGCGCGTCACGGCTGAAATCGGGGGTTTCTTCCGACAGATCGAGATCGGCCGAGAAATCGAGTTCGATGTCATCGACATTGCCGCTCAAGTCAGCGGCGGTCTCCACGAGCGCCGCCGGCTCGGCGCTGGCGGCGGCGGTGGCGGTGGTGGCGGCGGCCACGGCGAACAGCGCGTGACCGGGCGCCACCCGCCTGCCCATCGCGACGATCCGGTCCCACATCGCCTCGTCACCGGCGCCGAGCCTGGCCTGCACGGCCTCGGCCTCGCGGACGAATTCCGCCTCGTTACCGCTCGCGGCATGGACCTCGAACAGTTTCAGCAGCAAATCCTCGCGCCCGGGCTCAGCGGCGATGGCGTCGCGGAGCAGCTCCGCGGCCTTGTCGAAGCGGCGGTAGGCGAGGTAGACATCGGCCTCGGCGAGGATGTCGATATCGTCTTCTTCGGCCTGCATCAGGTCGAGACCGGCGTCGTCGGAGGTCTGCGCCTCGGCCACCGCCTCCTCGAATGCATCCGGGATCGCGGCGGCGGAGGCCGCCGGGACCGCCGCCTTCGACGGCGTGGCAACCGCAGGCGCGGGCGCGGCCTCGTCAGCGACCGGGGTCAGGTCTTCCAGCGCGGCGCCGGCCATCTGACGACGACGCACGATCAGCCAGGCGAGCGTTGCAAACATCAGCAGCAGAAATGCCGCCGCGCCGAGCATCACAGGATCGGCGAGGATCATATCGACCAGGCTCGAGATCTCCGGGAACATCGCCGGCGCGACCGCGGCCGGCGGGACCGGCTGCGCCTGCGCGGACTCCGTCGCCTCGGTGGTGACGCCGGACTCGACGTCCCCGGCGGCGGCCGGCGGCGTCTCGCCTGACTCCGGGAGCGGCGCCGGGGCCTCGATGCCGGCGGCCACTCCGGCCTGCAACGCAGCCATCGTATCGTCCTGCAGGCTCAGCAGGCGCTGCATCGACGTGATCTGTTCCTCGAGTTCGGCGAGCCGCTGGCGCAGTTCGAGATTCTCCTGGCGCGCAGACTCGGAGACCTCGAGCGCGGCGACGAGGTCCTCGCGCAAGCGGCTGGCAACCGCATCGGCGGATTCGCTGCCCTCGCCCAGTTCGCTCATCGCGAAGCGTTCGACATCGGCGCCCTCGGGCGCACTCAGACGCAGGCGCGGACCGCTGTCCGCGGCGGCGGTCACGCCGCCCGTGGCCGCGGCGCCACCCTCGTCGCCGCCCAGCGGCCGGGCCCCGGCGGCATCGGCGCGCTGGTGCTTGCTGTCCTGCCACTGTGCAAACTGGCGACGCGCCTCGGCGGCGGCCTCGGCATGGCTCATCAGCGCAATCATCGACGGGTCGTCGAGGCGCAGCACATGCCCCGCCCGCAATTCATTGATGTTGCCGTTGAAGAAGGCATCGGGATTGTTGCGCAGCAGGGCCATCATGACCTGTTCGGTCGTGACCGGCTCGCCGGCACCGCGAAACTGCTGGGCGATCGACCACAGCGTGTCGGACTGCTGCACCGGACCGTAGCTCCAGGCGCCGTCTTCACCAATCTCGACCGACGCGCTGAGGCGGCCGGGCAGCGGACGCGGCGTGGCGACGGCCTCCCCCGCGGCCGCGGGGGCCCGGGATGGGGCAGCCGTAGGCGCCGGAGGCGCGACGGCGGCAACGGCCGGGGCCTGGATCACCGCAGGCGATTCGTCGAGGAACAGCGGCGGATCGAGCAGCACGGTGTACTCACGTAACAGGCGGCCGCTCGGCCAGTTGACCTCAACGAGGAAATTCAGGAAGGGCTCGCGGACCGGCTGGTCGGAGCGGATTCGGATGCTGGCGGTGTTGCCGGGACCGGGCTCGACGTCAAATTGCAGGCGGCTCAGGAACAACGGACGTTCCAGGCCGGCGCGCTCGAAGGCCTCGCGCGGCGCGAGCCGCACGCTGATGTCATCGATCCGGGTCTGGCCCAGGGCAATCAGGTCGATTTCGGCGTCAAACTGCTGATTCAGCGCGGAATTAAGCTCAATATCCCCAAGCCCCAGCGGCGTGGCGCTGATCGGCGCCAGCAGCAAGACGACCGCCAATATCTTCGCCAATCTGAGCAATGTCCTGACTCCCTTTGATCGTTATCGTCGCGTCGGTGGACCCGTATACGTCTCGCGAGGGCCCGCCGCAAGATCCATGCGCAATCATGCAAATCTTCTGCCAACCTTCCGTCGATGGCCGGCAGCGCGCGGCGGTTCAGTCGCCGAGATAGTCCCTGATCAGGATCTCCGCGATCTGGACGCTGTTCAGCGCCGCCCCCTTGCGCACATTGTCGGCAACGACCCACAGGTCCAGCCCGCGCGGGTGGGAGATGTCCTCCCGGATCCGGCCGACGAAGACCGGGTCGTGACCCGCCGCCTCGGTCACGGCCGTCGGATATCCGCCAGGCTTGCGTTCGTCGATGACGGTCACGCCCGGGGCGCGCTCGAGCAGGGCCCGGGCCTCGTCCGCGGTGATCTTCCGGCCGGTCTCGATATGCACGGCCTCGGAATGGCCGTAGAACACCGGGACCCTGACCGCCGTCGGGTTAATCAGGATAGCGTCATCTTCGAGGATTTTTTTAGTCTCCCAGACGATTTTCATCTCTTCCTTGGTATAACCGTTGTCCTGGTAGACATCGATCTCCGGCAGGGCGTTGAACGCGATCTGGCGTGGATAGACCGCCGGCTCGACCGGCTTGCCGTTCAGCAGGCTCGCGGTCTGGACCGCGAGTTCCTCGATCGCCTCCTTGCCGGTGCCGGACACCGCCTGGTAGGTGCAGATATTGATGCGCTCGATGCCGACCGCGTCATGGATCGGTTTCAGCGCGACGACCATCTGGATCGTCGAGCAGTTCGGGTTGGCGATGATGCCGCGGCCGCGGTAACCGGCGATCGCGTGCGGATTGACCTCGGGCACGACCAGCGGGATGTCGTCGTCATAGCGGAACTCTGAGGTGTTGTCGATGACGACGCAGCCGGCCGCGGCCGCGCGCGGTGCATGCTCGCGCGACACCGAGGCGCCGGCCGAGAACAGCGCGACGTCGATGCCCTTGAAATCGAATTGCGCAAGATCCTGCACCCGGACCTGCTCGCCGCGAAAGGCGACGCGGCTGCCCGCCGAGCGGCTGCTCGCAAGCGGGACCAGAGTCCCGACCGGGAACTGGCGCTCCTCGAGCACCGATATCATCGTTTCGCCGACCGCGCCGGTCGCGCCGACGACGGCCACATTCACTTTCCTGCTCATGATCTGTCTTCTCCTGGTGAATCCCTGTGGCGGCGCTCAGCCGAGCGCCGCCGCGATCGCATCGCCGATCTCCGCGGTGCCGACCCGGCGCATGCCCGCGGTATGGATGTCGCCGGTGCGCAGCCCCTGGTCGAGCACGACGGACACCGCGTGCTCGACCTTGCCGGCGAGCTCTGCCTCGCCGAGCGAGTAGCGCAACATCATCGCGACTGAAAGGATCGTGCCGATCGGGTTCGCGATGCCCTGGCCGGCGATATCCGGCGCCGAACCATGGATCGGCTCGTACATGCCCTGCCCGTGCGCGTTCAGCGACGCCGACGGCAGCATGCCGATCGAGCCGGTCAGCATCGCCGCGCAGTCCGACAGGATGTCGCCGAACATGTTGGTCGTCACCATCACGTCGAACTGCTTGGGCGCGCGCACCAGCTGCATCGCCGCATTGTCGACGTACATGTGGCTGAGCTCGACCTCGGGATAATCGGCATGCAAGCGGTTCATGACCTCGCGCCACAAACGCGTCGTCTCGAGCACATTGGCCTTGTCGACCGAGCACAGGCGGCGGCCGCGTTTCATCGCGGTCTCGAAGGCGACGCGGCCGATGCGCTCGATCTCCGATTCGCGGTAGGTCATCGTGTTGTAGCCCTCGCGCTCGCCGTTGTCGAGCGTGCGGATGCCGCGTGGCTGACCGAAGTAGATGTCGCCGGTCAGTTCGCGCACGATCATCAGGTCGAGCCCGCTGACCAGCTCGGGCTTCAGCGACGAGGCATCAGCGAGCTGCGGAGACAATTGCGCCGGGCGCAGGTTCGCGAACAGGTCGAGCCCGGCGCGCAGGCCGAGCAGGCCCTTTTCGGGACGCAGCGCCGGATCGAGGCCGTCCCACTTCGGCCCGCCGACCGCGCCGAGCAACACCGCGTCGGCGCCGCGCGCGAGACTCAGGGTCTCGTCGGGCAGCGGCACGCCGGCCGCGTCGATCGCGGCGCCGCCGACCAAGGCCTGCCCGACCTCGACGCGCAGGCCGAAGTCGCGCTGCAGGCGCTCGATGACGCCGAGTGCCGCAGCGACGATCTCGGGACCGATGCCGTCACCCGGCAGGACAAGGATCTTCTTCACGCTCATGACCGCGCCTCCGCGCCGAACAGCCAGGGCGCCTCGCGACGACGGCGTTCCTCGTAGGCGAGGATCTGCTCGCGCTGCGTCAGCGTCACGCCGATCTCGTCGAGTCCCTGCAGCAGCCTGTCCTTGCGGTAGGGCTCGATATCGAATCCGATGGCCTCGCCGTCCGGCGTCGTCAACGTCTGCGCCGACAGGTCGATGCGCAGGCGAACGCCGGGCGTCGCCTCGACCACGGCAAACAGGCGGTCAACGGTCGCCGCCGGCAGCACGATCGGCAACACGCCGTTCTTGAAACAGTTGCTGAAGAAGATGTCGGCATAGCTCGGCGCGATCACCGCGCGAATGCCGTAGTCGGCGAGCGCCCACACTGCGTGCTCACGCGAGGAGCCGCAGCCGAAGTTGTCGCGCGCGAGCAGGATCGTCGCGCCCTGGTAGCGCGGCAGGTTCAGCACGAAGTCCGGATTCGGCCGGCGCCGGCTGTGGTCGCCGTCCGGCTCGCCGGGATCGAGCCAGCGCCAGTCATCGAACAGGTTCGGGCCGAAACCGCTGCGGCGGATCGATTTCAGATACTGCTTGGGGATGATCGCGTCGGTATCGACGTTCGCGCGATCGAGCGGAACGGCGAGGCCGTCGAGGGTTTCGAATTTATCCATGGACCCGTCCGTTGTTCACAGTTCATCGGGGCTGACGAAATGGCCGGCGATCGCCGCTGCCGCGGCGAGGGCCGGGCTGACCAGGTGGGTGCGCCCGCCGGCGCCCTGCCTGCCCTCGAAATTGCGGTTCGACGTCGATGCGCAGCGCTCACCGGGTTCGAGGCGGTCGGCGTTCATCGCCAGACACATCGAGCAGCCGGGCTCGCGCCACTCGAAGCCGGCCTCGGTGAAGATCCGGTCGAGCCCCTCGGCCTCGGCCTGGCGCTTGACCAGCCCGGAACCCGGCACGACCATTGCGAGGCGGATGTTCGGCGCGACCCGGCGCCCGCGGACGACCGCAGCCGCGGCGCGCAGATCCTCGATGCGCGAGTTCGTGCATGAGCCGATGAAAACCTTGTCGGGGCGGATGTCGCGGATCGGCATGCCGGCCTCGAGCCCCATATATTCGAGCGCGCGCTCGGCGCCGCGGCGCCTGACCGGATCGCTGAAGTCCTCGGGCCGCGGCACGCGGCCGTCGACCGGCGCGACCATCTCCGGCGAGGTGCCCCACGACACCTGCGGGCGGATCTCCGCGGCGTCGATGACGACGACCTCGTCGAAATGCGCGCCGGGGTCGCTGTGCAGCTCGCGCCATGTCTCGACCGCGCGTTCCCACAACTCGCCCGCCGGCGCCCACGGCCGGCCGCGCAGGTATTCGATCGTCGTGTCATCGACCGCGACCATGCCGGCGCGGGCACCGGCCTCGATCGCCATGTTGCACAGCGTCATGCGGGCTTCCATCGACAGCGCGGCGACCGCCTCGCCGGCGTATTCGATCGCACAGCCAGTGCCGCCGGCAGTGCCGATGCGGCCGATCACCGCGAGCGTGAGGTCCTTCGCGGTGACGCCGGGCGCGGCGCGGCCGTCGATGCGCACGAGCATGTTGCGCGACTTCTGCAGTACGAGACACTGGGTCGCGAGCACATGCTCGACCTCGGAAGTGCCGATGCCGAAGGCCAGCGCGCCGAAGGCGCCGTGCGTCGAGGTATGCGAATCGCCGCAGACGACGGTCATGCCGGGCAGCGTCGCGCCGGTCTCGGGACCGATGACATGGACGATGCCCTGGCGCGGATCGTCGAGCCCGAACTCGGTCAGGCCGAAGGTCCGGCAGTTCTCGTCGAGGGTCTCGACCTGCAGCCGCGAGACCGGATCAGCGATGCCGGCGGCGCGGTCCGTCGTCGGCACGTTGTGGTCGGGCACCGCGAGGATCGAATCGGGGCGCCAGACCGGGCGGCCGGCCAGGCGCAGGCCCTCGAAGGCCTGCGGCGAGGTGACCTCATGGACGAGGTGGCGGTCGATATAGAGCAGGCAGGTGCCGTCATCGTTCCGATGGACGACATGGGCATCCCACAGCTTGTCATAGAGGGTTCTGGCCATCATGGATCCGAAAATCCGGCGCGCGGCCGGAGAAAAGGCATATCTTAACTGATTTCCGCACAACCCGGCATCGGCGGATGTCCGATCGCGCCGCTGCGGCGGCGGCCTGTGCTATCATCGGCGGCGCATGCCGATGCCGGACGCCTGATTACAAGATGATGGGGATGATTGCTCGAATTTTCACCACTGCCTGGACGAGGCTCCGATGAGCGCGAAGCTCCTCGACGGCAAGGCGATCGCGGCGGCATTGCGCGCCGACATCGGCGCCACCATCGACCGCCGGGTGGCGCTCGGCCAGCGCCGGCCCGGACTCGCGGTGATCCTGACCGGCAACCACCCCGCCTCCGAGGTCTACGTTGCGAACAAGCGCCGCGCCTGCGAGGAGGTCGGCATCCTGTCGCGCTCGCACGACCTGCCGGAAACCACGACCCAGGCGGAACTGCTCGCGATCATCGACGAACTGAATGCGGACCCGGCGATCGACGGCATCCTTGTCCAGCTGCCGCTGCCCGCCCACATCGATTCCGAGACCGTGATCGAACGCATCCGTCCGGACAAGGACGTCGACGGCTTCCACCCCTATAACATCGGCCGCCTCGCGGTCCGCCTGCCGCTGCTGCGGCCGTGCACACCGCGCGGGATCATGACGCTGTTGCAGCATACCGGCGAGGACCTCTACGGCAAGGAAGCGGTCGTCGTCGGCGCGTCGAACATCGTCGGCCGGCCGATGGCCCTCGAACTGCTGCTCGGCGGCTGCACGGTGACGAGTTGCCACCGCTTCACGCGCGACCTCGCCGGACATGTCGGCCGCGCCGAGTTGCTGGTCGTTGCAGTCGGCAAGCCCGGCCTCGTCCGCGGCGAATGGATCCGCCCCGGCGCGATCGTCATCGACGTCGGCATCCACCGCGGCGCCGACGGCAAGCTGACCGGCGACGTCGAATTCGCGCCCGCCGCCGAGCGCGCCGGCTGGATCACCCCGGTCCCGGGCGGCGTCGGCCCGATGACCGTCGCGACGCTGTTGCAGAACACGCTGCACGCGGCGGAGCACCTGCACCGGGACTAGCAGCTTCAACACGCCACGCCTTCCCGGGCGTGCAGCCCTATTTAGAATTTTCTTCGTTCAACTCAAGCAGTACATCTCCGATCGCCGGCAGGTCTGATGCTGTCGATGACGCGCCGTTAATACATCCCTGTACGTTACTCGGCGCCTCCTGCGCCTCGCCCTTCGGGCCGGCCCTCGGCCGTTCCGATTCGCTCCCGGCGAATCGGTCCCGCCCGCATCCCTGCGGGCGAAGGTCATCGAAAGGGACACGTCCTGCCGGCGATCTCGCAGCGCGGGACTTGCCGGTATCCGCAACGCTCGGTCGAAGTTGGGTGGGCGCACCACTGAGCTCGTGGCCCGGGGAGGCGGGTGTCCTTTCAGGACCCTCGGCCGCAGGGATGCGGCCGCGGAGCGTACAGGGACGTATTCACAGCGTGTCCTGAAAGGACACCCGCCTCCCCGGACCTACCACTGTAACAGCACCCGGACGTTTACTTGCGCCGCCAGATCGTCCCCTGCGGGCCGTCTTCGAGCACGACGCCAAGCGCGTCGAGTTCGGCGCGGAGACGGTCGGAAGCGGCCCAGTCCTTGCGCTGGCGGGCGGCGGCACGCTCGCCGATCAGTTGCTCGATGCGGTCGCAATCCACGCCTTCGGTGACCGCGGCGTCGCCCTTGAACCAGGCGTCCGGGTCCTGCCGGAGCAGGCCGAGCAGGCCCGCGAGGCGCTTGAGGGTGGCGGCGAGCCCGGCGGCGCGGGGGTCGTCGCCCTGCGCGCGGACGCGGTTGATCTCCGCGCGCAGTTCGTTCAGCACCGCGATCGCGCCCGGGGTGTTGAAGTCGTCGTCCATCGCCGCCGTGAAACGGCCGGCGAAGTCGTCGCCGTCGGCGCCGTCCACAGGCGTGAGGCCGCGCAGCGTCTGGTAGAAGCCGTCGAGGGTCGCGCGCGCCATGTCGAGGTTGTGGTCGGAATAGTTCAGCGGGCTGCGATAGTGGCTGGCCAGGATGAAGAAGCGTACGACCTCCGGCCGGTACGACTTCAGCACCTCGCGCACGGTGAAGAAATTGCCGAGAGACTTCGACATCTTCTGCTCGTCGATCTGGACGAAGCCGTTGTGCATCCAGACATTGACGAAGGGTTGCCCGGTGGCCCCCTCGCTCTGCGCGATCTCGTTCTCGTGATGCGGGAACATCAGGTCCATGCCGCCGCCGTGGATGTCGAAGTGGTCGCCGAGGCAGCACGTCGCCATCGCCGAACATTCGATGTGCCAGCCGGGCCGGCCCGGTCCCCACGGCGAATCCCACTGCGGCTCGCCGGGTTTCGCCGCCTTCCACAGCACGAAGTCGAGCGGATCCTCTTTCGCCTCGTCGATCTCGACGCGCTCGCCGGCGCGCAGATCCTCCAGCCGCTTGCCGGACAGCCTGCCGTAGCCCGGGAAACTGGCAACGCGGTAATAGACGTCGCCGTTGGCGGCGCGATAGGCATGGCCCTTGTCGACCAGCGCTCCGATCATCGCGACGATCGCGTCGATCGACGCGGTTGCGCGTGGCTCGGCGTCGGGCGGCAGCACGCCGAGCGCGGCGGCGTCCTCGTTCATCGCGCGAATGAAATAGTCCGTCAGCGCCGCGATCGTCTCGCCGCGCTCGGCGGCGCGGCGGATGATCTTGTCGTCGATGTCGGTGATGTTGCGCACATAAGTCACCTCATGGCCGCGGCTGCGCAGCCAGCGCGCGACCATGTCGAACACGACCATGACCCGGGCGTGGCCGACGTGGCAATAGTCGTAGACGGTCATGCCGCAGACATACATGCGGACCTTGCCGGCCTCGATCGGCGTGAACGGCTGTTTCCGCCGCGTCAGGCTGTTATGGATCTGGAGCATCGGGTCGGTGTACCGGGCCGGGAAAATCACCGCATGTTAGCGGATAAGCGCGATCAGGACAAAACCGGCGCCGTGACTTTCAGCGGGCGGCCGATGGCTTTATTATGACACGAGGCCGCGCCCGCGGGCGCCGGCCACGCCCACCGAACCCGGAGAGTACCCCATCGCCATGTATAAACGACTGATCGCCCTCGTCTCCCTGTTGTCCATCCTGACCCTGGCCGTGGTGGCGCCGGCGGCGTTCGCCGATGACGGCGACCCGCATGTCCTGCTGCGTACCAGCGAGGGCGACATCCTGCTGCAACTGGATCGCGCCAATGCGCCGCTGTCGGTCGAGAACTTCCTCGCCTATGTCGACCAGGGACACTACAGCGGCACGATATTCCACCGGGTCATCAGCAATTTCATGATCCAGGGCGGCGGCTTCGACACGAGCTTCAACCAGAAGGCGACGCGGGCGCCGATCCGCAACGAAGCCGACAACGGGCTAAAAAATGTCCGCGGCACGATCGCGATGGCGCGCACCTCGGATCCGCACTCCGCGACCGCGCAGTTCTTCATCAATACCGTCGACAACCCGAGCCTGGATCATCGCGCGCCGACCCGCACTGGCTGGGGATACACGGTGTTCGGCCGGGTCATCGAGGGCATGGAGACCGTCGACCGCATCCGCAACATCCCGACGACGCGCGGTGGCCCGTTCCCGGGCGATGTGCCGAGCCGCATGGTCATCATCGAATCTGCCGAGCGGGTCGAGGCCGCGGCCGACCGGGCGAATTGATGGCGACACTGTTCATCTCCGACCTGCACCTGTCCGCCGAGCGGCCGGCGATCACGGCGCTATTCCTCGGGTTCCTGCGCGAGCGCGTCTGCGCCGGCGATGAGTTGTACATCCTCGGCGACCTCTTCGAGGCCTGGCTCGGCGACGATGCGGCCGACCAGGATCAGCAGGCGATACTGGCCGCGATGCGCGCGACCGCGACGCGCGGCGCGTCCCTGTATTTCATGCAGGGTAACCGCGACTTCCTCGCCGGCGAGGGCTTCGAGTCGATGTCCGGCTGCCGGCTGCTGGCGGATCCGACGGTGATCCGGCTCGGCGGCGAAGCGGTGCTGCTGATGCATGGCGATACCCTGTGCATCGACGACACCGATTACCAGGCCTGGCGTCAAAAGTCGCGGCAGCCGGCATTCATCGCGCATTTTCTGTCGATGCCGGTCGCGCAGCGCCGGCAGATCGCCGAGCATTACCGCGCCGAGAGCGAACGCATCACCCGCGACAAGCCGATGGCGATCATGGACGCCAACCAGGGCGCGGTCGAGGCGGCGATGCGCGCGAACGGGGTGAGCCGCATGATCCATGGCCATACCCATCGCCAGGCGATCCATGATTTCGAGCTCGACGGCGCCCCCGCCCGCCGCATCGTGCTCGGCGACTGGTATCACAACGGCAGCGTGCTGACCTTCTCCGGCGGCGGGTACTCGCTGACGAACTTCGGCTAGCCGGCCGCGCGCCCACACGGACACAGGGTCTCGATCATCCCGGCGAGCCCGTCAATATGATCGTCACGGTCGTTCAGCGCCGGGATGTAGCGATAGCGTTTCCCGCCGGCGCCGAGGAATGTGTCGCGGTTGAGCATCTCGATCTCTTCGAGCGTTTCCAGACAATCGGCGGAGAACCCGGGGCAGACCACATCCACGCTTTCGACGCCGTCCGCGCCCCAGGCCTCGAGCGTCTTGTCGGTATAGGGCTGCAACCATTCCTGCGCCCCGAAGCGCGACTGGAAGGTCATCGCCCAGCGCTCCGCGGGCAGGTCCAGTTCACGCGCGATCGCGCGCGCGGTCTGGTCGCACTGACTGTAATAGGGGTCGCCGGCGTCGCGGGTCACCTTCGGCATGCCGTGGAACGAGAACAGCAGCCGCTCCGCCGGCGGCGCCTGTTGCCAGGCCTCGCGGAGGCTCGCGGCGATTGCGCGCGGATACCACGGCTGATCGTAATAGTGGTCGATGAAGGTCACGCCCGGCACCGAGATCCAGCGCCTGACCGCATTCGCGACCGCATCGAAGGTCGATGCGGTCGTCGCCGAGGAATACTGCGGATACAGCGGCAGCACGATGATGCGGCCCGCGCCGGCATCGCGCAGGGCCTCCATCGCCGAGCGTATCGAGGGATTGCCGTAACGCATGCCGAGCGCGAACGCGAGGTCGTCGCGGCTGGCGAAACGGTCCTCGAGCGCCTTGATCTGCCGCTTCGAGATCGCGAGCAGGGGCGATCCGTCCTCGCCCCAGATACGGCTGTAGGCATGCGCTGACTTGCGCGGCCGCACGGTCAGGATGACGCCGTTCAGGATCGGCCACCACAGGAGCGGCGGCAGGTTGACGACGCGCCGGTCGGAGAGGAATTCGCGCAAATAACGCCGGACCGCGGCGGCCGTCGGCGCGTCCGGCGTGCCGAGATTGCTGAGCAGGATGCCGGTCTTGCCTGCCGGGCCATCGTTCATGAAACGCACTCCTGTAATTTTATGGATCAGGCGTGCGCCAGCAGCAGCGCATTCAAACGCCTGACGAACGCGGCCGGGTCGTCGAGCTGGCCGCCCTCGCTGAGCAGAGCCTGTTCGTAGAGGACATGCGACCAGTCGGCAAACCGGCCTTCGTCGCCCTCGCCGGCGAGTCGCGCGACCAGCGAGTGACGCGGGTTGATCTCGAGGACCGGCTTTCCTGCCGGCAGCTTCTGACCGGCGGCCTCGAGGATCCGGCGCAGGTTGAGCGTCATGTCGGCCTGGTCGACGACGAGGCAGGACGGGGAATCGGTGAGCCGTTGCGACAATCGCACGTCGGCGACCCGCGCCTCGAGTACCGCCTTGATACGGGCGGCCAGATCGCCGAGGTCGACCTCGTCTTCACCGCCGGGCTCCTCGAGCCCGCCGCCCTCGATGGCATCGAGCGAGAGGTCGCCGCGCGCAACCGACTGCAGGGCCTTGCCGTCGTATTCGGTCAGCGCAGACAGCAGCCATTCGTCGATGCGATCGCACATCAGCAGCACCTCGACCCCCTTCTTGCGGAAGATCTCGAGATGCGGGCTGTGCAGCGCGGCGGTCATCGACTCGGCGGTGATATACCAGATGCGGTCCTGGCCTTGCTTCATGCGGGCGATGTAGTCATCGAGGGAGACCGGCGCGACGCCGTCGTCGCGGGTGGACGGAAAGCGCAGCAGCCTGGCGACCTGGCCGGCAGAGGCAGGATCCTCGACCGGCGCCTCCTTGAGTACGCGGCCGAATTCGCGCCAGAACCCGAGATATTTCTCCACCTCGTTGTCGGCGAGGTCCTGCAGGAGACCGAGCAGCTTCTTGACCAGGGACGCGCGCATGACGTCGATATGACGGTTCTGTTGCAGCATCTCGCGCGACACGTTCAGCGGCAGGTCATCGGAGTCGACGACGCCGCGCACGAAGCGCAGCCAGCCCGGCAGCAGGCCTTCTGCGCTGTCCATGATGAACACCCGGCGGACGTACAGCTTCGCGCCATGCCCCCGTTCGCGGTCCATCAGATCAAACGGCGCGCGTTGCGGGATAAACAGCAGCGCGGTGAACGATTGCCGGCCCTCGACCTGGACATGCAGACGCGCCAGCGGATCCTCGAAATCATGGGCGACATGGCGATAGAAGTCGTTATATTCCTGCTCGCTGATGTCGCTGCGTGGGCGCGCCCACAAGGCCGCTGCGCGATTGACCTGCTCCCAGTCAGGCGCGCCATCCTCCGGCGTCGCGCCGGCCGGCATCTCGACCGGCAGGGAGAGGCTGTCCGAATAGCGGCGGATCACCGCGCGCAGGCGCTGGTCATCGAGAAACCCGTCCTCGTCCTCGCGCAGGTGCAGCACGATCTCGGTGCCCCGCCCCGCCCGCTCGATCGTCTCCAGCGTGTACTCGCCGGCGCCGTCCGATTCCCAGCGCACGCCATGTTCGGCGCCGAGTCCGGCGCGCCGCGTCGTCAATACGACACGATCGGCGACGATGAACGCGGAATAGAATCCGACGCCGAACTGTCCGATCAGCTTCGCGTCCTTCGCCTCGTCGCCGCTCAGGGATTCGAGAAAGCGCCGGGTACCCGAGCCCGCGATCGTGCCGATATTGTCGGCGACCTCGCGACGACTCATGCCGATGCCGTTGTCGCTGATCGTGATCGTGCGGGCCACAGGGCCGCCCCCCCCCCGCACCCGCCCCGCGCCCCCCCCCTCCCACCCCCCCCC
>CAYLKC010000048.1:0-14922 GCA_964384095.1 uncultured Chromatiales bacterium
CGCCTGGCACAGATTGGTCTTCGGGTTCAGGCAGAACTCGCATTCGCGGCATTCGGGGGTGTAGAGCGGGATCACGTGATCGCCTTTCTTCAGCGATTTCACGCCCGGCCCGCACTCGACGACGACGCCGGCACCCTCGTGGCCGAGGATCGCCGGGAACAGTCCCTCGGGATCGGCGCCGGACAGCGTGAAAGCGTCGGTGTGACAGATGCCTGTCGCCTTGATCTCGACCAGCACCTCGCCGGCGCGCGGGCCCGCGAGGTCGACGGTCTCGATGGTCAGCGGCTTGCCGGCGGCATGGGCGACTGCGGCGCGTACTTGCATGGGGGCCTCCTCGTGTCGGTGTTGACGAATCGGGCCAGTATAACTGCCGGCGCGACCGGACTCGATCGATCTGTAGTACAATCGCGGTTTCTGTTAATTCTCAACCGCCCGTATTGCTCAGCCATGCTTGAACTGAACGCGCTCACGACCCGGATCAAGGACATGCGAGACCGTCTCGCTGACCTGAGGGGGTATCTTTGACTTCGATGCGAAGAACGAGCGGCTGACCGAAGTCCGCCGCGAACTCGAGGAGCCGTCGGTCTGGAATGACCAGAAGCGCGCCCAGGAACTCGGTCGCGAGCGCGCCCGCCTCGAGGAGTTCGTCGAGGGCTTCATGCGCATCGACGAGGGGCTGCGCGACGCATCGGGCCTGCTCGAGCTGATCGAGGCCGAAGACGATGCCGAGACCGCATCGGCGGTCGAGAAGGACATCGACGCGCTGGAGAAACTGCTCGCCGCGATCGAGTTTCAGCGCATGTTCTCCGGCGAGATGGATCCGAGCAATGCCTTCGTCGACATCCAGGCCGGTTCCGGCGGCACCGAGGCGCAGGACTGGGCCGAGATGCTGTTGCGGATGTACCTACGCTGGGGCGAGGACCACGGTTTCAAGACCGAGATCATCGAGGCATCGGCGGGCGAGGTCGCCGGCATCAAGAGCGCGACCGTGAAGCTCGAGGGGCCGTATGCCTACGGCTGGCTGCGCACCGAGACCGGTGTGCACCGGCTGGTGCGGAAATCGCCGTTCGATTCGGGCAATCGCCGTCACACCTCGTTCGCGTCGGTGTTCGTGTCACCGGAGATTGACGACGAGATCGAGATCGACATCAATCCGGCGGATCTGCGGATCGACACCTATCGCGCCAGCGGCGCCGGCGGCCAGCACGTCAACCGAACCGAGTCGGCGATCCGTATCACCCATGTGCCGAGCGGCGTCGTCGTCGCCTGCCAGAGCGACCGTTCCCAGCACAAGAACCGCTCGACCGCGATGTCGCAGCTCAAGTCGAAGCTCTACGAGCTGGAACTGAACAAGCGCCGTTCCGAGCAGCAGGTGCTGGAAGACAGCAAGAGCGACATCGGCTGGGGCAGCCAGATCCGCTCCTATGTACTCGACCAGTCGCGGATCAAGGACCTGCGCACCGGCGTCGAGACCGGCAACACCCAGGCGGTGCTCGACGGTGACCTCGATCGCTTCATCGAGGCGAGCCTGAAGCAGGGGCTATAGGAAACATCATGACTGAAGAGCACGACGAACAGGAACAGATCGCGCAACGCCGCGACAAGCTGCGGGCGCTGCGCGAGCGCGGCAATGCCTTTCCGGTCGATTTTCGCCGCAACGTCATGGCCGGCGAGCTGCATGCCGAGTACGGCGAGGTCGATGCCGACCGCCTCGAGACCGAGCCGCGCCGTGTCCGCATCGCCGGCCGCATGATGACGCGCCGGATCATGGGCAAGGCCGCATTCGCGCATCTCCAGGACATGTCCGGGCAGATCCAGCTCTATATCCAGCGCGACGGGGTCACGGAAGAGGTCTATGCCGAGTTCAAGCGCTGGGATATCGGCGACATCCTCGGCGCCGAGGGCGTGCTGTTCCGGACGAAGACCGGCGAGCTGTCGGTGCGCGTCGAATCGATCCGGCTCTTGACCAAGGCGCTGCGCCCGCTGCCGGACAAGTTCCACGGCGTCGTCGACCAGGAGATGCGCTATCGCCAGCGCTATCTCGACCTGATCATGAACGAGCCGACCCGCGAGGTCTTCCGCCGCCGTGTCGCGATCATCGACTTCATGCGCCGCTTCCTGATCGACCGCGGTTTCCTCGAGGTCGAGACGCCGATGATGCAGATCATCCCGGGCGGCGCGACCGCGCGGCCGTTCC
Organism: uncultured Chromatiales bacterium; assembly: GCA_964384095.1. GTDB lineage: Bacteria > Pseudomonadota > Gammaproteobacteria > SZUA-140 > SZUA-140 > JAITWN01. Next base: position 2,198 of record CAYLKC010000048.1, read on the forward strand.
GCACCCATCACAATGCGCTCGATATACCGCTGTATCTGCGCATCGCGCCCGAGCTGTACCTCAAGCGCCTGGTGGTCGGCGGTTTCGAGCGGGTGTTCGAGATCAACCGCAATTTCAGGAACGAGGGGCTGTCGACGCGCCACAATCCCGAGTTCACGATGGTCGAGTTCTACCAGGCCTACGCCGATTACCGCGACCTGATGGACCTCAGCGAGGTCATGCTGCGCCGGCTCGCGGAGCACGTGCTCGGGTCGACGGTCGTCGAATACCAGGGGCAGCGGTTCGACTTCGGGCAACCGTTCCGCCGCATGACCGTCGTCGAGTCGATCCTGCATTTCAATCCGGATATCTCCGCGGCGCAGTTGCGTGACCGCGCCGCGCTCGCGGACCTCGCGCGTGCGCGCGGCATCGAGGTCAAGGACGGCTATGGCATCGGCAAGCTGCAGATCGAGTTGTTCGAAAAGACCGTCGAGGAGAAGCTGCTCGATCCGACGTTCATCACCGAATATCCGACCGAGGTGTCACCGCTGGCGCGCCGCAGCGACGACAATCCCGACGTCACCGATCGCTTCGAGCTGTTCATCGGCGGCCGCGAGATCGCCAATGGCTTCACCGAGCTGAACGACGCCGAGGACCAGGCAGGGCGCTTCCGCGAGCAGATCCAGGCGCGCGAGTCCGGCGACGAGGAGGCGATGCACTTCGACGCCGATTACATCCGCGCCCTCGAGCACGGCATGCCGCCGACCGCCGGCGAGGGCATCGGCATCGACCGGCTGGTCATGCTCTTCACCGACTCCCCGTCGATCCGCGACGTCCTGCTGTTCCCGCACATGCGTCCTGAGTAGGCCGTCCGGCTGTTCTGGTCTATCCCCCGCCGGCTGACCGGACTCTGCCAGCAGTTGGCGGGTTTCTGCTACCGGGCCGGCGCCCGTGCCCCGGCTCACGGGCCATGACACGCGTGAATACATCCCTGTAGCTCTCCGCCGCATCCCTGCGGCGGAAGGTCATGGCCCGTGAGCCGGGGCACGACCGCCTGTGTTCGTGGTACGCGCGGAACCGTATCGTTCGGGCGAGATTCGCCGGGCAGAATGCGAGGGCATAACCACTGCCGGAGGTCGTCGTGGTCAGTCTGTCCTTGCCGTGACCTTCGGCCGCAGGGATGCGGCCGAGAGCTACAGGGACGTATTCACGCGTGTCACGGCAAGGACAGACTGACCACGACGACCGGCCCGGTGGCAGAAACCCGCCAACCGCAGGAAGAGGCCCGTCAGCCGGTGGCGCACAGCAGACGGATCCGGACTATCCGGCCAGCAATCGCTTGATCTCGTTGATCTGCTCGCGGGCGTTCTTCATGACCTCGATGCTCTGTTCCGGGGTCAGCGCGAGGCGTGCGAAGGCGGGGATCACGGACCAGTCGAGGCGGGTGTGGGGATGGTCGGTGCCGACGTGGCTCAGCAGGTTCGCGACGATGACCACGTCAGTATAGTCGGCGCCGCCTTCCGGTGACCGTTCCAGGTCCTCGTGTTCTCCGGCAACCGCGACCATCTCCGGCGCGAACTTCCATGCCCGCAGCACCAGCGCGCCGACGCGCGGGTGCAGCGCCTCGAGCAGGTGATTCATCCGCTGCTCGTTCTCGTTGAAGTCCGACAGCAACTCCGAATACTCGAGGATCGGCAGCTTGCCGATGTCATGGATCAGCCCGGCCAGCATCGCCTCGTCGGGATTGAGGGCGGTGCAGCGCGCGCAGATCACGTAGCTCAGCGCTGCGACCAGCATGCCGTGTTCGCGGATGCGCGCGAGATAACGGCGCTTGAACGGCGAGGCGAGCTTGTCCTGGTAGATCTGTTCCATCGCGAGACTGGTGACCATGCTGCGCACGTTGGCGTTGCCGAGACGGGTCACCGCGGCGCGGATGTCCTCGATCGGCTGGCGGGTGCGGTACAGCGGGCTGTTGACGACCCGCAGCAGCCGGGTCGTCATGACCACGTCGGCGCTGATCGCGCGCGCGATCTGGGTGGACGTCGATTTCGGGTTGTCGAGCAGGCGGCGGGTACGGATCGCGATATCCGGCAAGGCCGGCAGGACCAGGCGATTGCCCCGGATATCGTCGACGAGGTCCTGCCAGAATTGTTCTATCCGGGTGGTTTCCATCCTGGAGATATCGACCCGTAATGGCGGTTTATTGAGCCAGGCGGCGGTTCATGCGTCTTCGCCGGCCCGTAGTCCGGGCAGGTCGCGCAACACCAGCGGCGGTCCGCCGTCGGCGCCGAGCTGCAGGGCGGCGGTCTGCGCCTGTCCGACGACGACCGATATCAGCAGGTTCTGACCCCGTTCCGCGGCCGGCGCGGCAACGACGACCTGGCCGGCCGGCTGGTCGGCGCCCGCGGCATGGACGGCGCTGCCGGGGGGCGGCGTCTGCTCGATCGCACATTCGGCGAGATACATGCGGCGTTTGACAGTGCCGCGGTAGTGCAGGCGCGCGACGATCTCCTGGCCGGTGTAGCAACCCTTGTTGAAGCTGATCGCGCCGAGCAGGTCGAGATTGACGGTCTGCGGGATGAATTCCTCGACGGTCTCCGGCAGTACCTCGGGCACGCCGGCGAGGATGTCGAGCAGCAACCAGACCCCGGCGCCGACCGGCGCGGCGTGGACATCGAGCCGCTGCCACAGCTTCGACATCGCCTCGATGGGGCCGTGGATCTCGAAGCGGGGGTGGAGGCCGGGGACGCGGATCACGGTGAGCCCGTCGCGGGTGACGGCTCCGTCGACGGTTGCGGGCGCGGCGGCGCCGATCGCCGCCGCGAGTTCATCTTCGCAGCGCGGTCCTGAGAGTCCGATTGCGGCGAATTCATTGCCGACCGGTTCGAGCGTGACCTTCGACATCAGCACATACTTGCGCAGGCGCGCGAGCGTCGGGTCGAGCAGGGTCGCGGGCAGCCGCAGCCAGATCGCGTTATCGCGGGCAAATAGCCGGAAGATCGCCAGCAGGCGGCCCTTGGGCGTGCAATAACCGCTCAGCTGGCTGTGGCTGTCGTCGACACGCGCGCTGTCGTTGGTCAACTGGCCCTGGAGGAAACGCGCGGCATCCTCGCCCTGCACGCGGATCATGCCATGGTGTGAGAGGTCACAGATGACACTGCCGCCAGTCGCGGCCCGGCGTTCGCGCTCGGGGTTGCCGAAGTGCAGCACGTTGCCATCTTCGCCGAAGGCGGCGCCAGCCTCCTCGAGCAGTCGTTTCCAGTCCTTGTGCATGGGTGTCCTGTTGGTGCGGGGGAACGGGCATCATAGCGAAAATCCCGCGGTGTGGTAATACTGGACGCGGCGGCGAAGTGGCTACACAATGGCGTGCGATGGCGAATAACAACAAACGCCCGGTATTTCTCGATCTGACCCGCATCCACCTGCCGGTAACGGCGGTGCTGTCGATCGGCCACCGCATCACCGGCGTGCTGATGATGCTGGCAATCCCGCTGCTGGTGTTCCTGTTCGATCGCTCGCTCGCCGATGAGCAGGGCTATGACTTCGTCACCGGCCTGTTGCAGGGCGATGTGTTCCGCGTCCTGCTGCTGCTCGGTCTCTGGTTTTTCGCCCATCACTTCCTCGCCGGCATCCGTTATCTGCTGATCGACGCCGACATCGGCGTGGATCCGGCCACCGCGCGCGCCAGCGCATGGATCGTGTTCGCCGGCGGCATCGCGATGCTGCTGGCGGCGGCGCTGGTACTGTGATGAGTCGCCGCAGCCACGGACTGCGGGCATGGATCTGGCAGCGTGTCAGCGCCCTCTACATGGCGCTGTATCTGCTCGTCTTCGGCAGCTGGCTGTTGTTCGCGCCGCCCGAGTCCTGGCTCGAATGGCGCGATCTCGTTTCGAATGCGGCGGTCAACCTGGCGACCGGGCTGTTTTTCCTCGCCCTGCTGCTGCATGCCTGGGTCGGCGGCCGCGACGTGATCCTCGATTACGTGCATTCCCTTGCCTTGCGGCTCGCGCTGCTGGCGATGATGGGGCTGGCGCTGGCCGGCTCCGGGCTGTGGATGCTCAGAGTGCTGTACTCGCTGTACTGACACGGAGACGATGGTGATGGCGGACAGGCTGGAACGCCGCAGATTCGATACCCTGGTCATCGGCGCCGGTGGCGGCGGCCTGCGCGCGGCGCTGCAACTCGCCCAGGCCGAGGCCTCGGTCGCGGTCGTGTCGAAGGTCTTCCCGACCCGTTCCCACACCGTCGCCGCCCAGGGCGGCATGAATGCCGCGCTCGCCAATGTGCTGCCGGACAACTGGCACTGGCATATGTACGACACCGTCAAGGGCAGCGACTACCTCGGCGACCAGGATGCGATCGAATACATGTGCCGCGCCGCGGCGCGACTGGTCGTCGAACTCGAGCACTTCGGCGTGCCGTTCTCGCGCTTGGACAACGGCAAGATCTACCAGCGCCCGTTCGGCGGCCAAAGCCAGGACTTCGGCGGCGCCCAGGCCGCGCGCACCTGCGCCGCGGCCGATCGCACCGGCCATGCGATCCTGCACGCGCTGTATCAGCAGAACATCCGCGCCAAGACCCATTTCTTCGACGAATACTTCGCGATCGACCTGCTCAGGGATGCGGACGGGACCATCCTCGGCGCCCTGGCGCTGTGCATCGAGACCGGTGAGCCGGTCGTCATCGAGGCCAAGACGACGCTGCTCGCGACCGGTGGCGCCGGCCAGCTCTATCGCACCAACACCAATGCCCGCATCAACACCGGCGATGGCATGGGTATGGCGTTGCGCGCAGGCATCCCGCTGCAGGACATGGAGTTCGTGCAGTTTCATCCGACCGGCATCGCCGGCAAGGGCATGCTGATCACCGAGGGCGCGCGCGGCGAGGGTGGTTATCTGGTCAACGGCAACGGTGAACGCTTCATGGAGCGCTATGCGCCGAAGGCGAAGGATCTCGCCAGCCGCGACGTCGTCAGCCGTGCGATCGCGACCGAGATCCGCGAGGGCCGCGGCTGCGGACCCGACGCCGATCACATCCTGCTCAAGCTCGACCACCTCGGTGCCGACGTCATACGCAAGCGCCTGCCCGGCATCCACGACATGGTCCGCACCTTTCTGCGCATCGATCCGGTCAGCGACCCGATCCCGGTGTTTCCGACCTGTCATTACACGATGGGCGGCATCCCGACCAACCGCTTCGGCCAGGTCGTTGCGCCGGAGCGGCAGGGGCCGGAAGAGCCGGTCATCGGCCTGTATGCGGTCGGCGAGTGCGCCTGTGTGTCGGTGCATGGCGCCAACCGGCTCGGAGGCAATTCGCTGCTCGACATCGTCGTGTTCGGGCGGGCGGCCGGCAATCACATCATCGAGTATCTGAAGGAGGCCCGCTATCACCGTCCGCTCAATGATGCCGCGATCGAACCGGCGCGCGCCCGCCTCGCGCGCTGGGAGCGTCCGGGGCGCGGCGAGACCGTCGCCGGTCTGCGCGACGAGTTGCAGCGTACGATGGAGCACTATTGCGGCGTGTTCCGCACCGAGGATGTCATGAAGGAGGGGCTGGACAAGATGCGCGAACTCGAACGCCGGCTCGACGACGCCGGGCTCGAAGACCGCAGTCGCATATTCAACACCGCGCGCATCGAGGCGCTCGAGCTCGAGAACCTGATGGACATCGGACTCGCGGCGATCAGCTCGGCGCTCGAACGCAAGGAGAGCCGCGGCGCGCACTCGCGCATCGATTATCCGGAGCGCGATGACCAGCACTGGCTCAAGCATTCACTGTATTCGAAGCAGACGCGGCAGGTCGACTACAAGCCGGTGCGCATGAAGCCGCAGACCGTGGAGCCGTTTCCGCCGAAGCCGAGGGTCTATTGATCATGGACATGCGCTTCTCGATCTATCGCTACAACCCCGAGAGCGACAGCGCCCCGCGCATGCAGGACTACACGCTGACCGGGCTGACCCCGGACATGATGCTGCTCGCCGCGCTGCGCCTCATCAAGGCCGGGGACGAGACGCTGAGCTTCCGCCATTCCTGCGGTGAGGGCGTCTGCGGTTCCGACGGCGTCAACATCAACGGCCGCAACGGCCTCGCCTGCATCACGCCGCTGAAGGAACTGAAACAGCCGGTCGAGATCCGGCCGCTGCCGGGTCTGCCGGTGATCCGTGACCTGGTGGTCGACATGAGCCAGTTCTACCATCAGTATCGCGAGGTCAAGCCGTGGCTGGTGCGCAAGGACCCCGAGCCCGAGATCGAACTTCGCCAGACGCCGGAGGAACGCGAGCGTCTCGACGGCCTCTATGAATGCGTGCTGTGCGCCTGCTGTTCGACCGCATGCCCGTCGTTCTGGTGGAATCCGGACAAGTTCCTCGGGCCGGCGGCCCTGCTGCAGGCCAGCCGATTTCTCGAGGACAGTCGCGACCAGGCCGGCGATGAGCGCCTCGACCAGCTCGAGGACGCCTGGAAGCTGTTCCGCTGTCACACCATCATGAACTGCGCCCAGGTCTGTCCGAAGGGCCTGAACCCGACGCAGGCAATCGGCCGCATCCGCCAGCGCATGCTCAAGCAGTTCATCTGAGCGATGGACCGGACGGATGCCGATGGCGATCCCGAGCTCGCCCGTCTTTACTGGCAGTGCCGGCGCGGCATGCGCGAACTCGACCTGATGCTCGGCGACTGGTACGGGCAGGCGGCCGGCACGCTCGATGGCGCGGGGCGCGCGGCCTTCGCCCGCCTGCTCGAATATCCGGACGCGCTGCTGCTCGAATATCTGATGGGTCGCTCGCTGCCGGGCGACCGGGAGCTCGCCGATGTCGTCCGCAGAATCCGGGAGGTCGCTGTCGATTGAGCCCCGCAACTCGCGCTTGTTTACGGGCGCCGTCGTCGCATTGCATACCGGTGCCTTCGCGCTGACCCTGACCCTGCCGGTTCCGGCAGGGATCATCGCCATGCTCATCCTCGCGATCGTCGTCTCCTGCGCCTGCGTGCTCGCCGGCGCGGTGTTCAGGCGGCGGCCGTCGTCGATCATCGCGCTCGAATGGCAGGCCGACGGCCGCTGGCGCGCCTGCCGCCGCGACGGCGGCAAGGAGGCGCTGGTACTGATGCCGGACAGCTTTGTCCATCCGGCGCTGCTGGTGCTGAATTTCCGGCCGGCCGGGGTAGGCGGCTGGCGGCGCTGGCGCCGCCGATCGGTCGTGTTGCTGCCGGACAGCGCCGATCGCGACACGTTGCGCCGCCTGCGCGCGCGCCTGCGGCTCGAGGGTGCGGCTTCAGACCCGCACTGACGGCATCAGTATCGTCGGGGACGGCGGTTGGCGGTCGTCGGTGGCCGGATGGTCGAGATTGTAGTGCAGGCCGCGGCTCTCGTGACGCGACATCGCCGAGCGGATGATCAGCTCGGCGACCAGCACCAGATTGCGCAGCTCGATCAGGTCGCTGGTGATGCGGAAATTGCCGTAGTACTCGTCGATCTCCTTCTTCAGCAGCTCGGTGCGGTGCAGCGCCCGCTGCAGGCGCTTGTCGGTGCGGACGATGCCGACATAGTCCCACATGAATCGCCTGAGCTCATGCCAGTTGTGCGACACCACGACCTCCTCGTCGGAGTCGGTGACCTGGCTCTCGTCCCACACCGGCAGCTCGCCGGGCATCACAGCGTCGTCGAGGCGCCCGGCGATGTCGAGCGCGGTGGCCTCGGCGAAGACGACGCATTCGAGCAGTGAATTGCTCGCCATGCGGTTCGCGCCGTGCAGTCCGGTGCAGGCCATCTCGCCGATCGCATAGAGGCCGTCGACATCGGTGCGCCCGCGGCGATCGGTGACGACACCGCCGCACAGATAATGCGCGGCCGGGACTACCGGCACCGGCTCGCGGGTCATGTCGAAGCCGAAGGACAGGCAGCGTTCGTAGATGGTCGGAAAGTGCGAACGGATGAAGTCGGCCGGCTTGTGGCTGATGTCGAGCCACACGCATTCGATGCCGAGGCGTTTGATCTCGTGGTCGATCGCGCGCGCGACGATGTCGCGCGGGGCGAGTTCGCCGCGCGGGTCGAAGCGGTCCATGAAGCGGGTCCCGTCCGGCAGCAGCAGCCGGCCGCCTTCACCGCGCACGGCCTCCGAGATCAGAAAGGACTTGGCCTTCGGGTGGAACAGGCAGGTCGGGTGGAACTGGATGAACTCCATGTTCGCGACCCGGCAGCCGGCGCGCCAGGCCATCGCGATGCCGTCGCCGCTGGCGATGTCCGGGTTGCTGGTATAGAGGTAGACCTTACCGGCGCCGCCGGTCGCAAGCACGGTCAGGCGTGCGCCGAGGGTGCGGACATGGCCGTCCGCGCCGAGGTCGAGCAGGTAGGCGCCGACGCAGCGGCCGGGGACCGGAGCGCCGCGATCACGGATCAGGTCGATCGCGAGGTGGTGCTCGAACAGCGTGATATTCGGGTGGGCGCGGGCGAGGGCCTCGAGGGTGGTCTCGACGGCGCGGCCGGTCGCGTCGGCGGCATGCAGCACGTGGCGGTGGCTGTGCCCGCCCTCGCGGGTCAGGTGGTAGTCGGCGTCGTGACCGGCGCCGCTCGTGCCTTCGACCCGGGTGAAGGCGACGCCGCGATCGATCAGCCACTGGATGCACGCGCGTGCATGATTGACGGTATACTCGACGATGGCCGGGTCGCAGAGACCGGCCCCGGCGTTGAGGGTGTCCTCGATATGCGAACGGATCGAATCAGCCTTGTCGAGGACCACCGAGATGCCGCCTTGGGCGTACAGCGTCGCCCCTTCGGACAGTGCGGCCTTCGCGACCAGCGCGACGCGCGCGCGGTCGGCCAGCCGCAGGGCCAGGCTCAGGCCGGCGGCGCCGCTGCCGATGATCAGGACGTCGAATCGCGCCTCGCGGCTCATGAAATGTTCATGGAATCATTGAGAAATCCCGGTCGTCGGCTGGTCGGCCGGGTAAATTCTGATAAAATCGGTCAGGGCTGCCAAGTGCAGATGCTATAACAGAAAACCCTGAAACAAAAACCCTGGTTTCCCTGAACTTGAGAACGGCGGTACTGTCTATACCAATGCGCGGGGCCTGTACGGTCCTTGCGGGAGGGATTAGCCCGAATGGGCGACAACAACGTTGACCAGGCACTGGTCGAGCGGGTTCAGAACGGTGACAAGAAGGCTTTCGATATCCTGGTTCGCAAGTACCAATTCAGGCTCCAGAAGCTGATATCTCGCTATGTACATGATTCCAGTGAAGTTATGGATGTAGCACAAGAGGCCTTTCTGAAGGCGTACCGGGCCCTCCCGGGCTTTCGCGGCGAAAGCGCTTTCTACACCTGGCTTTACAGGATAGGCGTCAATACGGCAAAGAATCACCTGATATCGCAGGGGCGCAAGCCGCCGAATGTCGATATCGACGCCGAGGACGCGAGCTATCTGGAAGGCGAATCGGAACTTAAGGACTACGCGACGCCGGAGCGTCTGCTGGTCCGGGACGAGATCGAAGAGACCGTGCGCAATGCGATCGAGCGCCTGCCCGAGGATCTGCGGGTCGCGATCACCTTGCGCGAACTCGATGGACTGAGTTATGAAGAGATTGCCGAGCGCATGGCCTGCCCGGTGGGTACCGTCCGCTCGCGTATCTTCCGCGCCCGCGAGGCGATCAACAACCGGCTCAAGCCGCTGCTGGACTGAGCGGCGGGCCGATGGGACGATGACCATGCACGACAGGTGTGGCTTATGACGGACCGTGATGTCGACAAGATCTCCGCGCTGGTGGATGACGAACTCGCCGGCTGGGAAATGACCCCGGCGCTAAAGGCGCTGCGCCAGGACCCCGCGATGCAGGAACGCTGGCGCAATTATCATCTGATCGGTGACGCCATGCGCGGCACGCTGCCCGCACACGTCGATACCGATCTTTCCTCGCGCATCATCACCGCCCTCGAATACGAACCCGTTTATCTCCATCCCCGGGCCGACCAAGCCCCGCCTGCCACTGCTACCCATCCCCGCAGCAAGGCCACCGTCGGTTTTGCGCTGGCGGCCTCGATGACCGCGATCGCGGTCTTCGGCGTCCTCGGTATCGAGCAGGGCGGCGGGATCACGACCCCGGCGGCGGGATTCGTCACCGCCGAGGCGCCGTCCCGCGCCACCGTCGAGGCCGAACCGGTGCTGACCTCGCTGCTTGCCGAGCTGGACGATTCCACGGCGCGCGCCGAGGCCGAGGCCGAGGTCGAAGCGGGGGGCGGGCAGCGCTGGATACGCATGCAGACCGTGTCGGGGCGCCCGGGCATGCTCGGCGGTTCGCCGAATCTCTATGACTACCTGATGAACTACCAGCCGCAGTCGATGCAGGCCGGTCGTGACGATCCGCTGTCCTATCTCCGCGTGGTCAGCCACGGTTCGCAGTAATCCCTTGCCTGTGCCGGTGAGGTCCCCGACGCGCGATCCTGCGCGTCCGGGAACGGCACCGGCCGTCCCCAGGATCCTGACATGGCCATCGTGACCGAAACCGCCGAAGTCGTCGCCGTTGAAGGCGACCATATCTGGGTCGAGACCGAACGCAAGGCCGTCTGCGATGCCTGCGCCGTCCAGAAGGGCTGCGGTTCCGGGATCATTTCGCGCATGTTTCGCAAGCGTGCGCGGCTGCGCATCGACAACACGATCGGCGCCCGTGCCGGCGACCGAATCATCCTCGGTCTCGATGACCGCGCGCTGGTACGGGCCTCGCTGGCGGTCTACCTGATGCCCCTGGTATGGCTGCTGCTCGGCGCGCTCGGCGGGCAGATGCTGGCGACCGCGATGAGCTGGGAGGCGGTCGATGGCGCCGCCGCCCTCGGCGGCGTCACCGGGCTGCTGGCCGGGTTTCTGTGGCTGCGGGGCTATGCCCGCCGCAGCGCGGACCGTCACGCCCACCAGCCGGTCCTGCTGCGTCATGCCGGCGTGGTCGAGGATGGCGGTGTTTCTGTAATGAACTATCAGCCCCGGCCGCAAGCTGACGGCGCGGGGCGCAAAGATGCCCGGAACGCGGGCCCACGTACTGACAAGGAGCCGATATGACAAGGACTGATCCGGTTTGGCAGGGGATGATGCGCATGACCTGGCTGGCGATCGCGCTGATGTTCGTGACCGGCGCCGCCGTTGCGCGCGAGCTGCCTGATTTCACCGGCCTGGTCGAAAAGAGCAGCCCCTCGGTCGTCAACATCAGCACGACGACCAAGGTCAACCGCGAGTCGATGCGGCAACAGCATCGCGACATCCCGCCCGGCACTCCGTTCGATGATTTCCTGCGCCGTTTCTTCGGCGACGAGTTCGGCGGCGGCCCCGGCGAGGAGTTCAGCGAGCGTTCGCTGGGTTCCGGTTTCATCATCTCGGATGACGGCTATGTGCTGACCAACAATCACGTCATCAACGACGCCGACGAGGTCGTGGTCCGTCTCAGCGATCGCCGCGAATTCATCGCCGAGGTCATCGGCACCGACAAGCGCAGCGACGTCGCCCTGCTGAAGATCGATGCCAAGGGGCTGCCGGTCGCCAGGATCGGCAAGTCCGATGACCTCAAGGTCGGCAACTGGGTGCTCGCCATTGGTTCGCCGTTCGGTTTCGAACATTCGGTGACCGCCGGCATCGTCAGCGCGATCGGGCGCAGCCTGCCGAACGAGAACTACGTGCCGTTCATCCAGACCGATGTCGCGATCAATCCCGGCAATTCCGGCGGCCCGCTCTACAACCTCGAGGGGGAGGTCGTCGGCATCAATTCGCAGATCTACAGCCGTACCGGCGGCTTCATGGGCCTGTCGTTCGCGATTCCGATCGACATGGCGATGCACGTCGTCGACCAGCTGCGCACCCAGGGTCATGTCAGCCGCGGCTGGCTCGGTATCCTGATCCAGGATGTCACCCGCGAGCTGGCCGAGTCCTTCGGCATGAGCAAGCCGATCGGGGCGCTGGTCGCGCGGGTGCTGCCGGACAGCCCGGCCGAGGCCGCCGGTATCCAGGTCGGCGACGTCATCGTCGCCTATCGCGGCCGCGAAGTCAGCAGCTCGTCGGCGCTGCCGCCGATGGTCGGCGCGACGGCGGTCGGCTCGGAGGCCGAGGTCCGGGTCATGCGCGAAGGCAAGACGCTGACGCTGAAGATCAAGATCAGCGAACTGCCCGAGGAAGACGCGGTGCGCGTCTCCGGACGTGAAGACCCCAACCTCACGATCGACCGTCTCAGCCTCGTCGTCACCAACCCGAGCGCAGAGCAGCTCGAGGAGCTCGATGGCAAGTCCGGGGTCCTGGTCGAGTCCGTCGAGACCGGGCCGGCCTCGCGCGCGGGTATCCGCCGCGGCGATCTGGTGATGCGCTTCGATAACATCGAGGTCCGTGACGCCGCCCACCTGCAGGAGCTGGTCAAGGACCTGCCCGCCGGCAAGTCCGTGCCGGTGCTGGTACAGCGCCGCGGCAGTCCGATCTTCCTCGCCCTCAAGGTCGAATAATCCCGACCGGGTTCTGGTATGATTGCGCGGGGAGCGTGCGAGCGCTCCCCGCGTTTTTTATCCGGAGCCTTTGAAATTCAGCCCCTTATGGAGCATATCCGCAATTTTTCGATCATTGCGCACATCGACCATGGCAAGTCGACCCTGTCCGACCGCCTGATCCAGACCTGCGGCGGGCTAACCGAACGCGAGATGTCCGCGCAGATCCTCGACTCGATGGACATCGAGCGCGAGCGCGGCATCACGATCAAGGCCCAGAGCGTGTCGCTGAACTACGTCGCGCGCGATG
>CAYLKC010000049.1:0-14647 GCA_964384095.1 uncultured Chromatiales bacterium
CGGCACCCTTCGGGCTCCGGCGAGGCTGCGCTTGACTTCGCTGCGCAAACCCGCCCGGTCGTCTCAGCCGCCGGTTAAACTCCGATGCAGATCAGCCGTTAATCCCGGTAATGGAGGGAGGAACGGCAATGCTGAGTTTCGTATATTCCTTGATGCACGACTTCGAACTGATGTTCGGCGAGCGGGCGAATCTGCTCTACATCAACCGCTATCACTTCAGCCATCTGCGCCGCGAGTTCGAGGATCCCGACGACATCGCCGGGATGATGTCGATCCTCGGCGTCACCATCATGATCACCGAGACCGCGGTCAACCCGCACCTCGCGCGCCTGAACCACACCGCGCGGCCGCGCCAGGTCGCCTGATCCGTCGGGGCTCGCCCCGAAACGGCGGCGGGATCAGGACTGCGATCGCTGGCCCGACTTCTCTGCTTCGCGCTTCTCGCTGAAGCGCGAGACCTCGCCCTCTCGGGTCATGCGGATCTCGCCCTGGTGGATCGCGCCTTCGGCGATCGCTATGACCGGGCTGCTGATGCGACCGCTGACGCGTGCGGTCGGCGTCAGCTCGAGCTTGCCGCTGACCGAGATATCCCCCTCGACCACGCCCGAGATCACGACGGTATCGGCCTGGATGTTGCCGATCCAGCGCCCCTGCTCGCTGAGGACGACCGTGCCCTCGATCCGGCAGTCACCCGAAACGGTGCCGTTGATGATGAAATTGTCCTTGCCCTCGATCGTGCCGGTGAAGTGCGTATCGTGACCGACCAGGGTCGTGAAGCTGCGGACGCCATCGAGCGCGCGCCGCCCCGCGAGGGACTGCCGCCGTAGTAGTGCCTGAATTCCCATATCCTCGCTGCCTGTCTCTGAAGGGATCGGGACCGCGCCGCTTGTGCCCGGGCGGTCATCGTGCCTGTCCGGTCTATATCGGATCGCGGCGGCGAATCCGCAGCCACGCAGGTCAAGCTTCCCTCCGGCATTACCGATAAGCAGGGACGAGGACCGCTCCCGAAACGATGACGAAGACCACCGACAAGCCTGCCATGCCCGCGCTCGCGCGCGCCCTGTGCGCCCTGTGGCTGCTGGTCGCGTTCGCCGCCGAGGCCGCGCCGCCGGTCCGCGACGTCCGCATCGTCGTCGATGTCTCGGGCAGCATGCGCCACACCGACCCGGACAATCTGCGTGTGCCGGCCCTGCGCCTGCTGACCGGGCTGATGCCCGGCGATGCCCGCGCCGGGGTGTGGACCTTCGGCCGCCACGTCAACATGCTGGTGCCTCACGGCGCGGTCGATGACGCCTGGCGCGACCGCGCCGCCGCCGCCACCCGCAAGATCCCCTCAATCGCGCTGCACACGAACATCGAGGGCGGGCTCGACACCGCGACCTGGAACTGGCGCGCCCCGGACGAGGGCACCGAACGCCACCTGATCCTGTTCACCGACGGCAGGGTCGATCTGCCGGAGGGCGCCGCCGGCAATGCGGCCTCGCGCCAACGCATCACCGATGCGCTCGCCACGCGCCTGCGCGACGCCGGCGCGCGCGTGCATGCGATCGCGCTGTCCGACGATACCGACGAATTGCTGCTGCGCCAGCTCGCCGCCGCCACCGGCGGTCTGTTCGAAAAGACCACCGACGCCGCCGGCCTCGAACGCATCTTCGCGCGCATCTTTGCGCGCGCCGTCGAGACCGGCAGCCTGCCGCTGCGCGAACGCCGCTTTCTCGTCGACGATAGCATCCGCGAACTGACGATCCTCGCCTTCCGCGAGGAAGGCTCGGCGCCGGCGCGGCTGACGATGCCGGACGGCACCGTTATCGACGCCCTCGATCCACCGCACGGCGTGCGCTGGCACGGCGACCTGCGCTATGACCTGGTCACGATCAACGAACCGCCGCCCGGCAACTGGGAGATCGACGCCGCGCTCGACCCGGACAGCCGCATCATGGTCGTCAGCCGCCTGCGCCTCGATGCGACCCGCCTGCCGCCGCAACTGCTCGCCGGCGACCGACCGCGGATCGAGGCCAGCATCAGCGACGGCGGCCGCACCATCACCAAGCGCGAGTTCCTGCACTTCGTCCGCGTCGAGGCGCAACTGTCGGGGACGGGCGAACCGCTGCGACGCGCATTGCTCGACAACGGCCGCGATGGCGACGCGATCGCCGGCGACGGCGTCCATACCCTGACTGTCATCGACGAGCTGCCGCCCGGCCACCATGCACTGGTCCTCGACGTCGATGGCACGACCTTCCGCCGTGCCGATCACCAGGCCTTCGAGGTCGTCGCGAGCCCGGTCATCAGCGGCATCGTCGAGGTCGCGGGCCATGACCAGCTGGTCGTGATCCCGCGCGCGGGACTGATCGAGACCGACAGCCTCGCCGTCACCGCGATCATCACCGACGCGGACGGCGTGACGCGCGAAATCGCCGTCCCGCAGGTGGCGGGCCATGAGTGGCGACTCGATCTGGGTCCGGTCGACAGCGGTGCGCGGCGCCTGGCGCTCGATATCGAGGCCCGCCGCCCCGACGGCCGCCTGCTCCGCCATCGCGACAGCGAGATCGGCTTTGGCCGCGCACCGGCGCTGTCTGTTGCTGCGGCGCCGGGACCGGCAGCGGCGATACCGGCTGCCACGGCGGCGGAACCCGGACCGGTAACGGCCGTCGATACGCCCCCCGCGGTGACGCCGGTCAGCGGCGAGATCGACTGGACGGTCGTCGGCGCATCGGTACTTGCGGTCAACCTGGTGCTGATCCTGCTGCTGTGGTTCGTCTGGCGGCGCTGGATCGAACCACCGACGGGGAGATCATCCGCGATCGCGGCAACGCCCGCGACCGGCGCGGCACCGGGCATCGAAGCGGCAGATGCCGCCACGGACACCGCGCCAGCAACCGCAGCGGACACCACGGTCGAGTCCGCGCCGGTGACCGAATCCATCGCCGATCACGCGGCTGCCGACGCTGATGAAGCCCCGCCCGGCGATGCCGCCGACCTCGCGCCGACGGCCTTTGATGAAGAGATCGTACTGGAGAGCCTCAACCTCGACGACATCGAACTGGACTTCGACGACGTCGATCGCAAGCAGAAATCAGGCTAAAAATGATCCCCCCTTCTGAAAGAAGGGGGGCCAGGGGGGATGCGAGCGAAGCGAGTCGGGGGAATGTGCCCGCTGCGCGGGCATCCCCCCCTACCCCCCTTCGCTTCGCGAAGGGGGGATTGACTGGATGACTCAGAGGCCGGACGCTTCCTTCGCGAGATAGTCGGCGACGCCTTCCGAGGTCGCCTTCATGCCCTTCTTGCCTTCCTGCCAGCCGGCCGGGCAGACCTCGCCGTGCTGCTCGGTGAACTGCAGCGCGTCGACCATGCGCAGCATCTCGTCGATGTTGCGGCCGAGCGGCAGGTCGTTGACGACCTGGTGACGCACGACGCCCGCCTTGTCGATCAGGAACGAACCGCGCAGCGCGACCGCGTCGTTGACCAGCACGTCATAGTCGCGCGAGATGCTCTTGGTGAGGTCGGCGACCATCGGATAACCGACCTTGCCGATGCCGCCCTTGTCGATCGGCGTGTTCTTCCACGCGAGATGGGTGAAGTGCGAGTCGACCGACACGCCGACGACCTCGACGCCCTTCTTTTTGAACTTGTCGAGACGATGATCGAAGGCAATCAGCTCGGACGGGCAGACGAAGGTGAAATCGAGTGGCCAGAAGAACAGGACCACGTAGGACTTGCCCTGGTAGCTCGACAGCTTGAAGCTTTCATTGATACTGTTGTCCGGCATCACCGCGGTTGCGGTAAAATCCGGTGCGGGCTTGGCCACCAATACGCTCATTGCTTCCTCCTTGCTTGCGGCTTGTAAATTCGGGGTCAAATGAGAATTAGACTCGATCTATTCTACAGCTTTTCCGCCCGCGTTCAAGCCCGGCCAGACACCTGAACCACCCCGCCCCTGCCGGCGTGTCGGAGATCAGGATATTGATTCCCATAATGAAATCACTGGCGTTCTGATGACGACCGGAGCACGAACCGGCAACCGGGCGATGGCGGCGCGCGACCTCGCGGTGCTGTGGCACCCGTGCACGCAGATGAAGGACCACGAGTCCCTGCCGCCGATCCCGATCCGCCGCGGCGACGGCGTCTGGCTCGAGGACTTCGACGGCCGGCGCTACCTCGATGCGATCAGTTCGTGGTGGGTCAACCTGTTCGGCCATGCGAACCCGCGCATCAACGCGGCGCTGCGCGACCAGCTCGACGAGCTCGAACATGTGATCCTCGCCGGTTTCGGCCACGAGCCCGCGATCCGCCTCGCCGAACGCCTGGTCGCGCTGGCGCCGCCGGGCCTGACGCGCTGTTTCTACGCCGACAGCGGCTCGGCCGCGGTCGAGATCGCGCTGAAGATGAGCTATCACTACTGGCGCAACCGCGGCCGCGACGGGCGCACGAAGTTCATCACCCTCGACAACAGCTATCACGGCGAGACGCTCGGCGCGCTCGCGGTCGGCAACGTCCCGCTCTATCGCGACACCTACGGGCCGCTGCTGATGGAGACGATCACGGTACCGTCGCCGGACGCGTATACGCGCGAAGCCGGCGAGGACGCGGCCACCTGCGCGCGGCGGCGCTTCGCGGCGATGGAAGAGGCGCTCGAACGGCATCAGCACGAGGTCTGCGCGGTCATCGTCGAGCCGCTGGTGCAATGCGCGGGTTCGATGCGCATGTACGATCCGGTCTATCTGCAATTGCTGCGCGACGCCTGCGACCGCTTCGGGGTCCACCTGATCGCCGACGAGGTCGCGACCGGCTTCGGCCGCACCGGCACGATGTTCGCGTGCGAACAGGCCGGGATCGCGCCGGACTTTTTATGCCTGTCGAAGGGGCTGACCGGCGGCTACCTGCCGCTGTCGGCGGTGCTGACCGGCGACGAGGTCTACGATGCGTTCTACGACGACTACGGCAAGCTGCGCGCATTCCTGCACTCGCACAGCTACAGCGGCAACCCGCTCGGTTGCCGCGCCGCGCTGGCGACGCTCGACATCTTCGACGAGGACGATGTGCTGAAGCGCAACCGCGCGCTCGCGGGCGTGATGTCCGAGGCCTGCGCGCCGCTCGCGGATCACCCGCATGTCGCCGAGGTGCGCCAGCGCGGCATGATCGTCGCGATCGAGATGGTCCGCGACAAGACGACGCGCGAACCGTGGCCGTGGCAGCAGCGCCGCGGCCTCGAGGTCTATCGCCACGGCCTCGCGCACGGGGTGCTGCTGCGCCCGCTCGGCAACGTCGTCTATCTGATGCCGCCGTATGTGATCACGCCGGCGCAGATCCGCGAGGTCGCCGCGGTCGCCGCCGCCGGCATCGATCGCGCCAGCGGCGCCTGATCGCCGATGCGCGTGACCCGCATCCATCACCCAGGCGCGCTCGCCCGCGATGCGCTCGTCGAGCTCGATGTAGCGGCGTCGGCGCATCTGCTGCGCGTACTGCGCCTGAAGCCCGGCGCCGCGGTCATCGTCTTTAACGGCCAGGGCGGGGAATACGAGGCGGTCATCGACGACGCCGGCGACCGCCGCTGCGCGCGCCTGCGCATCGGCGCGCGGCGCGACCCGGCCGTCGAGTCGCCGCTGGCGATCACACTCGCACAGGGGATCTCGCGCGGCGAACGCATGGACTGGACACTGCAGAAATCGGTCGAACTCGGCGTCACGCGCATCGTCGCGCTGACGACCGCGTTCAGCCAGGTCCGCCTCGACGCCGCGCGCCTCGAGCGCCGCGTCGCGCACTGGGAAGGGGTGATCCGCGGCGCCTGCGAACAGAGCGGGCGCACCGCAGTGCCACCGCTGACGGCGGGCCTGACGCTCGCACAGTGGCTGGACGGCGAAGGGGGGGCGCGGACGGACGATGGAGCGGCACCGCCGCTGCGCCTCGTGCTCGACCCGCGCGCCGGACAGGGGCCCGGCGCGCTCGGGGCGCCGCCGCGCGAGGTGATCCTGCTCGCCGGTCCCGAGGGCGGCCTCGGCGATGACGAGGTCGCAGCGGCCCTCGCGGCGGGCTACACCGGCCTGCGCCTCGGCCCGCGCATCCTGCGCACCGAGACCGCCGGCATCGCCGCCCTCGCCGCCCTCCAGACCCGCTGGGGCGATCTGTCCTAGTCTTGCGGGATCAGGCGAGGTGGGCGTTGAGGCGGTCGCCGAGCTGTTCGGGGGCGCCGGTGAAGTCGACTTCGCAGGCGGCGAGGACGGCCTCGGGAAGACTGGCGTGCTCGCAGCTGGCCGGTTCCTGGACCCAGACGCAGCCACCGTAACGGATGATGGTCTCGCAACCGTGCACGCCTTCGGCGCCGATGCCGCTGAGGACGATGGCCCCGGCCTTGTCGAGATAACGCTCGGCGACCGTCGCCAGCACCTCGTCGAGGCCGCGGACCGGCGGCGCCCCGCGCACGAGCGGTCCTGTACCGCCATCGACCGCGACGACGAGACAGTCACGCGGATACAGTGTGCGCTCGAGACCGGCGCCGTGGACCCGGAACGTGGTGACCTGCGTCAGCAGGCGGACGACCAGCGGCACGCCGTCGCTGCCGATACGCAGCGCAACGACCAGCGCCAGCGCGCGGTCATCGGCGAGCCGCGACAGCAATCGCATCGCCGCGGTCGCGGCGCCGATCGAGCCGGTCAGCACCCACACATGCTCGGCCGGACGCCGCGCCTCGCCGGGACCGCCGCCCGCTGCGCCCGCCTCGGGCCGGAGGTGATCGCGCAACATTACACGCGATCCCTGGCCATCGTTGTCGTGGAAGTGAACAATGCGGTGGAGTCCCGGGGGTTCTTGTTCTGCGGGACAGTATACCGGAAACACCGCCGACGCCAGCCGTCACCTCCGGCCCCCGGGGTCGCGGATCAGAAGCGTCGGCCCGCCCCGATCATCGCCACCCACGGATCGATCTCGACGTCGACATTGCCGAGGTCGGCCGGCCCGCTCAGCTTCGCCGTGGTGTCGATCGCGAGATACCAGAGTTGCGCACTCAGGAACCAGTCGTCACTGACGTCGAAGTCGACACCTGCCTCGAGCGCCCAGCCGAAGGAATCATCGAGGCGAAGATCATAATCGGCGATCGCGCCGCTGGTCTTCTCGCTGAAGAATGTCGTGTAGTTCAGTCCGGCGCCGACATAGGGCCGCAACGCAGCCCCTGGGCTGAAGTGATACTGCAGCGTCACGGTCGGCGGCAGGTGCTTGACCTCGGCGAGCTTGCCGGCGCCGCCGAGCGCCCCCGCGCCCTTGAGGTCATGCCTGAACGGCCACGCGGCGAGCACCCCGACCCCGAGACGCTCGGTCGCCATCCAGTTCAGCGTGATGCCGAGGCTCGCGCCGCTGTCGACCGCGACCCGCGCATCGCCGGGCGCAGCCGCGCCGGAGAGGGCGCCGCTGTCGTCGTTCGGGCTGACCAGCGTCGGCCCGACCCGCAGCGCCCAGTCCCCCGGCGCCGCCGACACGACCCCGCCACCGATCATGCATCCGGCCATCACCCCGGCCACGGCCCATCCCCTGCGATTCAATGCAAACATACCGGCTCTCCTGCTGATGATTGTTGCGGATGACCGCAATGTGCAGGATCGCCCGGCGGGCGACATTGACGCAGATCAATGAAAGTGCGAGCAAGACGCCGCGGGGAAGATCAGCCGTTCTCGACCAGTCGGTCCAGGCGATCCGGATCGACGATGCGGACCTGGCGGCGCTCGACCGCGATCAGCCCCTCCCCTTGCAGGCGCGTGAACACGCGGCTCACAGTCTCGAGTGCGAGCCCGAGATAGCTGCCGATCTCCGCGCGGGTCATGCTGAGGCGGAAGGCCTGCGCCGAGAAACCGCGCTCACCGAAGCGCGCGGACAGGTTGCGCAACAGCGCCGCGACCCGCCGCTCCGCCGGCAGCCCGCCGAGCAGCACCATCATCTCGCGGTCCTGCACGATCTCGCGACTCATCAGGCGCATCAACCGCCGCTGCAGGCCCTCGATCACGCCCGACAGCCGTTCGAGGTCCTCGTAGCCGACCTCGCACAGGCTGCTGGTCTCGAGCGCGCGCGCCGAGGTCGGATAGACCCCGCCGCTGATCGCATCGAGTCCGACCAGCTCGCCGGGCAAGTGAAAACCGGTGACATGCTCGCGGCCGTCACCCGAGGTCGTGAAGGTCTTCAGAGATCCCGAACGCACCGCATAGACGGTCCGGAACGGTTCGCCCGCCCGAAACACCACGTCCCCGCGCCTGAGCGGCCGCCGCCGGCGCACGATGTCATCGAGCCGCCCGAGATCCTCCGCCCCGATCCCGACCGGCAGGCACAGCCGATCGAGCGCGCAATCGCTGCAAGCCACGCCGTGATGGCGCGGATCCAGCTCAGAATGGGTGAGGTTGGTCATCGATGGCACGAACCCGAGAAATACCACTGCCCCATCATATCAGGAGCGGCCGACAGGCACGCCACGCCCGCTGCCTGACTTTCGGCCGCAAGGACGCGGCCGTAAGCTACACGGACGTATTCACGCGCGTCAGGCAGCGGGCGTGGCGTGCCTGTCGGCCGTCATCCTTGACCACCATCTATATAAGCCAGAACGATTTAAGTTACCATGTAAAGCCGACAAGACGGACTCCCACGACGATGAGCCTCCCGCACATCCTGCCCGTTCCGCATCTGACCACGGTCCTGAACGGGCCCCTGCTCGAGATCGAAAAGCGCCTGCTCGAACGCCAGCCGGCAATCGAGACCTGGTTCCGTCGCAGCTGGCTCAAGACCCAGGCCCCGTTCTATGCCTCGGTCGACCTGCGCAACGCCGGCTTCAAGCTCGCCCCGGTCGACACCAACCTGTTCCCGGCCGGCTTCAACAACCTGAACCCGGCCTTCCTGCCGCTGTGCATCCAGGCCGTGCAGGCGGCGGTCGAGCATGTCTGTCCGACCGCCGGACGGATCATCCTCGTCCCCGAGAACCATACCCGCAACACCTTCTACATGGAGAGCCTGGCGACGCTCGCCGACATCCTCCACCAGGCCGGCTTCGAACTGCGCATCGGCTCCCTGCTCGAGGATGACCTGCCGATGGACCTCACCCTGCCCTCGGGCCGCGCGTTGCGGCTCGAGCGCCTCGAGCGCAACGGCGACAAGGTCCATATCGATGGCTTCACGCCGTGCCTGGTGCTGCTGAACAATGACCTCGCGTCGGGCCGTCCACCGATCCTCGAGGGCCTGTCGCAGCCGGTCGCGCCGCCGCTCGCGCTCGGCTGGTCGAACCGCCTCAAGTCCGATCACTTCCAGCACTACAAGCAGGTCGCCGCGGAATTCGCCGCGCTGGTCGACATCGATCCGTGGCTGATCACCCCGCAGTTCCTGCGTTGCGGCGAGATCAACTTCATGAAGCGCGAGGGCGAGGAATGCCTGGTCGCGAACGTCGAGGCGCTGCTGGCCTCGATCCGGCGCAAGTACGATGAATACGGTGTCGACCGCAAGCCCTTCGTCGTCGTCAAGGCCGATGCCGGCACCTACGGCATGGGCGTGATGATGGCGCACTCGGCGGACGACGTGCGCGCGCTGAACCGCAAGGAGCGCACGCGCATGGCGGCGTCGAAGGGCGGCATCGAGAACACCAAGGTCATCGTCCAGGAAGGCGTCTATACCTTCGAGACCTGGGGCGAGGCGCAGGCGGTCAGCGAACCGGTCGTCTACATGATCGACCACTTCGTCGTCGGCGGCTTCTACCGCGTGCACACGCGCCGCGGCGCCGACGAGAACCTGAACGCCCCGGGCATGCACTTCGAGCCGCTGGCCTTCGCCGACTGCTGCACGCAGCCCGACCGTCACCTCGCGCCCGACGCGGAGCCGAACCGCTTCTACGCCTACGGCGTCATCGCCCGCCTCGCCCTGCTCGCCGCCGCCCGCGAGATCGCCACCGGCGGCGCGCCGGCCGCTGCGACGGAGACTGCGGCGCTGCCGCTCTGACCGCCGCGATGATCCAGCTCGGCGTCATCATGGACCCGATCGCCGCGATCAAGCCGGCGAAGGACAGCACGCTGGCGATGCTGCTCGAGGCCCAGGCGCGCGGTTACGCCCTGTGGTACATGGAGCAGCCCGACCTCGTGCTGCACGGCGCCGCGGTCCATGCGCGCATGCAGGCGCTGACCGTGCGCGACAGCGCGCACGACTGGTTCACGCTCGGCGAGGCCCGCGACGCGCCGCTGACCGGGCTCGACGTACTCCTGATGCGCAAGGACCCGCCGTTCGACATCGAGTACGTTTATACCACCCACCTGCTCGAGATTGCCGAGCGCGCCGGCGTGCTGGTCGTCAACCGTCCAGCCGCGCTGCGCGACACCAACGAAAAGCTCGCGGTCGCCTGGTTCCCGCAGTGCAGCGCGCCGACGCTGGTCACGCGCCGTGCCGAAGACCTGCGCGCGTTCCTCGCCGAGCACCGCGACATCATCATCAAGCCCTTGCAGGCCATGGGCGGCGAATCGGTGTTCCGCGTCACCGCGGACAACCCGAACATCAACGTCATCATCGAGATCATGACCGGCCGCGGTGCGACGCTGACGATGGCGCAGCGCTACCTGCCGGAAATAAAGGACGGCGACAAGCGTATCCTTCTGGTCGACGGCGAACCGGTGCCGTATGCGCTCGCACGCCTGCCGGCGCCCGGCGAGACGCGCGCGAACCTCGCCGCCGGCGGCCGCGGCGAGGGCCGACCGCTGACCGACCGCGACCGCTGGATCTGCGCCCAGGTCGGACCGGCGCTGCGCGAGCGCGGGCTGCTGTTCGTCGGCCTCGACGTCATCGGCGACTGGCTGACCGAGATCAACGTCACCAGTCCGACCTGCATCCGCGAACTCGACGCGCAGTTCGGTCTCAACATCGCCGCGCGGCTGATGGACGCGATCGAGGCCCGCTTGCGGTGAACCGCGGTCCCCGGTGCATCCTGGTGACCTGCCTGCCCGGCATCGTACTGGCATGTCTGCTGGCGTCGTGCGCGCCGGCACCCGAAGAGGCCTACAAGTCCCGCTTCCTGACCCTCGGCACCCTCGTCGATGTCAGCCTGTGGGATGTCGACGAGACGCGCGCCGCCGAGGCCACCCGCGCCGTCGAGGACGAACTCAACCACATCCATCAGCGCTGGCATGCCTGGGAACCGGGTGAACTGACCCGGATCAATACGGCCATCGCGCGCGGCGAGACGATCGATATCGACGACGACACCCGCGCGGTGCTGCAGCAGGCGGCGCAGCTCGCGCGCGCGAGCGGACAGCTGTTCAATCCGGCGATCGGCGGCCTGGTCGAACTCTGGGGCTTCCACGAGGAAGGCGGGCCGTCCGGCCCGCCGCCGTCGCAGGCGGAGATCGACGCCCTGCTCGCCGCGGCGCCGACGATGGACGCGCTGCGCTTTGACGGCGCGCGCCTGAGCAGCACGAATCCGGCGGTCCGCATCGACCTCGGCGCCTTCGCCAAGGGGCTCGGCGTCGATCGCGCGATCGCGGCGCTGCGCGCACTCGGCATCAGAGACGCGATCGTCAATGCCGGCGGCGATCTGCGCGCAATCGGCCGGCATGGCGAGCGGCCTTGGCGGGTCGGCATCCGCCACCCGGCCGAGCCCGGGATCCTCGCGTCGATCGAGACCCGCGGCGACGAGAGCATCTTCACCTCCGGCAATTACGAGCGCTATTTCGACTACGACGGCGAACGCTATCACCACCTGATCGACCCGCGCGACGGCCGCCCGGTGCGCGGTACGCTGTCGGTCACGGTCATCCACACCAGCGCCGCCGAGGCCGACGCGGCCGCGACCGCGCTGTTCGTCGCCGGTCCGGACGGCTGGCGCGAGACGGCGCGCCGTCTGGGAGTGGTACAGATCATGCTGATCGATGCCGATATGAACGTCTACATGACCCCGGAGATGGCCGAACGCGTCCGCTTCGAGGTCTCGCCGCCACCGGTGGCGGTGATCATGGGAGACCCCGAGTGACCCGTGCCGATCTGATCGTCGTCGCCTTCGCGCTGATACTGCTGCCGTCGCTGTACCTGGGCTACTGGGGCGGCGGTGGCGCCGGCGACCGTGTGCAGATCGTCGACGCCAGCGGCGCCGAGACCGTCGCCCTGCTCGGCGAGGCGCGGACGCTGCGCTTCGACGGCCCGCTCGGCGAGAGCCTCATCGAGATCCGCGACGGCGCCGCCCGCTTCCTCGCCTCGCCGTGCCGGGGCAAGCACTGCATCCACGCCGGCTGGCAGCGCGACGGCGGCGACGTCACCGCCTGCCTGCCCAACCGCATCACCCTGGCGATCGCCCCGTCCGGTCCGCCGCGCTATGACAGCATCAACTTCTAGAACCCTCACCCTCACCCCCGACCGCGACGACTACCGCATCGCCTGGCTCGCCGCGCTCGCGATCGCGATCCATATCGCCGAGAGCGTGCTGCCGAGCCCGCTGCCCGGGGTCAAGCCGGGACTCGCGAACGTCGTCACGATCGCCGCACTGTTGCTCTATGGCTGGCGCGCAGCGGTCTGGGTCGGCCTGCTGCGGGTCGTCGTCGGCAGCCTGCTGATCGGCACCTTTCTGACGCCGACCTTCGTGCTGAGCCTCACCGGCGCGGTCGCGGCGCTGGCGGCGATCGGCCTCGGCGGCTGGCTGTCGCGGCGCCTCGGCGACGGCCTCGGCCCGGTCGGTTACTGTCTGCTCGCGGCGATGGCGCATATGGCCGGGCAGTTTTATGCCGCCTATGTGCTGTTCATCCCACATCCGGCGCTGTTCATGCTGCTGCCGGTGCTGATGACCGTCGCCGTCCTGTTCGGGCTCGCCAGCGGCCTGCTGGTCAGGGCGATGATGGCATCGATGCCGAACAGCCCGGTCAGCCCGCTGTCGAAACCGATGACATGAACGCCGTCGCCAAAGCCCCCGATATCCAGCCGTCCGACCGCCTCGGCATGACGCTGTTCGTCGCCATCGTCGTGCACGCGGTGATCGTGCTCGGCATCACCTTCCAGCCCGATCTGACGCGGCTGCCGTCGATCAAGAGTCCGCCGATCGAGATCAAGCTGGTCCACCAGACCAGCGACGAGAAACCCGAGGACGCCGAGGTGCTGGCGCAGACCAGCCTCGAGGGCGGCGGCGAACTGGAGCAGCCCGAGAGCCCGCAGAGCCCGGCCTTCACGCCGCTGAATCCGCAGCGCCTCGGCGCCGACGACCGCATCGAGCGCCCGGCCGCGCCCCCACCGACGGAACAGCCGCCGGAGACCCGGCCGCTGACGCGGCTGCAATCGGACCTCAGCGCGGTGACCCCGCCGGATACCGACCCCGACAGCGAGCGCCAGCCGCTGACCGCCGAGGAGCTGGTCGCCCGCAGCATGGAGATCGCGACGCTGAGCGCCGAGATCAGCCAGGCGATGACCGACTATTCACAGCGCGGCCGCCACCGCTTCATCTCGGCGCGGACGCGGGAGTTTCGCGACGCGGCCTATCTCGACGCCTGGCGGGCGAAGATCGAGCGCATCGGCAACCTCAACTACCCCGAGGAGGCGAAGCGCCGCGACCTGTCCGGCGACCTCCTGCTCGACGTCGCGATCAACGCCGACGGCAGCCTGCACAGCGTCACGCTGCTGCGCTCGTCCGGGCACAAGACCCTCGACGACGCCGCGATCCGGATCGTCCATCTTTCGGCACCATTCTCGCCATTTTCGGAGGAGATGAAGCAGGATACCGACGTCCTCCATATCACCCGCAACTGGGAGTTCCTCGACAGCCACTCCCTCAGCACGCGACAGTGACCAAGGGTGAATGCTTCGTTCGCCGCAGCCGGAGGCGGGCGTCACTGCTTGCGGGACACGCTGTGAACACATCCCTGTGCGCTCTCCGGCCGCGTCCTGCGGCCGGACGGTCCCGCAAGCAGTGACGCCCGCCTCCGGTTTCTACCTTTGCTGGTGACGCGATCGACCACGCTGCAGCCCGCCTCGCTCGCCCGCGGGTACTGGTTTTCTGCGATACTGGCCCCATGTCCTTCCCGATGAAACTGACGAACCAGCTGCTGATCGCGATGCCGACCCTGCAGGACCCGAACTTCTTCCACGGGGTCACCTGGCTGTGCGAACACAACGAGCAGGGGGCGATGGGCATCATGATCAATCGCCCGCTCGACATCGACATGGGCGAGGTGCTGAAGCAGATGAAGATCGAGACCGACCTCCCCGCGGTGCGCCGCCTGCCGATCTTCCTCGGCGGGCCGGTGCAGACCGAGCGCGGCTTCGTCATCCACCGTCCGCACGGCGACTGGGAGGTCACGCTCAAGGTCACCGACGAACTCGGCGTCACCTCGTCGCGCGACATCCTCGAGGCGATCGCCCGCGGCGAGGGGCCGGAGCGCAGCCTCGTCGCCCTCGGCTATGCCGGCTGGGGGCCGGGCCAGCTCGAGCGCAAGCTCGGCGAGAACGCCTGGATCAACGCCGATGCCGACGACCGCATCCTCTTCGACACCCCGAGCATGCAGCGCTGGGAGGCGGCCGCCGCGCTGAGCGGCGTCGATGTCCACCGCCTGTCGTCGCACTTCGGCCACGCATGAGCGCAGCCGGCACCCTGCTCGGCTTCGACTACGGGACCAGACATATCGGCGTCGCCGTCGGCCAGGCGCTGACCGGCGACGCGCGTCCGCTC
>CAYLKC010000050.1:0-14466 GCA_964384095.1 uncultured Chromatiales bacterium
GCAGGCCGGTGAAGGTGTCCGGAAACTCGAAGTCCTCGCACAGCGGGAAGTCATGCCCCTGGCAGAGGTGGATCGTGACGGTCTCGCCCGCAGCCGGGTGCGGGTCCGAGAACGCGATCCAGTATTCATGGGCGGATGCCGCGAGCGGCGCGAACAACAGTGGGATCAGGGCGAGTCTGAACGCTTTCATGCGACCTCCGGCAACGGACGGATCTCCGGATCATACCGCAACCCGGGCCGGCGAGGTCCGGTGACGGCGGGGAAGGGGCGGCGGCCCTGCATTGCAGGGCCGCCGCATGACCGCAACGATCAGAACAGGTACATCAGCGAGGCGTGGAAACGCGCGGCCTCGAATTCCTTGCCGTGGATCTGGAAGCCCATCTTCGCGATCGCGTTGTTGGTAATCGGGGCGTAGATACCCGGCATCACGGTCCACGCGCTTTCTTCGAAGCTGCCCTCGAACTCGATACCGGCGGCGATACCTTCCGGGTTGGGCGAGATCGGCGTGCGGAAGGCCAGGCGCCAGGCCTGTTCACCCTCCATGTCGCCGTCGACCTCCTCCATCGCGTGGATCAGGTTCGCGGTGACCATCGCGTGCTCCCACAGCTCGCGCTGCAGGACCAGCTCGAACTCATAGCCGAGGCCCTCGGCGCCGAGCAGCTTCTTGGCCTGGTTGAACGGGATCTCGACCGTGGTCGCGAAGCCGATGTTGAAGAGGTCGGTGACCTTCGGCAGCGCGAACTGGAAGTTCAGCGCGGCGGCCTCGAGCATCGGCGCGGAGCCCTGCGATTCCAGGCGCGCGAGCAGCTCAGAGTCAGTGATCGAATCGATATAGTCCTCGCTGAGTTCATTGTAACCGAACTGCGCATAGTGCATATGCGCATCGAACATGAACCAGTCCGTGACGCCATACGAGATGCCGGGCGTGAACTCCCACTTGTTGGAACCCGGATCGTTCGGGTCCTGGGTGGTGTGGTCATACAGCAGGTAGGTGATGCCCTGGCCCTTCTCGGCGAGTGTAAAGCTCGTGGTATCGATGTACTCGAGCGCGTGATGCGCTTGTGCCTGTGGCAGATAGACCACGCCGGCAGCGAGTACTGCAACGACGAGGGATTTGCGATTGAACATTATTGATCTCTCCCGAATGGTTAAGGTGTTTTGTGTCGTGCTCGACGTATCGAATCGACCACTGGCATTTATGTAGTATTAAGAATAATAATGTCGGTAATACGATACTCCCGCATCAGGAATGTGGTCAAGCCGTATCTGCAGCACGGGGCCCTGCACTCCGTGGCCATTACGTCCCGGGGATGGTTATCGGCAGCTAACGCAAGGATTTGACAGGAGGTTTCGACTCAGGGCGCGGGTACGATCCGGTATACACGGCCCCGGCGTAGTCCGCGAGGTAGACTTCGCCCGCCTCATCTTCGCCAAGGCTTGAAATCCTGAGGCCGCTCTCGGCCAGCACTGCGGGCTCGACCTCGCCGTCCGGCGGTACGCGGAAGCCGCGGATGCGGCCGCTGCAGAAATCGCCATACAGATAGACGCCCTGCAGCGCAGGATGGTCGTCGCCGCGATAGACATAGCCGCCGGTCACCGCGCAGTCGGCAGTCCCGCTGATCGGGTATTCGGCGACCGGCAGCGTCAGGCCGGTCGGGTCGCAGCCGGTCATCGGCGTAAAGCAGTGCCGGCCTTCCATGGTGTCCCAGCCGTAGTTCTCGCCGCCCGGGCTCGCGGCCGGCTGGAAGTTGATCTCCTCATAGCGGCCCTGGCCGACGTCGGCGATGTAGAGGTCGCCGGTCGCGCGATCGAACGAGAAGCGCCACGGATTGCGCAGGCCATACGCCCAGATCTCATTCAATCCGTTTTGCGGACCGGCGAAGGGATTGTCGGCGGGGATGTCATAGTCCGGCGCGCCGCCCTCGACATCGAGACGCAGCAGCTTGCCGAGCAGGGTGTTCAGGTTCTGGCCGTTGCCGTCCGGGTCACCGCCGCCGCCACCGTCGCCGATCGCGATATACAGAAAGCCGTCCGGGCCGAAGGCAAGCTGACCGCCGTTGTGATTCGCGAGCGGCTGCGGGACGTGTAACAGGATCTCTTCCCCGGACGGGTCGGCGATGCCGTTGCTGACCGGTATTCGCGAGACGATCGAATCACCGGCGGCGAAGCCGTTGCCGGCGATCGTCGTGTAGTGGACATAGAAATGACCGTCGACGTCGGAATAGCCGGGCGGGAAGGCGAGGCCGAGCAGACCCTGTTCGGAGCCGGTCGAGCGCACGATGCCGGTCAGGTCGAGAAACGGCTGCAACGCAACCTCGTCCTCCTCGATGACCCGGATCGTCCCGGGGCGCTCGATGACGAACAGCCGCCCGCTGCCGTCACCGGCATGGGTGATGCCGACGGGCTGGTTGAAGGTGTAGTCGAGGTCCAGCAGTTCGACGGCCAGCGTCGGCAAATCGTCCGTTGGCGGCGCCGGCAGCAGGCCGTTGTCGCTGTTACAGGCGACCAGCGCGGCGGTCAGCAGGGCAGACAGGACAAGCGGGCTGGTGCGACGTCGCGGCATACGGGGCTCCGCAGGGGATCATCGGTTCACCCTATCGTATCACCGTCGCAGATCGCCGTGACCGCGTTCGCATGGCCGGTTTCGCGTCCGGACGGCAGCGGCGCGGACGGGTCCCGCAGCCAGGCGGCGATATCATCGAGCACGGGCCGTGCGCCGAGCTGGCGCGTCAGCATGTGATAGCCGTCCGGGTAATAGGCCATGCGCAGGCCGCGGCCGTCGATCGCGATGCGCCGGAGCAGTGCACAGACCGCCGGCGCCGGGATGATGTCGTCCCGTCCGCCATAGAGGATCAGCGCGGGTGCGGGCAGGGCGCCGCTGCCGGCAAGCGCGTCGTCCATCAGCGTGGTCAGCCCGTCGAGGGTGTCGGCGCGCGCGTCCTTCAGCACCAGCGGATCGTTGCGCAATTGCGCCATCACCGCGGGATCGTCGGTCGGGCGGATGTCGATGAAGCGTTGCGCGAAGCGGCCGCTGAAGTTCATGCCGGGGAACAGCGTCCTCGCGAGCCACAAGGCGCCGCGCTGGTACCAGGGCATTGTCTCGCGGCCCCACACCGCCGGCGCGATCAGCACGACGCCGTCGACCGGCGGCGCCTCGCGGATCAGCGCGCGCATCGCGACCGCGCCGCCCATGCTCTTGCCGGCGAGATACAGCGGCCGGTCGGGATAGCGCCCACGCAGGCGTTCCGCGATCAGTGCCGCGTCGGCGGCGAGGCGATCGCCGCCGACCCAGCGCCCGCGGTCGGCGGTCGCGCCGAAACCGCGCTGGTCATGGGCATAGACCGCGATGTCATCGGCGGCGAGACGCTTCGCCAGTGTCTCCATGCTGCCGCCGTGATCGTTGAAGCCGTGCAGCGCGAGCACGACGATACGCGGCTGCTCCGGTCCCCAGCGCCTGAGCGGCAGCGGATAACCGTCCTCGGCGATGAGGCGATCTTCGCGCCAGGCGGACAGGTCCTGTCCATCGGCGCGCGGGTCCGTGGCAGTGGCCGGCAGCGGCAGCATCAACGCAGCGGCCGCCGCAGCACCGCGCATTAAAGTCGTCACGGGCATGAGTCGATTGTCTTTTGCGACACTTTCATGGTGAACTGTTCGCGGCGAAGCCCGCCGTGCAGCCTGACAGGGACGGAAAGAGGCCAGTGTACATCGGTGACTTGCGCAGATGCCGGGCCGCGGCGCGAGGATAGGAACGGTCGAGCCGTCGGCGCCGGTCCGCTGGCTGCTGCGGGTCGTCGAGCGCGGGGGGCTGCCATCGCTGTATGGCGGGGTGTTCATCGTCATCTTCGTCCCCGCGATCCTGCTTGCCGCCTATGCCTGGGTGCAGCTGGGCAATGCCCTGACCGAAAAGGCGCTGGAGCGGCGCGAGGCGGTTGCCGAGTTGTCCGCGCTGACGCTGAAGGAGCGCCTCGACCGTCTCGTCGATGTCGGCCAGTCACTGGCGACGCGCGTGCAGTTCCGCAATCTGATCGCTCGCGGCGAATGGGAGGACGCGGTCGCGATCCTCTCCGATATCCCGGAGACGCTGCCGTATATCGAGCGCATGTTCATTACGGACCTCGACGGCACGCTGATGGCGGATCATCCGCCGCTGCCGCAGGTGCGCGGCAAAAACTTCGCCTATCGTGACTGGTACCTCGGCGCCAGCCGGGACTGGCAGCCTTATGTCTCGGTCGCCTATACCCGCCTCGCCGAGCCGAGGCACAACGTCATCGCGGTTGCGGTGCCGATCGAACGGGCGGCCGGCGAACCGCTCGGGTTGCTGGTAATCCAGGTCCGGCTCGATACCCTGGTCGACTGGACGCGCGAGATCGACGTCGGCAACGGCGCCTATATCTACGTCATCGACCAGCGGGGCGGCCTGGTTGCGCACCCCGATCTCCTGTCCGGCGCCACCATCCGACACATGGGCTCGATGCTCGTCGCCGACGATACGCTGCGCGCCCAGGAGGGCATCATCACCGCAACCGATGAGGCGAGCGGTCTGCGGGTCGTCACCGCGATCAAGCCGCTGCCGGGTCGGTTTGGCTGGACGGTGCTGGTGCAGCAGCCCTATGAGCTCGCATTCGAACTGCGCAGCGCGACGCTGACCGGTATCCTGGTCTTCTTTGCCGTGATCCTGTTACTGAGTGCCTGCGCCGCCTGGCTGATTGCCTCGATCCTGCATGCGCTGCTGGCGGCCCGCAACCAGCTCACGCGCCAGGCCGATGAACTCGCGGCGGTCAACAAGGAACTCGAGGCCTTTTCATACTCAGTGTCGCATGACCTGCGGGCGCCGTTGCGCGCGGTCGATGGCTTTGCGCAGGCCACGATCGAGGACTTCGGTTCGCAATTACCTGACCAGGCGCGCGGGTATCTCGAGCGCGTCAGCGACGGCGCCCGCCGCATGGGCCAGCTGATCGATGACCTGCTGGCGTTTTCCCGGCTGAGCCGCGCCGCGCTGAATCGCAAGCCTGTCGACATGGCGGCCCTGGTCCGGGATGCGCTGCAGGAACTGACGCCGATGCGCTCGGGCCGCGAGATCGAGGTCCGGATCGGCCAGCTGCCGCGGTGCGAGGGCGACCCAATGCTGCTGCGCCAGGTCTGGATCAACCTGCTGTCGAATGCACTGAAATATACCCGCGGCCGCGAACCGGCGATCATCGAGATCGGCGCGACACAGGAGGGGGGAGACACGGCGTGGTTTGTACGCGACAATGGAGCCGGATTCGATATGCGCTATGTCCACAAGGTGTTCGGCGTGTTCCAGCGCCTGCATCGCGCCGACGAATTCGAGGGGACAGGCGTCGGGCTGGCGATCGTCCAGCGCGTCGTCCATCGTCACGGTGGCCAGGTGCGGGCAGAAGGGCAGCCCGGCCATGGCGCGACCTTCACGTTCACGCTTGGCGGGGGGCAGGGGCATGACAAGCAATGACGCGATCGAAATCCTGCTGGTTGAGGACAATCCCGAGGACCTCGAACTGACGATGCGCGCGCTGAACAATGCGCGCCTGACCAACCGCATCCATGTGGCCCGCGACGGCGTCGAGGCGCTGGAATATATCTTCTGCGAGGGCGAATTCGCGACCCGCAATATCGAGGACGCGCCAAAGGTCGTTCTGCTCGATCTCAAACTGCCGAAGGTCGACGGGCTCGAGGTGCTCAAGCGCATCAAGGCCGATCCGCGCACGCGCGGGATACCGGTCGTCATGCTGACCTCGTCGCGCGAGCAGAACGACATCGTCGAGAGCTATGAGCTCGGCGTCAACAGCTATATCGTCAAGCCGGTCAATTTCGAGCGTTTCGCGAAGGCGGTGCAGGAACTTGGCGTCTACTGGCTGTTGCTGAACCAGCCGCTGCACAAATGATCGCCGGCGCGCGTGTTGACAGTCCCCGGCGCGCGCGGTAAGAAGAGCGGATGATCGTGACAGCGCGTATCCCTCCAGTGGCCCGCGGCGCCCCGACGGTGCTGGCGCTGTGCCTGCTGTCGCTGGTGATGGCCGCCTGCGGCAAGGCCGGCAACAACAATGAAGACGACCTCGCGCCGGTGCCGCTCGCGACCTTCCAGATCGGTGGCACGCTGTCCGGACTCGCCGCCGGCGAGACCGTCGAACTGCGGCTTGATCACGACTACAGCGTGCTCGAGTTCGACGTCAACGGCATCCTCAGGCCGACCGCGCGCAGCGAATCGGTGGTCCTCGATGACACCCGCAACGGCCGGTTCTGGTCCTTCGACGCCATGCTTCCCGCCGGCACGAACTGGCGCGTCCGCGTCGAAGTCACGCCGGCCGGACAGGTCTGCGCGGTCAGCGACCGCGAAGGCGTGATGCCGGATGACGACCTCGTCGATATCGACGTCGACTGCAGCACCGCGCAGATCGGTCAGCCGACGCTGAACGACAGCGGTATCGACTGGTGCTCGGATACGCGTCATCCATTGCGTAACGCCAGCGCCCTCGACAAGCAGCAAGGCATCACCATCGAGGTGGCGCCCGGCGTCTTCCAGACGTCGCCCGGCTGCGCCGACATCGCGTTGACCTATCCGGGGCAGGACGGCCTGATCGGACGCGACGCCATCGCCCGCCAGGATGCCATCGATGCGACCAATGTACTCGGCAAGACCGGCGGCGGCGAGGCCGGCTTCGACTTCACCAAGGTTTCCAATGCCGGCGATCCGTTACCGTCAGGGGCGACCCTGGGCCCTGCGGCGGGCGACTGGGCCTGCACCCTCGATCACGTCACCGGACTGGTCTGGGAGGTCAAGGTGAACGACCCCGCGCATCTGCGCCATCGCGGCTGGACCTACACCTGGTACGAGCCGGCCGGCATCAACGACGGCGGCACGGCCGGCCGCGCCGACGGCGGCGTCTGCCTCGATGACGGTCGTTGTGACACCGAAAAATACGTCGCTGACGTCAACGCTGCGGGGCTGTGCGGTTTCGATGACTGGCGCCTGCCGGCTCGAGAGGAACTGCGCTCGATCATGCACTACGGCCGCGAGGCGCCGGCGGTCGACCCCGGCTATTTCCCGGATACGGGCATGCTCGACTTCTTCTGGACGCGCTCGCCCTACGCCGGCGATCCTGGCGTCGCCGGCGACATCGGCGTACGCAATGCGGCGTGGACATTCTCCGCCGACGGTCGTTCGGGCTTCGGATACAAGACGACGCCGTTGCGCGTCAGGCTGGTGCGGGGGGCAGAAGGAAACTGATGGGCATGTCGACGATCCGCCTGATGCCATTATTGCTGCTCGCGCTCGCTGCGGCCCCGGTTGCCGCTGACAGCTGTTTCGGCAGCGGCAATGCCGCGATCGTCTGGACGACGCCGGAGGCGCTCTTCGCTGATAACGGCGACGGCACGCTGACTGATCAGCGAACCGGTCTGATGTGGCAGCGCTGCCCGCTCGGCCAGACCTGGACCGGCGCCGTCTGCGACGGCGACCCCGAATACCATGACTGGCAGGCGGCCCTGGTCGCCGCAGACGGCGGGGTATTCGCCGGTTTCAACGACTGGCGGCTGCCGAACATCAAGGAACTGGCCAGTATCGTCGAGCAGCGCTGCCGGATGCCGGCCCAGAACGC
The DNA here is from genome assembly GCA_964384095.1 of uncultured Chromatiales bacterium. Lineage (GTDB taxonomy): Bacteria > Pseudomonadota > Gammaproteobacteria > SZUA-140 > SZUA-140 > JAITWN01. Next base: position 7,617 of record CAYLKC010000050.1, read on the forward strand.
GAGCCTGTTCCCGGCGCGCGTGGATGAGCTGGTGACAGTACAGCCGCCTCCCCCCGATGATCCCGAGGATCCGCCGCCGCCGGGGATCCCCGAGGCCTACCTGTTCTGGACCGCGTCACCGTTCGCATTGAACGCGAATTACGCTTGGGTCGTCGATTTCCGCAATGGCGTCGACACGATCAAGACCAAGGGCAGCGCGCTGCGGGTCCGCCTGGTCCGCGGACCGTGACGTCGGGCCCTGAAGGGCCCGGGGCGGGCATCCTTGGTCCGGATGCGCTACAATAGGCCCCGCCCGTAACGCCAAGACCGCCGCGTTTTCACTTCAAAGCGCTGTTCCCGAACGGTAATCCCGGTTTCATCCCGGACCGGCAAGCGCAGGCTGGCGCCGTCGCGCGTGCGCGCGCCGGCGGGCAGGATTTCATTTTCCCAATCAGCGAATCGGTAGAGAAATAACATGAAAGAACATACGCATTACCATGATTTCCGCCCCCATCCCTGGCACGGCATGCCGGTCGGCCCGAACGCGCCGCGGTTGGTCTACGCCTTCATAGAGATCACGCCGTTCGACTTCGTCAAGTACGAACTCGACAAGGAGACCGGTTTCATGATGGTCGATCGTCCGCAGCTGACCTCGTCGCTGCCGCCGACGCTGTACGGTTTCGTACCGCGCACCTATTGCGGTGAAGAGGTCGCGAAGCTGATGCCGGGCGCGAAGAGCGGCGACTTCGATCCGCTCGACATCTGCGTGCTCAGCGAGCGGCCGATCACGCGCGGCGACCTGCTGCTCAAGGTCAATGTCGTCGGCGGCCTGCCGATGCTCGACGGCGGCGAGGCCGACGACAAGATCATCGGCGTGCTGCAGGGTGACGGTTTGTGGAGCAATGTCGAGGATATCTCGGAGGTGCCGTCCGCGCTGATCAACCGCCTGCGTCACTATTTCAGCTTCTACAAGTCGAAGCCCGGCGATACCTCGCATACCTCGGTCGGCGAGCCGTATGGCCGCGAACACGCGGAGAAGGTCATTCGCGCGTCGATGCGAGACTACATCAGCGAGTTCGGCGATCACGAACTGCCGAAATAACGGGTATCAGCCGGGCCGTCCTCGCGCCTTGCGTGCGCGGATCGATATTCGTGAATCCGGGCCTTGCCCGACCATGTCCTTTTCAGGACCGCCGTGAACCCATCCCTGGGGGCTGCCGCCGGGACATCCTGTCCCGGAGGCTCCTGAAAAGGACATGGTCGGACAAGACCCTTCTGAAAGAGCATGCTGTCCGCGTACGCAAGGCACGAGGACGGCTCAGCGCAATGGCAGGGTGTCGGTCGTCGTGACCGCTGTTCGCGTCGGCAGCGAGGGCGCCAGCCGCTGCAATGCCTTGTCGGCGGTCGCGCGCCAGGTCGTCAGCTTGCCGCCGCAGATCGTCAGCACGCGGGGCCGCTGCACGCGATCGGTGCCGAACATCGTTTCACGGGGGCGATCGAAGGCCGCGCCGCGGCCGGCCGGCAGCACGCGCAGCCCTGCGAAGGCATCGACGACCGGTGCACGGGCATGTCCCGGGAAATGGCGGGTGAGGCATTCGAGCAGATAGTCCCGTTCCTGCGCCAGCGGCGTGACCGTGGCCGGGTCGCCGTGGAACGGCGTCTCTGTCGTGCCGAGCAGCAGGCGGCCTTGCCACGGCATCGCGAATACCGCGCGCTGGTCGCGCGGCGCCTCCATGTAATAGATCCCCTGCGTCAGCCGCGCATCGAGCACGAGGTGCGTGCCCTGCACCCGTTCGATTGCGAGCGCCGGCACACGCGGCCGGATCGTCGCAAGGATATCGTTGACCCAGGGGCCCGCGGCGTTGACCAGCACGCGCGCGCGGCACTGCCGGGCCTGTCCTGCCGCGATGTAATCGACGATGCCGCCGTCCGCATCCAGGGTCATGCCGTGAAACGTCGCGGGCAGGCGCACCTCCGCGCCGAGGGCCCGTGCCGAATCGATGACGGCGCGGGTCAGCGCGCGATCGTCGGTCTGCGCGTCATGATAACGGAAGACCGCGCGCAGACCGCGCGTGTCGAGGCCGTCGAGGCGATCCCAGTCGCTTCGCGGCAAGGACCTGAATCCGCTCGTCGGCCCGAGGCCGGCGAGCAGCGCATAGAGGGACAGGCCGGCGCGCAACTGCCACGGTCGCCGGCGCGTGTCGTCATGGACCGGGATATGAAACGGGACCATGCGCACCAGCGAAGGCGCGAGCCGGAGCATCAGCGCGCGTTCCCTGAGCGATTCGCGCACCAGTCCGAACTGACCGCCCTCCAGATAGCGCAGGCCGCCGTGAATCAGCTTGCTCGAGCGGCTCGAGGTTGCGCAGGCGATGTCCTCCCGCTCCAGCACCAGCACGGAATGGCCGCGCGCGGCGGCGGCCTGGGCGATCCCGGCGCCCTGGATCCCGGCGCCGACGACGACGACGTCGAAGGCCTCATCCGCCATCGCTGAAGCGCTCGACCTGCATCGATTCGACCATGTCTACGCCGCGCGCCGCCAGCCGCCGCGCGAGCGCCCGGCCGCTCACCTCGTAGACGACCCAGCGCCAGGGGCCGTTCGGCACACGGCCGCGCGGCAGCTTGCGTTTGTTGCAGAACAGGTATTCCGGCGCGAGCCGTCGCGCCGCCCGCAGTTCGGCGGTATCGCAGCGCGTCAGCACCCAGCCCGTCTCACCGCCGCCCAGGCGCTGCGTGGCCCGCAGGGCATCGGCATCGAACGAGATCAGCACGCACTGCCGGCGGCGTGCTTCGATCGTCTCGAGCACGGTCCTGACCGCGGTCTCGATACCGAAGGCCGCGAGACTCTCGGGCTTGAGTTCGACGAACAACTGCAGTTCCGGCCACCCGCCGAGCCAGTCGATGACGCTCGCGAGCGTCGGTGCGCGCGCGTCGCGAAAGCGTTCGCCGAAGCGCGCCGGCTCGCCGGCGGACAGCGTCGCCAGCACCGCGAGCGGTGTCGTGGTGATGCGGCCATCGGCGCCGGTCGTGCGTTTGAGCGAGTCGTCGTGAAACAGCACCGGGACGCCGTCGGCGGTCAGCTGCACATCGACCTCGATCGCGCGCAGTCCGGCGCGTGCCGCCGATTCCAGCGCCGGCAGCGTATTCTCGGGACAGCGCCCGGCGTCGCCACGATGGGCAACGACCGGCGGGCAGGGCGGCGCGACGGGTGACCGCCGCAGGGCGGGGTCCGGCAACGCGCGTTCGAGTGCGGCAAGCCAGCGTCGGTAACGGGCGTGCAGCGCGGGGTCATCGCCCGCTTCGAAGACGTCCGCCGCGCGCGCGGCGGGCGCCCAGCCCGTGCCGCCCTTCGGGGACGCGGCGGGGTCATATTCCCGCAGCAGCCAGGCAAGGCCGAGCGCCGTGGTCTCGGTTTCGCCGCTGCGTTCGATGCGCAGGCCGGTCAGGTCCGCCAGTCGCCGGCACAGCCCGTCGAGCGCGCTGAGGCCGCCGCCGAGGCGTAACGCGCGGGCCGGGGCCCTGATGGCGTCGATGTTCACCCGCAGCAGGAAGACGATGCTCTCGATGACCGCGACCGCGCGCGCGGCAGGGTCGCCGTCGCCGATGAAGCGGACCGGCGCAGCAGCGGTCATCCACGGTGTGCCGAGTCCGGATACGCCGTTGAGGAACAGCGGCGGATCGGTGACCGACGCCAGCCACTGCGGCAGTGCCGCGAGATCCGTGCCTGGATGCTGCTGCACGAACCATTCGAGCGCGCTGCCGGCGCCATTGACAGTGCCCTCGAGCACACGCAGCGGCCGCTGGCCGTCGTCGAAGCCGAGCCCATGCAGCAGCGGGCCCGGCAGGCGGGGCGCGCGCTCGATGCGGCGCAGCACGAAGGCGCCGGTGCCGAGGGTTGCGTGCAGCCTGTCGGCCGGCGGCTCGCCTGCCGCATGGAGCGCGGCCGACTGGTCGCCGGTGACGATGCGCAACGGCACCGGCGGGCCGTCGACGGCGAGTGTGCCGAAGTCATGCACGCAGGGCACGGCCGCGGGTAACGGACCGTCCGGCAACCCGAACAGATCGTGCAATTCCGCCGACCAGTCATTCGCCGCGACATCCCACAGCTGTGTGCGCGCGGCGTTGACGCGATCGACGAGCAAGGGCCGCTCGCGCGTCAAGTGAAATACGAGGAATGCGGCCATCGGTCCCCACGCCAGACGATCGTCGCGCAGCGCGCGGCGTACCGCGGGGAGGTTATTGAGGCACCAGCGCAACTTGTTCGCGCCATAGTGCGCCGACAGCGGCAGGCCGGTGATCCGCCGCACAAGTCCGCGCGCCGCCGACAGGTGGTCGAGCCAGGCGGCGTCGCGGCGGTCCTGCCAGCTGATCACAGGCGACAGCACCTCGCCGCTGACGCGGTCCCAGCAGACGACGTTCGAGCGCTGCGTCGCGAGTCCGGCGGCGATCACCCGGGCGCGCCGCTCATCGAGGCCGGCGAGCGCCTCGTCGATCGCGCCGCGCAGCGAGGCGAGTAGCGCAGCTGCCTCGTATTCGACCCGGTCGCCGTCCGCGCGCCGCGGTTCGAGCGGATGCATCGCCCGGCGCAGGATCGCGCCGCCGGCATCGACGACCAGCGCGCGGCTCGCATGACCGCCCTGGTCGATCGCGAGGTACAGGGGGCCGTCTGACGGGCCTGCGGTCTCTGTCATCGGCTGATCTTACTAGAGCGCCGCCGTCCCGCGCATCTGTTTCGCCGTGCGCCGGCAACGGTGTTACCATGTCGATGATCACCTTATACGAGACCGGAAAGCCACATGGGATCGATCATTCTCAAGGTCAGCATCATCGTGCTGCTGGTCGGATTTCTCGCCTTTCTCGCCTGGGATGACTACCGCAACCGCAAGGCGCGCGAGGCCGAGGAAAGACAGGCCGCGCTCAGCGGGCCGGATCGTCGCAATGACGATCGCCGGGCCGATCGCGAGGGCGGTTCCACGGACTGACGCCGTCCGCCGCCTGACACGGACTCACGGCGTCTCGATGCCAGACGGGAGGGCAGGGACATGAGCGCCGGACGCCGGCTCACCTCGACAAGACTGCTGGCCGCCGCGGGTGTGTTCATGCTCGGCCTGCTGTTGCAGGTGGCCGTACCGACGGTCACCGCCGAGTCGCAGGGCGGTGCGGTCGTGTTCACCGTCGAGGGCGTCATCGGACCTGCCGTCGGCGACTATCTCAAGCGCGGAATCAAGCAGGCAGCGGATGCCAACGCCGAACTGATCATCCTCCAGCTCGACACCCCCGGCGGCCTCGACACCTCGATGCGCGACATCATCCGCGAGATCATCGCCTCGCCGGTCCCGGTCGTGACCTGGGTAGCGCCAAGCGGCGCGCGTGCCGCGAGCGCCGGCACCTATCTCCTCTATGCCAGTCACGTCGCGGCGATGTCGCCGGCGACCAATCTCGGCGCAGCGACCCCGGTCCGGATCGCCGGCTTCCCGGGCGGCGGCGGCCGCGACGGCGCGGGCCGGGAGGACGGCGCCGAACCGGATGCGATGGAAAAGAAGATCATCAATGACGCCGTCGCTTACATCCGCGGGCTCGCGCAGATGCATGGGCGAAATGCCGACTGGGCTGAACTCGCGGTGCGCGAGGGCGTCAGCCTGTCCGCGGAAGAGGCGCTGAAGCTGGACGTCATCGACGTCGTCGCCGACAGCCTGTCCGCGCTGCTGGCTGCGATCGATGGCCGCGAGGTCGATGCGCTGGGCATGAAGCGCACACTGTCGACGGCGCAGATCCAGGTCCATTACCAGGAGCCCGACGGGCGTTCGCGTCTGCTGGCGACGATCACCGACCCGAACATCGCCTATATCCTGATGCTGATCGGGATCTACGGGCTGATCTACGAGTTCGCGAGTCCCGGGATAGTGTTTCCCGGCGTCGTCGGCGCGATCTCGCTGCTGCTGGCGCTGTTCGCGTTCCAGGTACTGCCGATCAACTTCACCGGGCTTGCGCTGATGCTGCTCGGCATCGTGTTCATGATCGCCGAGGTCTTCCTGCCGAGTTTCGGCGCGCTCGGTGTCGGCGGGGTCATCGCCTTTGTGATCGGCTCGATCATGCTGCTCGATACCGGCGTGCCCGGCTATGGCGTGTCGGTGCCGCTGATCACCTTCTTCGCGGCAACCAGCGCGGCCTTTTTCATGTTCATCCTCGGCATGCTGATCAAGTCGCGCAAGCGCCCGGTCGTCAGCGGCGCCGAGGAGATGATCGGCGCGCCCGGCGTGGCGCTCGAGGATTTCACCGGCGCCGGCCGCGTGCGTGTCCACAGTGAACAGTGGAACGCGCGCAGCGATACGCCGCTGCGCCGCGGCGACCGGGTCCGCGTCGTGGCGATGGACGGATTGTCGCTGACGGTGCGACCGGATGCCGGGCCCGAAGGAAACAAGGAGGACTGACATGTCGACATACGCGATCTATCTGGTCATCGGTCTGGTCGTCGCCTTCCTCGCCAGCGCGATCAGGGTGCTGCGTGAATACGAGCGCGGCGTCGTCTTCCAGCTCGGACGTTTCTGGAAGGTCAAGGGGCCCGGTCTGATCATCATCATCCCGGTGATCCAGCAGATGGTGCGCGTCGACCTGCGCACGGTGGTGATGGACGTCCCCAGCCAGGACGTGATTTCCCGCGATAATGTATCTGTGCGCGTCAATGCGGTGATCTATTTCCGCGTCATTGAACCCGAACGTGCGATCATCCAGGTCGAGGATTTCGGCATGGCGACCAGCCAGTTGGCGCAGACGACGCTGCGCTCGGTGCTCGGCCAGCACGAACTCGACGAGATGCTGGCCGAGCGCGAGAAACTCAATGACGATATCCAGCAGATCCGCGCCAACTCCA
>CAYLKC010000051.1:0-13990 GCA_964384095.1 uncultured Chromatiales bacterium
CTCGTCGGCGGCCTCGAGGTTGGTGCGCAGCGCGGTCTCCTCGATGTCGCCGCCCTTGGTCGCGCGGCTCGAGTTGATGTCGATCGACACCAGCGCCTCGGTGTGATCGATGACGATCGAACCGCCCGATGGCAGCCGCAGCTCGTGCTGGAACGCGGCCTCGATCTGGCTCTCGATCTGGTAGCGCGTGAACAGCGGCGTTTCATCCTTGTAGTACTTAATCTTCGACAGATTCTGCGGCATGATGCGCTGCATGAAGTCGCGGGCGCGGTTGTAGACCGCCTCGTCGTCGATCAGGATCTCGCCGATGTCCGGGCGCAGATAGTCGCGGATCGCGCGGATGATGATGTCGCTTTCCTGGTAGATCAGATACGGGGCAGGGCCCTTCTGCGCGCCTTCCTCGATCGCGCGCCACAGCCAGACCAGGTAGTCGAGGTCCCACTGGATCTCCTCGGCGCTCCTGCCGATGCCGGCGGTGCGGACGATGACGCCCATGCCGTCCGGGATCTCGATCTCGCCGAGGGCCTCGCGCAGCTCGCTGCGGTCATCGCCCTCGATGCGGCGGGAGATGCCGCCGGCGCGGGGGTTGTTCGGCATCAGGACCAGGTAGCGGCCGGCGAGGGAGATGTAGGTCGTCAGCGCCGCGCCCTTGGTGCCACGTTCCTCCTTGGCGACCTGGACGACGACCTCCTGGCCTTCCTTGAGGACCTCGCGGATCTCGACCCGCTTGTTGCCCTCGGCCGGGGTCGTGAAGACGGTCGGAGACACCTCCTTCAGCGGCAGGAAGCCGTGGCGGTCGGCGCCGTAATCGACGAAGGCGGCCTCGAGGCTGGGTTCGACGCGGGTGATGCGGCCCTTGTAGATATTGGCCTTTTTCTGTTCGCGGGACGGGGTCTCGATGTCGAGATCGTAGAGGTACTGGCCGTCGACCAGCGCAATGCGCAACTCCTCTGCCTGAGTTGCGTTGATCAGCATTCTTTTCATTGTCAGCAATCCCTGTTGAGCAACCTGACGGCGGCCCTGCGGGTATTGCCGAATCTGCCTGTCGGCCCGCGCGGCTGTGTGCCGCGTGATCTGTATTCGCGACGATGCAATCGTCGCTAAACGGGACGTTCTTGTGACGTTACGTTTCCGCTCGGGGGTTCTCGTTCACCCTGCATGGTCGCGTATCCTGTCTGCAAGACTTCCGGCTGACAATTCGTATCCGGCAACACCGGCGCAAGCGCCCGGTTTCCGTTGATCTATCTCTTTTCCGCCCCCCGGCCTCGCGTCGTGCCCTGGCACGGCCGGCCGATGATGGCATGAAAACCCGTGAAATCATGTCTTTACATCCGGCACTTGAGACGAGCCCTGTGCTGGATGCCGGCGTCGCCCGCAATCGGCGAGCGCGCGCCTCAACCACCTTGCTACCATAGGACCCGAACGCGATCGGTCAGGCCCTTCGAAATAACGTGCCGGGGCCACCCGGCGTCGGCATAATATAGCAATGTTTTAATGGCCCTTCAAACAGTTATCCGGATCGTAGCACCATGACCGCCACCCCGACGCCGCGTGCGGCCCGGATCGTCGAAGTCGATCCCGGCCGCGACGGCCAGCGTATCGACAACTTTCTGATGGCCCAGCTCCGGGACGTGCCGCGCAGCCATATCTATCGTCTGCTGCGGACCGGCCAGGTGCGCGTCAACAGCGGCCGGATCAAGCCGACCTATCGCCTGAAGCAGGGTGACCAGGTCCGCATCCCGCCGGTCGACGGCGGCGCCGGCGCGACGCCCGCCACGCCGGGGGCGGGGCTCGTGGCGGCGCTGGCCGGCGCGATCCTGTTCGAGGACGATGATCTGATGATCCTCGACAAGCCGTCCGGGGTCGCGGTCCACGGCGGCAGCGGGCTGCGTTACGGGCTGATCGAGGCCCTGCGGACGCTGCGGCCGGATTGCCCCGACCTGAACCTCGTCCACAGGCTCGATCGCGACACCTCGGGCTGCCTGCTGGTGGCGAAGAACCGTCGTCTGCTGCCGGTCCTGGCGGGGATGTTTAGCGAGGGCGGACGGGTCGAGAAGCGCTACCTGGCCCTGGTCGGGGGACGCTGGAGCGGTGGCGGACGCACCGTCGATCTGCGCCTCGATCGCAACCGCGTGCGCGCCGGTGAGCGCATGGTCGAGATCGACGAGGAGGGCGGCAAGGACGCAGTGACGCGCTTCATCCCGCAGCAGCGCTTCCGTGACACGACGCTGGTCGAGGCGGTGCTCGGCACCGGCCGCACCCACCAGATCCGGGTCCATGCCGCCGGCATCGGTCACCCGCTCGCCGGCGACGACAAGTACGGCGACGAGGCCCTGAACCGCCGCATGCGCGCGCTCGGACTCAAGCGCATCTTCCTGCACGCGCACGCGCTCGGCTTCGATCACCCGCGTGACGGCAGCCCGGTGTCGGTCTCCTGCCCGCTGCCACCGCCGCTGCGCGCGCTCCTCGACAAACTGTGAACAAACGGTGATGAGCGGGCTGCCTTACAAGTTGCTGGTGTTTGACTGGGACGGGACGCTGATGGATTCCGAGGCGCGCATCACCGGCTGCCTGTCAATGACCTTCGAGGATGTCGGGTTGCCGGCGCCACCGCGCGAGGCGCTGCTGAACGTGATCGGACTCGGCCTGCCCGAGGCCTTCCGCACGCTGGCGCCGGAGATCGATGCCGCGATGCTGCGCCGCCTGACCGATCGCTACCGCTATCACTTCCTGTCGGACCACCATGCCCCGGCAACGCTGTTCCCCGGCGCGCGCGAGGTGCTGGAGACGCTCGACCGCACCGGTTACCTGCTTGCGGTCGCCACCGGCAAGGGACGCCGCGGTCTCGACCGTTCGCTGGAGGAGACCGGTTGCGGCGCCTTGTTTGCGGTGACGCGCTGCGCCGACGAGACTGCCTCGAAGCCCGACCCGCGCATGCTGATCGAGGTCATGGACGTCGCCGGCGCCTGGCCTCATGAAACGCTGATGATTGGCGATACCGAATATGACATGCTGATGGCCCGCAATGCCGGCGCCGACGCGCTGGCGGTCAGCTACGGCGTCCATACCCGCGCCCGCCTGCTGGACAGCAGGCCGCTCGGCTGCATCGACGACATCCGCGAGATCAGCGTATGGTTGGCAGACGCGCCGCGCGGCGCGATAGAATGACGCGGCAATCCCCCCGCACCGACACAGGCAGCAGAAGATGGCAGATAACGACAGACAGGATCCCTGGCTCGGCGACGCCCGCGCGCCGGCGCAACCCCCGGCGCAATCAGCGGGGCGCAGCGGTCCCGGCAAGGATGGCGACGGCGCCTGGGCCCGCGATGCCCTCGAACGCCTGGCATTCTCGGCGCTCTCCGAGCAGCGGCGAGCGCGGCGCTGGAACATCTTCTTCAAGCTGCTGTTCTTTTCGTATCTGGTGCTGATCCTCGTGCTGTACTGGCCCGGCAGCCTCGGCGATGATGGCCTGCGCAGCGAGCACACCGCGCTGATCGAGATCAGCGGCGTCATCGCCGACGGCCAGGATGCGAGTGCCGACAACATCATCTCCGGTCTGCGCCGCGCCTTCGAGAATGACCACGCCGAGGCGGTGATCCTGCGCATCAACAGCCCCGGCGGCAGCCCGGTCCAGGCCGGCTATGTCAACGACGAGATCATGCGCCTGCGCGGTCTCTATCCGGACAAGCGCCTGTACGCGGTCGTCACCGACATCTGCGCCTCCGGCGGCTATTACATCGCAGCGGGGGCCGACGAGATCTATGCCGACAAGGCCAGCATCGTCGGCTCGATCGGCGTCGTCATCGACGGCTTCGGTTTTGTCGACACGCTGGAGAAGCTCGGCGTCGAGCGCCGCCTGCTGACCGCCGGCGAGAGCAAGGGATTCCTCGATCCGTTCTCACCGCTGAAGGAAGACGAGGTCAGCCATGTCCGCGCGATGCTCGAGGACGTCCATCGCCAGTTCATCGAAGTCGTCAGGGCAGGGCGCGGCGACCGCCTCAAGGGCGACGATGCCACACTGTTCACCGGACTGACCTGGACCGGTGAGCAAGGCGTCGAGCTCGGCCTCATCGACGGTCTTGCCAGCAGCAGCCACGTCGCCCGCGAGCTGGTCGGGGCAGAGCGCATCGTCGATTACACCTATCGCCGCCCGGTATTCGAGCGCTTCGCAGAACGCTTCGGCGCCGTCTTCGCGAACACCGTCATGGCCGCCTTCCGCACCGAGCTTCGCTAATAGATAGCTGAACCGGGAGCGGGGGCGGCGGGTTTGCGCAGCGAAGTCAAGCGCAGCCTCGCCGGAGCCCGAAGGGTGCCGCGCAGCGGCAGCGAGGCGAGCCATTCGCGGAGAAAACCCGCCGCCCCCGCTCCCGGTTCAGCAGTCAACTAACCGCCGCGCCGGTTCTTCAGACTGTTGACCAGACACTTCTCGAGTTCGAGGATCGTGAATACGGCGACGCCGGTGGCGAGGATCGCGACGCCGTGAATGAAGTCGACCGGACGTGACTGGAAGAAGAAGTTCATGAACGGCGTGTAGGTGAAGATCAGCTGCAGCGCGACGACCATCGCCAGGGCGATCCAGATGACCCGCGTGCCGAACGCCCGCTCCAGGGTCAGCGACGACGCGCCGAGGAAACGGACGTTGAACAGGTAGAACACCTCCATCACCACCAGCGCGTTGACCGCGTGAGTTCGCGCCGCCTCCACCGATGAACCGTTCGAAAGCGACCAGAAGAAGATCGTGAAGATGCCGGTGACGAACAGCAGCGAGACCAGGAAGATCCGCCAGACCAGGAACAGCGACAGGATCGGTTCCCCACGGCGGCGCGGCGGCCGCTGCATGACATCCGGCTCGGAGGGCTCGAAGGCCAGCGCCATCGCCAGTACCACCGAGCTGACCATGTTGACCCACAGGATCTGCAGCGGCGTGATCGGCAGCGTGACGCCGAGCAGCACCGCAATGAGGATGCCGAGCGATTCGCCGCCGTTGATCGGCAGCAGGAACAGGATCGCCTTCTTCAGATTGTCATAGACGGTGCGACCCTCGCGCACCGCCTGCGAGATCGATACGAAGTTGTCATCGGCGAGCACCATCTCCGAGGCCTCCTTGGCGGCCTCGGTGCCATTCCTGCCCATCGCGACGCCGACATCGGCGCGTTTAAGCGCCGGGGTGTCGTTGACGCCATCGCCGGTCATCGCGACGACCTTGCCATGCGACTGCAGGGCCTCGACCAGGCGCAACTTGTGCTCGGGCGTCGTGCGCGCGAAGACATCGACGCGCATTGCGGTCTCGGCGAAGGCGTCGTCGTCGAGCACATCGAGTTCACGCCCGGTGACGACCTCGCGGCTGTTCGCGAGTCCGAGCTGCGCCGCGATCGCGCCGGCGGTCGCGGCATGATCGCCGGTGATCATCTTGACGCGGATGCCGGCCGACTGGCATTCGGCGATCGCGGCGATCGCCTCTTCGCGCGGCGGGTCCATCAGCCCGACCAGGCCGAGCATCACCAGCCCTGACTCGACATCATCGAAGGTCAGTACCGAGCGGCCGTCCGCAGGCCGCATCGCGATCGCGAGGACGCGCTGTCCTCCGGCCGCGATCTCCTCGATGCGCGCGCGCCAGGCCTCGGCATCGAGTGGTCGATCGCCATCGGTGTGGCGCTCGCTGACGCACATCGCCAGCAGCTTTTCCGGCGCGCCTTTGACGTACACCTGGCCATTGCCGGCATGGTCATGGACCAGCACGGCCATGAAGCGGTGCGCCGCGTCGAAGGGGATGGCATCGGTGCGCACGTGGCGCTGGCGCTCCTGCGCGATGTCGAAGCCGCCCTTGACCGCTGCGACCAGCAGCGCGCCTTCCATCGGGTCGCCGCCGACAAGCCATTCGCCGTCACGCAGTTGCAATGACGAATCATTGCAGTGCAGGCATGCATGGAGGAACTCCGCCAGAGTTGGCTGATCATCCGGATCGATTGCGGCGTCGCCGGCCAGGAACTCGCCATGCGGGTCGTAGCCGGTGCCGGTGGTCGTGAAACCGCGTTCCGCGAGCACGATGCTGCGCACCGTCATCTCGTTGCGGGTCAGCGTGCCGGTCTTGTCGGAACAGATGATCGACACCGCGCCGAGCGTCTCGACCGAGGGCAGGCGGCGGATGATCGCATTGCGTGAGGCCATGCGCTGCACGCCGATCGCGAGCGTCACGGTCAGGATCGCCGGCAGTCCCTCGGGGATCGCGGCAACCGCGAGAGCGACGACGATCATGAATATATCGACCGGCGCCATGCCGCGCACCCACCAGCCGAACAGGAACATCAGCAGCGCGGCGCCGAGGATCACGAAGGTCAGCTTGCGCGCGAATACTGTCATCTGCGCCAGCAACGGCGTCGTCATCTGCTCGACCTCGGTCAGCAGGCCGCTGATGCGCCCGATCTCGGTGCCCCCGCCGGTCGCGACGACGACGCCGGTGCCCTGGCCGGCGGCAACCAGTGTCCCGGAGAAGGCCATCGAACGGCGGTCACCGAGATCGGTCCGCTCGCCGACGGGGTCAGCGCCCTTGTCGACCGGCACCGATTCACCGGTCAGCACCGCCTCCTGGATGCGCAGCCCCTTGATCTTCAGCAGACGGAGGTCGGCCGGCACCTTGTCGCCGGGCTCGAGCAGCACGACGTCGCCGGGCACCAGATCCTCGGCGGGCAAGGTATGGCGATGGCCGTCGCGCGTCACCGAGGCGTTCGGCGCCAGCATGTGGCGGATCGCATCGAGCGCCTGCTCGGCGCGGCCTTCCTGCACGAAGCCGATGATGGTGTTGATGATGACGACCGCGAGGATGACCCCGGCGTCGATCCAGTGACCGATCGCCGCGGTGATGACGGCGGCGGCGATCAGCACCTGGATCAGAAGGTTGTTGAGCTGTGCGAGCAGCCGCATCAGCGCCCCGCGTTTCTGCGGCGGTGGCAGGCGATTATGACCGTACCGTTCGAGCCGGCGCGCGGCCTCGGTGGCGGTCAGCCCGTCATGGCCGGTTTCGAGCTGCGACAGCGTCTCGCCGGTGCCGAGCGCATGCCAGGGCCGGGTGGGCGGGGCAGAGTTGCCGGCCCGTGTCTCCATCGCTTCAGCCGGCATGCCGCCGGCGCCCCGTGGCATAGAGATCGACGCCCTCGGCGGCGAGCATCCGCGCCAGACGGATCAGCGGCAGGCCGATCAGCGCGCTCGGGTCATCGCTCTCGATGCGTTCGAGCAGCGTGATGCCGAGCTGCTCGACCTGCAGCGCGCCGGCGCAGGCATAGGGACGTTCGATTGCGACATAGCCCTCGACGGTCTCGCGATCGAGCGCGCGAAAGGTCACCCGGGTGGTGACGACCTCCGCCTGACTGCGTCCGCTCGCGGCATTCAGCAGGCACAGGGCTGTCAGAAACGCCACCGTGCGTCCGGACGAGGCCAGCAATTGCGCCACCGCCGCCTCGTGGCCGCCCGGTTTGCCCGCGACCCGTCCATCGAGCACGGCGACCTGGTCCGAGCCGATGATCAGGCCCTGCGGATGGGTCGGGGCCACGCGTCGGGCCTTCTGTTCGGCAAGGCGCAGCACCATCGCCTCGGGCGTCTCACCGGGCAGCGGGCTTTCGTCGATGTCGGGCACGGCGATCGCAAACGGGAGGCCGAGCCGCTCCAGCAGCAGGCGACGGTACGGGGAACTCGAGGCGAGGATCAGGTCGGGACTGCGGTGCCGGGCATTCATCGAATTTTATCAGTAAATTTTGACAGTTACGGGCTCTGGCCCTATCATGTGCGCCTATGTCCGGCCGACTGCCGCAGAGCGTGCATCCGGGTCGCCTGGCGGAATCGGGCGTCACCCTCCGCGGCAACGTGCCGTTAGGCGCGATGGCGCGACTCAAAGAGTCCCTGCATGATACAGAAGGCGAGGTCGAAGTCGAACTGACCTTTGGTATCGACGGGCAGAAACAGCGTTACATCCGCGGCACACTGTCAGCGACCCTGTCGCTGGTCTGCCAGCGCTGCCTGCAGACGCTCGAATATCCATTGAGCATCGAGGTCTCGCTCGGACTCGTGACATCGGAAGCCGCCGCGCAGGTCCTCTCCGGCCGCTACGAACCGGTGATCGTCGAGGACGGCAGGCTCGATCCCGGCAAGCTGGTCGAGGACGAATTGCTGCTGGCGTTGCCGATCGTGCCGATGCATGCGGTCGAGGACTGCCACTTGCGCGATGAGCGGATCAAGCCGGCCGCAGAGACGCCGGCCGGGCGTCAGGAGACGCGGCGGCCGTTCGCCGGACTCGGTGAACTGCTCGGGCAAAAGGAACGGAACTGAATCAACCACGGAGTGTTTGAATCATGGCAGTACAACAGAACAGGAAATCAGCCTCGAAGCGCGGCATGCGCCGCGCCCATGACCGGCTGAAGGCGCCCACGCTGTCGGTCGATCCGACCAGCGGAGAGACCCACCTGCGTCATCATGTGACCCCGGGCGGCTATTTCCGCGGCCGCAAGGTCATCGATACGAAGGAAGGGGAAGTCTGAGGCTTGAGCCTTTCGATCGCCCTCGACGCGATGGGCGGCGATCACGGTCCGCCGGTCACCGTCCCCGCGTCGCTCGCAGCGCTGTCCCGTCACCCTGACCTCCACCTGATCCTGGTCGGTGACCAGGTCGCGCTCGAACAGGAACTCGCCCGTCACGGCGCGGCCACGAACTCACGGCTGACGATCCGTCACGCCTCGCAGAAAGTCGAGATGGACGAGCTGCCGTCGCAGGCCCTGCGCGGCAAGCGCGATTCGTCGATGCGGGTCGCGATCAATCTGGTCAAAGAAGGCACGGCCGCGGCCTGCGTCAGCGCCGGCAACACCGGCGCCCTGATGGCGACCGCGCGCTATGTGCTGAAGACCCTGCCAGGCGTCGAGCGCCCGGCGATCATCGTCGCGCTGCCGACGATCCGCGGTCATACCCATATGCTTGACCTCGGCGCCAATGTCGATTCGCACGCCGATCACCTGTTCCAGTTCGCCTTGATGGGATCGATCCTGACCAGCGCGGTGGACAATAACCCGTCGCCCACGGTCGGCCTGCTGAACATCGGCGAGGAGGAGATCAAGGGCAACGAGCGCGTCAAGGAGGCTGCCCGCCTGCTCTCGGGTTGCAAGTACATCAACTACGCCGGCTTCATCGAAGGCAACGATATCTACGAAGGCACCGTCGATGTCGTGGTCTGCGACGGCTTCGTCGGCAATGTTGCGCTAAAGACCAGCGAGGGCGTCGCCCGCATGATCTCGCATTTCATCAAGCAGGAATTCATGCGCACGACGGCGACGCGGCTGCGCGGCGCCGCTGCAAAACCGGTGCTGGATGCCTTTCGCGACAAGATCGATCCGCGCAGATACAATGGAGCCAGCCTGGTCGGCTTGCAGGGCGTCGTCATCAAGAGCCACGGCAGCGCGGATGAGACCTCGTTCGCGAACGCGATCAAGGAGGCCGTGCTGGAAGTCAGGAAGGACGTTGCACAACTCATCGGCAGCCGCATCGAGGAGCTGCTGATGGAACGACCGCTGGAAAGGTCTGCAGAGTGAAACATGCCCGCATCACCGGCACCGGGGGCTATCTGCCCGAAAAGGTGCTGCACAATGCCGACCTCGAAAAGATGGTCGACACCACCGATGAGTGGATCCGCGAACGCACCGGCATCCGCCAGCGTCATATCGCCGTCGATGGCGAGAACACCGTCGACCTCGCCGAGGCCGCCTCGCGGCGCGCGATCGAGGCCGCCGATATCGACGGCCACGACATCGACCTGATCATCGTTGCAACGACGACGCCCGATCGCGTCTTCCCGAGTACTGCCTGCCTGCTGCAACAACGCCTCGGCCTGCATGGCCAGACCGCCTTCGATATCCAGGCCGTATGCAGCGGCTTCGTCTACGCGCTCGGCGTCGCCGACAAGTTTATCCGCACCGGCGCTGCGCGCTGCGCGCTGGTGGTTGGTGCGGACACCCTGTCGCGCATCATCGACTGGACCGATCGCAGCACCTGCGTGCTGTTCGGTGACGGCGCCGGCGCGGTGATCCTCGAGGCCGGTGACGAGCCCGGTATCGTCTCGACGCACCTGCATGCCGACGGCAGCTATCGCGACCTGCTGATGGTGCCGTCCGGCATCTCCGCCGGCTATGACAAGGTGCGGGCGGGAGAGGCCTATATACAGATGCAGGGCAGCGAGGTGTTCAAGGTCGCGGTCAACACGCTCGAACGCATCGTCGACGAGACGCTGGTTGCGAATCGTCTGACCAAGAACGACATCGACTGGATCGTCCCGCATCAGGCCAATATCCGCATCATCTCCGCGACCGCACGCAAGCTTGGCCTGCCGATGGAGCGTGTCGTCGTCACCGTCGATACGCATGGAAATACCTCGGCGGCGTCGATCCCGCTGGCGCTCGACGTCGCTGTGCGCGACGGCCGCATCAAGCGCGGCGAGACCCTGCTGCTCGAGGCCTTCGGCGGCGGCTTCACCTGGGGCTCCGCCCTGATCAAATACTGAACGCGGCCATGAAAGACAGAGACGAACAGCTTGCAATCGTATTCCCCGGCCAGGGCTCGCAGGCCCTCGGCATGCTGGCCGAGATGGGCGGCGCCTACCCGATCGTCGGCGAGACCTTCGACGCCGCCTCGGAGGTGCTCGGCTATGACCTCTGGCGCTTGATCCAGGACGGACCCGAGGCGGAGCTGAATCGCACCGACCGCACCCAGCCGGCGATGCTGGCTGCGGGCGTCGCGGTGTGGCGGGTCTGGCGCCAGTGCGGCGGACCGCTGCCGGCACTGATGGCCGGACACAGCCTCGGCGAATACACCGCGCTTGCCTGCGGCGATGCACTGTCATTCGAATGCGCGGTGGAGCTGGTTGCCGAACGCGGCCGCTACATGCAGGAAGCGGTGCCGGAAGGGCAGGGCGCGATGGCAGCGATCCTCGGCCTCGACGACGCCCGGGTCGCTGAGGCCTGCGAACAGGCGGCACAGGGCGCGGTCGTCGCTGCGGTCAACTTCAACTCGCCGGGGCAGGTCGTCATCGCCGGACACCGTGATGCGGTCGATCGCGCGATCGCGCTGGCGCGCGAGGCCGGCGCCAAGCGCGCCGTGCCCCTGCCGGTCAGCGTGCCGTCGCATTGCGCGCTGATGGAACCGGCCGCAGCGCGCATGCGCCGGCTGCTCGACGAGACCGCGATCACCGCGCCCCGGGTGCCGGTGCTGCACAACGCCGACGTCGCGTCATGGAGCGACGCCGCGCAGATCCGCGACGCCCTGGTGCGCCAGTTGCACAGCCCGGTGCGCTGGGTCGAGACGATACAGGACATGAAGGCGCGCGGCATCCGCCGCATCGTCGAATGCGGTCCCGGCAAGGTCCTGACCGGCCTCGCCCGGCGCATCGACCGCGAGCTCGAGGCGATGGCCGTCTACGACAAGCCGACCCTGCGGGAAGCCCTCGACCACGAGGCCGCCACCTGAAGCGGTCACCCGTTCCGGATAACAAAGGACCAGGGGTCTGCCCCCGGGGGAGTGATGATGACACTGAATAACGAGATTGCACTGGTCACCGGCGCGACGCGCGGGATCGGACGGGCGATTGCCGAGGAACTCGGCCGCCGCGGCGCCACGGTCGCCGGCACGGCGACCTCGGCCGACGGCGCCGCGCGCATCGATGCGTGGATGAAGGCCGCCGGAATCAATGGCGCCGGCCTCGTGCTCGACGTCACCGACGCGGCCGCGATCGACGCGACGCTGAAGACGATCGAACAGCGCTTCGGCGCGCCCGGCATCCTCGTCAACAACGCCGGCATCACCCGTGACAACCTGCTGCTCAGGATGAAGGACGAGGAGTGGGATGCGGTGATGAACACCAATCTCGGCTCGGTGTTCCGCCTGTCACGGGCCTGTCTGCGCGGCATGATGAAGGCGCGCAAGGGCCGCATCGTCAACATCGCCTCGGTCGTCGCGCTCAGCGGCAACCCGGGCCAGGCCAACTATGCCGCCGCGAAGGCCGGCATGATCGGCTTCAGCAAGTCGCTCGCGCGCGAGGTCGCCTCGCGCGGGATCACGGTCAATGTCGTGGCCCCGGGCTTCATCGATACCGACATGACGAAGGATCTGCCGGAATCACAGCACGAGAGCCTGTTGCAGCAGATACCGCTCGGCCGCCTCGGCCGACCGGAGGACATCGCCCATGCGGTGGCGTATCTCGCGGGGCCGGAAGGGGCCTATGTCACCGGCACGACGCTGCATGTGAACGGCGGCATGCATATGCCATAAAAACGTTGATTTTTTCATTGATATCATTAAATTAACACCCCGTCGGCGGGCCGGTTCATTTCGCTGGTATCCGGCCAAGGATTCCAATAAAATAGCCGCTTTGCGGCACCGGACCGTCATCGGTTTCTAGGGAGGAAATCAGTAAATGAGCGATAGCATTGAAGACCGCGTCAAAAAGATTGTCGTGGAACAGCTGGGCGTGAAAGAAGAAGAGGTCAACCGTGAGGCCTCGTTCGTCGATGATCTGGGCGCGGATTCGCTGGACACCGTTGAGCTGGTGATGGCCCTCGAGGAAGAGTTCGAGTGTGAGATCCCGGACGAAGAGGCCGAGAAGATCACGACCGTTCAGCAGGCCATCGACTACATCACGAATCACAAGCCGGGCTGAACCGCCGCCGAAGCCTTGCCGCCCGCAAGACTTCTGTTTCCTTCCGATGTTTGTAATGCCCACTTTCTGAACGCATAATCAGGCCGGTATTCCGGGGCGTCGGGGGTCGCACCACGCGAACCCCGACGCGACCGGGATACCGGCCTCATGCCACTGGAATCAGGGACCCGATCACGCATGAAAAGACGCGTCGTCATCACCGGACTCGGCATGGTCAGTCCCGTCGGCCTGACGGTCGGCGAATCCTGGGACAGCATCCTCGCCGGCCGCAGCGGCGCCGCGCCGATCACGAGCTTCGACGTGTCGGCGTTTCCGACCCGCTTCGCGGCGATGGTCAAGGACTTCCCGCTGCATGACTACATTCCGCCGAAAGAGGCGCGCAAGATGGATGCGTTCGTCCATTTCGGCATCGCCGCCGGCCTCCAGGCCCTGAAGGACTCCGGCATCGAAGTCACCGAAGCGAACGCCGAGCGTATCGGCGTGTCGATCGGTTCCGGCATCGGCGGGCTCCCCGGCATCGAGGAGGGCCACAAGGCCTATCTGAACGGCGGCCCGCGCAAGATCTCACCGTTCTTCGTGCCGAGCAACATCATCAACATGATCTCCGGCAACCTGTCGATCATGTGCGGACTCAAGGGTCCGAACGTCGCGATCGTCACCGCCTGCACGACCGGCACCCATAGCATCGGTGATGCCTCGCGCATGATCGAATACGGCGATGCCGACATGATGCTCGCCGGCGGCGCCGAGATGGCGACCTCGCCGATGGGGCTCGGCGGCTTTGGCGCCGCGCGCGCTCTGTCACAGCGCAATGACGATCCCGAACGCGCGAGCCGTCCATGGGACCGTGATCGTGACGGTTTCGTGCTCGGCGATGGCGCCGGCGTCGTCATGCTCGAGGAATACGAACACGCGCGTCGCCGCGGAGCGAACATCTACGCCGAGGTCATCGGCTACGGCATGAGCGCCGATGCGTATCATATGACCTCGCCCTGCGGCGACGGCGGCGGCGCGCGCCGCTGCATGCTGAACGCGCTGCGCAACGCCGGACTCGGCATCGAGGCCGTCGATTACATCAACGCCCACGGCACCTCGACGCCGGTCAACGACGTGACGGAGACCATCGCCATCAAGCGCCTGTTCGGCGAGCGGGCCTACGAAGTGCCCATCAGCAGCACCAAGTCGGCCATGGGCCACGCGATGGGCTCGGCCGGCACGATTGAGTCGATCTTCAGCGTGCTGGGCCTCGGCCGGGGCGTCATCCCGCCGACGTGGAACTACGAGACGCCCGACCCGGAGTGCGAC
>CAYLKC010000052.1:0-13706 GCA_964384095.1 uncultured Chromatiales bacterium
GACCCCGGCCGGCGACAAGGCCGAGACCGTCGCGATCAAGGCCGCCTTCGGCGATCATGCGTACCGGGTCGCGGTCAGCTCGACGAAATCGATGACCGGACACCTGCTCGGCGCCGCCGGCGGTGTCGAGGCGATCTTCTCGATCCTCGCGATCCGCGACCAGGTCGCGCCGCCGACGATCAACCTCGAGAACCCCGATCCCGAGTGCGACCTCGACTATGTCCCGAACGAGGCCCGGCCGATGAAGATCGATGTCGCGATCTCCAACTCGTTCGGCTTCGGCGGCACCAACGGCACCCTGGTTTTCAGCAAGTTACGCTAGAAAACTGATCCAGCTTCTCGAATCCGGCATCGACCTGCTGGCCCTGCATCGGCGGGCCCCCGGGCGCTATCCCTGTCTCCTCGAAAGCGTCACCCGCGGCGGTCCGCAGGCCCGCCATGACCTGCTGTTCGTCGCCGACGGCCGCCGCCTGCTGCTGAATGCCGATGGCCGGATCGAAGGGCAGGGCCATCGTCCGGACGGCGAGCACTTCCTCGACGCCCTCGATGCCTGGTGGCAGACGCAGGCCTGTGTGCAGGACGACTCGCCGGATCTGCCGTTCCATGGCGGCTGGTGCCTGTATCTCGGCTATGAACTCGCCGCCGAGATCGAGCCGAGGCTCGCGCCGCTGATGCGCCGGGGGCGGGGCCCCGTCGCCGCGGCGCTGCGCTGTCCGGCGGCGCTGATTCGCGATCACGCAACCGGCCGTGTCCGTCTCGTCGCCGAACCCGGCCAGGAGGCTCTGGTCGAGGCGGTGCGCGCGGACCTCGCGCAAGCGCAGGACAGCACAGCCCTGGCACCGCCGCGTCTCGTAGAGGCGCTGGCCGAGGACCCGCCCGCGCTGTTCCTCGACGGCGTCCGTCGCATCCTGCGCCACATCACCGACGGCGACGTCTTCCAGGCCAATCTGTCACGCGCCTGGCGCGGCCGGATCGCGCCGGGCTGCGAGTCGGCCGCGATCTACGACCGCCTGCGCCTGAGCAACCCGGCGCCGTTCGCGGCGCTGGCGCAGATCGGCGAACAGTCGATCATCAGCTCTTCCCCGGAACGGCTGGTCAGCGCCCGTGCCGGCATCGTCGAGACACGGCCGATCGCCGGCACGCGCCCGCGCGGCGCCGACCCCGTTGCCGACCGCTCGCTGTCGGACCGGCTGCTCGCCCATCCGAAGGAACGCGCCGAGCACATCATGCTGATCGACCTCGAGCGCAACGACCTCGGCCGCCTCTGCGTGCCGGGCACGGTGACCGTCAACGAGCTGATGACGATCGAGTCCTATGCGCATGTCCACCATATCGTGTCGAACGTGCGCGGACGCCTGCGCGACGGGGTGACACCGGGTGCGATCCTGCGCGCGGTGTTTCCCGGCGGCACCATTACCGGTTGCCCGAAGGTACGCTGCATGGAGATCATCGCCGGTCTCGAGGACGAGGCCCGCGGCGCCTATACCGGCGCGCTCGGCTACCTGAACCGCGACGGCAGCCTCGACCTCAATATCCTGATCCGCACGCTCGAGCGATACGGCGATCAGCTGACCCTGCGCGCCGGCGCCGGCATCGTCGCCGACTCGATCCCGGAAAAGGAGCTCGAGGAGACGCGCACGAAGGCGCGCGGGCTGATTCGCGCGTTCGGTTGATGTGCCCGCCATCCGGTAGAATGGCGCGATGATGCTGATCAACGGACAACCCGGCGAACTCGTCAGCGCCTTCGACCGCGGCCTGCAGTACGGCGACGGGCTGTTCGAGACGATCGCGGTGCGCGACAGCGCGCCGCTGCTGTTCGAGCATCACCTGCGCCGCCTCGCGGAGGGCTGCCGGCGAATGCGCCTGCCGGAGCCGGACCCGACGCTGCTCACGGGCGAGGCCCGGACCTTATGTGACGACGCGCCGCGTGCGGTGCTCAAGATCATCGTCACGCGCGGTCCCGGCAGACGCGGCTACCGGATCGCGACGGACGAAACGCCGGCATCGACGCGCATCGTGATGCGGCTGCCGGCCCCGCCCGTGGCGACAGAGGACTATCGCCATGGCGTGGCGCTGCGCCTGTGCGAGACTCGCCTCGGCGCGAACCCGGCGCTGGCCGGCATCAAGCACCTGAACCGGCTGGAACAGGTACTCGCGCGCGCCGAATGGGACGACCCGGAGATCCGCGAGGGGCTGATGATGGATCGCGAGGGCGCGGTCATCGAGGGCACGATGAGCAACCTGTTCATCGTCAGCGCCGGCAAGTTGCGCACGCCGGCGCTCGGCGACTGCGGTGTCGCCGGCATCCTGCGCGCGCAGGTCCTCGAGACCGCGGCGGCGCTCGGCATCGCGGCCGCGGAGACCCGGCTGCTGCCCGGTGACGTCGGGGCGGCCGACGAGGCCTTTGTCTGCAACAGCCTGATCGGCGTGGTGCCGGTCCGTCGCTTTGAACGGACGGAACTGGCGGTCGGTCCGGTCACGCGGAGACTGATGGCCGCACTCGGCCGCCACAGCCTCGCCCCCGGGGACGCGGCGTCGGCATGACGCGCTGGTTGATCAGGACGGGCATCCTGCTGGCCGCCGCCTGTGCGCTGGTGAGCGCCTTGCTGTACTACGACTACCAGAGTTTCCTGCAATCGCCGCTCAGCGGCGTCGACGCGCCGGTGCAATATGACGTCGCGCCGGGCAGCGGTCTGATCACCGTTGCGCATGAACTCGAACGGCTGGGGCATCTTGAGCGACCGCGCTGGCTGGTCTGGCACGCGCGCCTGCGCGGTCGCGCCGACAGCATCCAGGCCGGAGAATACCTGCTGATGCCGGGCATGACGCCGGCGGATCTGCTCGCCAGGCTCGAGACCGGCGACGTCATCCGCTATGCGCTGACCATCCCCGAGGGCTGGACCTTCCGCCAGATGCTCGCGGCCATCCGCGATCACGACAAGATTCGCAAGACCCTCGGCGACGCCGATGACGACGGCATCATGGCCGCGATCGGGGCGCCGGGCGAACACCCCGAGGGCCGGTTCTTTCCCGACACCTATCACTTCATCGCCGGCACGCCCGACGTCACGCTGCTGCGCCGCGCCTACGAGGCGATGTCGCAGCGTCTGGCGCTGGAATGGGAGGGGCGTTCAGTCGGGCTGCCGATCGCCGATCCCTATGAGGCCCTGGTCCTCGCATCGCTGATCGAGAAGGAGACCGGCGCGCCCGGGGAGCGACATCGCATCGCCGGGGTGTTCGTGCGTCGGCTCAATGCCAACATGCGCCTGCAGACCGATCCGACCGTGATCTACGGCATCGGCGATGGCTTCGACGGCCGCATCACCCGCAACCACCTGCGCACCGATACGCCTTATAATACCTACACGCGCCGCGGACTGCCGCCGACGCCGATCGCGCTGCCGGGCGCGGCGTCGCTGCACGCCGCGTTGCACCCGGAGGACGGCGACGAGCTGTTCTTCGTCTCACGCGGCGACGGCACGCATCACTTCTCGGCGACGCTCGCCGAACATGAGCGCGCGGTCAGGAAATACATCCTCGGCATCAGCGAATGACGGCAGGCCAATGAACAGCGAAACCGCGCGGCAGGGCCGCTTCATCACCGTCGAGGGTATCGAGGGCGGCGGCAAGACGACGAACATCCCGTTTATCCGCGAACTGCTCGAGACCGCCGGCGCCGAGGTCGTGCTGACGCGCGAACCCGGCGGCACCGCGCTCGGCGAGGAGGTCCGCGGCCTGTTGCTCGATCACCGCCATGACGGTATGGCCGCCGAGACCGAACTCCTGCTGATGTTCGCCGCGCGCGCCGAGCATCTCGCGCGGGTGATCCGTCCGGCGCTCGCGGCTGGTCGCTTCGTCCTGTGCGATCGCTTCACCGACGCGACCTTCGCCTACCAGGGCGGTGGCCGCGGACTCCCGCTCGAGCGCGTGGAGGCACTGGCGCGCTGGACCCATCCCGATGTCCAGCCTTCACTGACCTTGCTGTTCGACATGCCGGTCGAGGCCGGACTTGCGCGGGCAAACCGCCGCGCCGCGGCCGATCGCTTCGAACGCGAGGAACTGGCCTTTTTCGAACGCGTGCGCGCGACCTATCTCGAGCTGGCGCGCCGCGAACCCGGCCGCTGGCGCATCATCAACGCCGCACAATCGCTGGCCGATGTGCAGCAACAGATCACGGAAGCGCTCGCGCCATGGCTGCAACGGGAGATCCCGCGCTGAACGGCTTGCTGCCCTGGCAGCGCGAGACCTGGGCGCAGCTCGGGCGCGCGCGCGCATCCGGCCGCCTGCCGCATGCGCTGTTGCTGTGCGGCTGTGCCGGTCTCGGCAAGCGCCACCTCGCCGTGACCCTGGCCCGCGCGCTGCTGTGCCGGACGCCGGACGGGGCCGGCCTGGCCTGCGGTACCTGTCCCGCCTGCCTGCTGCTCGCGGCAGGCACACACCCGGACCTGCGCATCTGCGAGCTCGGGATCAACGAGAAGACGCAGAAGGAACGCAGCGCGATCGGCGTCGAACAGATCCGTGAACTCATCGACTATCTCGCGCTGAAACCGCATTATGCCGGCGCCCGCGTCGTCATCATCGATCCGGCCGATGCGTTGAACGCGAGCGCCGCGAACGCGCTGTTGAAGACCCTGGAGGAACCGGCGCCGGGGACGCTGCTGATCCTCGTCTGCGCGCGACCGGCGGCCTTGCCGGCGACGATCCTGAGTCGCTGCCAGCGCATCGACTTCCGGCCCGTGGCGCCGGCCTCGCCGGGACACGAGGTCACCGTCGCCTGGCTGGCCGCGCAGGGCAGCGCCGGCGACGACCCCGCGCTGCTGCTCGAGCTCGCCGGCGGCGCCCCGCTGGCGGCGCTGACCCTGGCAGGGGAGGGCCGGCTCGAACAGCGCAAGGCCATGGTGGCCGACCTCGAAGGTCTGGCCGCCGGGCGGGCCGACCCGGTGCAGGTCGCTGAAAACTGGCTAAAGTTCGGGCTCCGCGAATCGCTATATTGGTTATACGGCTGGCTGGCCGACATGGCGCGCCTGAAGGCCGCACAGACGCCGCCACGGATCCACAACCCCGACCAGCGCCGCGTGCTGGCCGGGCTGGCCGCGAATCTCGAGGCCGGGCGCCTGCTGCTGCAGCTCGACCGGGTCACCGATGCGCTGCGCGACGCCGATGGTCAGGTCAGCCCCCAGTTATTGCTCGAGGACGTCCTTCTGGGCTGGGTATCCATAAACAAGCCCAAATAATCATGTAGTTAAGACCAATATTTCAACCGATATCTTTACCCCGGACAGGGACCGATGAGCAGCGAAGCCGAACAGTCACCCCATGCCCATGGTGCACACCCGCATGGTGGCCATCGCCAGGGCATCCTCTCGCTCGCGATCAAGGACAAGGGCTCGCTGTATTCCGCCTATATCCCGTTCTTCAAGGGCGGCGGCATCTTCATCCCGACCAGCAAGGCCTATGCCCTCGGCGATGAGGTCTTCATCCTGCTGACATTGATGGAAGAGACAGAGAAGATGCCGGTCGTCGGCCGCGTCGCCTGGATCAACCCGAAGGACGCCCAGGGCCACTTCGTCGCCGGAATCGGCGTCCAGTTCACCGACAAGGACGGCGACGCCGTCCGCAACAAGATCGAGACCTATCTGGCCGGCGCGCTGAAGTCGGACCGGATCACGCACACGATGTAATTGCTATAATTGCCGGCGATGGAAATCGTCGACTCCCACTGCCACCTTGATCTGCTCGACCTCGACGCCTATGACGGCAATCTCGCCGGGGTGCTCGACAACGCGCGTGCGCACGACGTCACCATGATGTTGTGCGTGTCGATCCGGCTCGAGGAATTCCCGAAGGTGCTGGCGCTGACGCTGGCATATCCGAATGTCTACGGATCGGTCGGTGTGCACCCGAACGAGCGCGAGGGCAGGGAGCCGGACGTCGACGAGCTGGTGCGCCTGGCGCGCTCAGGCGAGCGCATCATCGCGATCGGCGAGACCGGGCTGGATTACTTCCGCAGCAGCGGCGACATGACCTGGCAGCAAGAGCGCTTCCGCCGCCATATCCGCGCCGCGCGCGAGGCCGGCCTGCCGCTGATCGTCCACATGCGCGATGCCAGCGAGGACACGCTCCGGATCCTGCGCGAGGAGAACGCGCCCGAGGTCGGCGGCGTACTGCACTGTTTCACCGCCGATCTCGACACCGCGCGCGCCGCGATCGAGCTCGGCTTCCTGATCTCGTTCTCCGGCATCGTCACCTTCTCGAACGCAACAGCACTGAAGCAGGTGGCGGCGGCGCTGCCCGAGGAGGCCCTCCTGGTTGAGACCGACTGCCCGTATCTGACGCCGGCGCCACACCGCGGCAAGCCGAACCAGCCGGCCTTCACGCGTTTCGTCGCCGGGCATCTCGCCGAACTGCGTGGCGTGCCGATCGAGCGCATTGCCGAGGCGACGACCCGCAACTTCCGCCGCGTATTCCTCGAGCGCTGAGCGGACGTCAGTCGGCGTTCCCGGGCCCGCTGGCGCAGGCCTGCGCGATCTGGTCATCGAGCCTGCGCAGCGATGATTGCAGCGCCTCCACGTCGGCCTCCCCACCGAGCCGTGCCTCCAGTTCGCGAACGCCGGCATCGAGCTCGGCGAGGCCGAAGTAGCCGCTCAGCCCCTTGAGTTCATGGATACGCTCCGCCAGCAGGCGGCGGTCACCGGCTGCCGCGGCATCGCGGATCTGCGCGCGCAGTTCGGCGATCGCCGCGACCAGCTTCGGCCACAGCCGCGCCCGCACCTCGCCGGCGCTGACGACCCCGTCGGCACAGCCGCGCGCCTCTCCGTTTGCCGGCAGTACGCACAGCGTTCGGATCAGCTCCCACAGCCGCGCCTCGTCGAGCGGTTTCAGCAGGCAGGCATCGATCGCGGTCTTGCCGAGATTGTCCGGGTGATCGAAAAAGACATCGGCAGTCAGCGCGATGATCGGGATATGCCGCATCGCCGGCCGCAGCTCGCGCAGCCTGCGCGCGGTCTCGGCGCCGTCCATGCCCGGCAGGTGCAGGTCCATGATGACGAGATCGAAGTCCTGCGCGCGCGCGCGGGCGAGGGCATCGTCACCGCCGACGACCTGGGTGACCTCGATGCCGGCGTCTTCGAGCACGCGGGTGGCCAGTGCGCGGTTATATTCGTTGTCTTCGGCGAGGAGTACGCGCAGGCCGCGAAACTCGCGATCGGCGTCATCCACCTCCGCCACCGCGGCCTGCGGGCCTTCCTGCTGTGGCGGCCATTCGATCCCGAGCAGCGTGCACAGGTTGCGATGAAGGATATCGCGCCGCACCGGCTTGATCGCGATCCTGAGTCCGGGGTCGCTGAGCGAGCGGCCGAGCAGGGCGGTGCGACCGGAATTCGCCATTAACAGCATCGGAATCGCATGCTCGCGACGGACGCATTCCGCCAGCGCCTCGAGCATGGCGCCGTTGGCGCCGCCTGCCGTAGGCTCCGTCCCGGTTCCGAAGACCACCAGCTCGAATGCCTCGCCGGCCCGGCGCGCCGTCGCGAGCATGTCTTCGACCTGACCGAGGTGACGGGCGAGGTAGACATTGATCGACCAGCTCATCAGCAGGTTGCGAACGGCGCGGCAGGCAACCGGGTTGTCGTCATAGAGCAGGATCTTGCGGCCGGCGAGGGCCGGCGCGGCGGCATAGTCGTGCTGCGAGGATTGCGGTTCGCAGACCAGGGTGAAGCGGAAGGTCGATCCGGCGCCGGGTTCGCTGGTGACCCCGAGACTGCCGCCCCACAAGGAGACCAGGCGCGACACGATCGCAAGCCCGAGACCGGTGCCGCCGTAACGCCGCGCGATGCTGGCGTCGGCCTGGTGGAATGAGGCAAAGATCCGGTCGACGACCTCGGGCGGAATGCCGATGCCGGTATCGACGACACTCAGCTCGATTTCGATGCGGCCGTCCTTCATCGATACCAGACGGACCTCGATATTGACGCCGCCACGCTCAGTGAACTTGATTGCGTTGTTCATCAGGTTGATCACGACCTGGCGGAAGCGCACGGCATCTCCGCGCAGCTTCAGCGGGACATCGGAATCGATCAGCAGCACGAGTTCGAGATTCCTGTCACGGGCCTCGGGGCCGAGCATGCACAGCACATCCTCGAGCACATCGCGCAGGTCGAAATCGACCCGCTCGAGCTGGACCGTGCCCGACTCGAGACGGGAGAATGACAGGATATCGTCGATCACGCACAGCAACTGCGTCGAGGCGAAGCCGATCGTACGCGCATATTCGTATTGCTCGGCACTCAGGCCGGACTTCTCCAGCAGGGAGGTATAGCCGAGGATCGCGTTGATCGGCGTCCGGATCTCATGACTCATGTTGGCGAGAAAATTCGCCTTCTCATTGCCCGCGGCCAGCGCCCTTTCACGCGCGGCGTCGAGCTCCCGGTTTTTCTGCTCGAGTTCTCGGATGGTTGATTGCAAACGGCCGGTTGCCACCGTGATCTCTGCCTGGAGACGGTTGCGTGCCTGCTCCATGACCTCTGCCATGTCGTTGAAGCCATGCTCCAGCGCGCCGATCTCGCCGCCGGTCGAGGGCGCCACGCGGGTCTCCAGCCGGCCCTTGCTCATGCCGTCGACGGCATGACTCAGGCGAATGATCGGGCGCACGATGCCGCGCCCCATCCACAGCGCAATCATCATGCTGAGCAGCGCCGTCGCGCCGGCGATGATGACGATGTTGCGGACGATGGCCTGCTGACGGGCGAGGGTGGCATCGCGCGACAGAGTGATATCGACCCAGCCGAGGGTATCGCCGCCGGCGCGGCCCACATCGGCGACCGCAAACAGCTCGTCATGATCGGCGACCGCAATCCCGGTAACGAGCACCGGCGCGCTGAAGCGCATGACCGTCCCGTCATCGACGGGCCTGTCATTGGTGGCGCCGGCGACCGGGCGCCGCCCGGCATCGAATATCTGCACTTCATGGACATCAGACTCAAGCAGGTAGGTCTCGGCGACGCGCTGGAGGCGGGCGAGGTCCTCGGAGAACAGGCCGAATTCGCTTTCCGCAGCGATGAAGCGGGCCATCGTTTCACCGCGTTCCTGCAACGCGGCCTCGAGGTCCTGAAGCCGTGACATCACCATGTACTGACCCAGCACGAGACTGAAGACTAGCAGCGGTACCAGGGTCAGCAACATTACGCGGACACGGATACCAATGTTGGTCATGGCCGCGCGCGCTCCGGATCGTAACGGCCCTGATCCGCCTGCATGCGATCCAACTGCTCGATCGACCACAGCGACCGCGCCAGTTGCCGCTGATCGCGCGGCTCATATTCCAGCGCACGCGCAACTGCGTGATTGACGCTGACCTCGAAGTAACGCGGGTACACCGGCGGCGGCAGACGCCAAGGCTGGCCGGGACGTTCGCGGGCGGCGAGGGCAAGGGAAATCACCTGTTCCGCGGCCTGGAGCCCGACCTGGGCGGGCGTGGTATGGAGTGCCGCGAGCGCGCCGGCGTCGGTCAGCGCGCGCGAAAAACCGATCACCGGAATGCGTTGCTGATAGGCCATGTAGAGCAGCCACTTGGCATGATTCGGTGACAGCACCTCGGGGTCCGGCAGGACGAAGACCGCGTCGCCACGTTCAAGCGCGAGGGAAAAGGCATCGACCGGCGTGCGCATGGCCTCGAAGTCGATCACATGCAGCCTGATCTCACTGCGGCGCGCGGCAGTGGTGAGCTCAGCACCATGCAACCGCGCCTCGCGACCGAGCACCACGCTGACATCCCGGACTGCCGGCAGAACCAGGCGCATCAGCCGGAACTGGCGGTCGAATGGTTGATCGAGGAACAGCGCCGACGCCGAATCGCCCTGGCGGCCGTGCCGGATCGTTTCGAAGGCATCGCGCGTGATCAGGATGCTGTAGACCGGCGTCCCCGGATAATGCTCCAGGGCATGCAGCGCGGCCTGCGCACCGACCGGGATCACGAGGTCGGGCGAAGTGACTGTCCCATGATCATCGTGCGGTAGCGCGCCGTCCTGCAAGGTGACCAGTTTGATGTCGAACGGCAGCGCCGGACCGGCGAGATCGAGGAGCTTGTCGCGAAAGCCTTGCCAGGCAGCATGATAGGCCGGCTCATCCGCGCTCAGCACGACGGTAAGACGGTGCGGTGCCGGCTCCGCGGCGACCGGGAGGGCGGCGATGGCCGTTGCTGCCAGCAGCAGCGATGCCAGCCGGCGCCGCAACCCCCGGCTCACGAGCGCAGCCTGAGCTGAAGAAACAGCCGCCGGTCGAAGCGGTTTTCGTGGCGGAACTCGGAATACGCCCGGTCGGCGACGTTCTGCGCGATCAGCGCCAGATTGCCGCGAACATCGCCGAGCATGAAATCCTTGCCGAGACGCGCATCCCAGCGCCGGTAGCCGGGCAGATAGTCGCCGTCGCCGGCCCAGTCGTTATCACTGAGATAGAACCAGCCGACGCTCGTCTGCCAGCCAGCAGTGAATTTCCGGCTCGCGAGGGCGCTGGCGGTATGCCGCGGCGTGTTGCGCTCTATGTTCGATGAAACCCCGGTCACGGTGACCGCGCCGTCGTTGAAGCCCTCGATGCGGTGTGTCATGGTGCCTTCGATGGAGACATAGCCGTACTGTAGCGCGAGCAGCGAACGCGGAGAGGGGCGGATATGCAGTTGCAGTTCGGCGCCGCGGAGATCGGCCTCGGCGCCATTCATCAGGATGAAGGCGCCGACGTCGCCTCCGGACTGCCCCATCCCGGTCAGGAAGTCCGACAGGGCATCGGGATAAGATCGATCCCGCACATGAACGATCAGGTCTCGCAGTCGCTCTGTGTACAGCTTGAGGTCGAGATCGACCCGCCCATCCGCGAACAGCCCGCGGTAGCCGACCTCGAAGGAATCAATCGTCTCATGCTCCAGGTCCGGATCGGAGACGTACAGCGCCATGAAGATATCGCCATCCTCGTAGCGCACGACATTGAACTCGCTGGCCTCGTACAGAGATGGCGTACGGATGGCGCGCGTCGCGACCGCGCGCAGGGTGTGGTTGCGCGCGATCGAGAAATTGCCGGCAAGGCGGGGAGACGCGTGCGTGCCGCTGATGTCGTTATCTTCGACCATGACGCCGGCGTTGAGCCCGAAGCGCCAGGAGGGCGTCCATTCGAGGTTGCCGAACAGGCGCAGGGTATCGTCCTCGATCCGTTCGTCGCTGTCGAGCACCTGGATGCTCTTGAAGGTGTCGCGCCGCGCGCCGGCGCCCCAGACCATGCGCCAGCGATCGCTGAACATCAGCGTCTGCTGCCACTCGATATCGCTGCGCGTGCCCTGGCCGTGGTAGAAGCTCATCGGGAAGACCGGATCGTCCGGGATACCGAGCATGGCCAGCGCGAATGCCACCTCGTCGTCACCAAGTCCGCGATCGCGGAACAGCAGTGATATCGGCCCGACCTCATAGCGATCGTGCCAGTCGATGTAGTTGTGATAGGCCTGCAGGTGGCTTTCATTGCGCGGGCTGAACACATGTCGCCAGCGCATAAAGCCGTGCGCGCTTCTCGTCTGTATGTCGCGGTCAGGTGAAGTCACCGGGTTCTGTCCCCAGCCGCCGACCGGCCCGTCGGTGATGCCGAACTGGAGGTCGAGACTGTCCCGCGTCGAGACATCGTAGACGCCGCTGAACGAGACCATCTGCAGATCCTTGCGATCATTGATGCCCTCGAAGCCTTCGTCAGCGCGGTGCCGGACCGTGACGCGGTACTCGAAGTCATCGCCGCTGTCGGCGCCGCGCGCGACGATCTCGCGGGTCTCGATCGAGCCTGCAGTGATGCGCGTACTGACGCCTCCGTCGCGGAACGGCCTGCGCGTGATGATATTGATGGTGCCGCGAAATGCATTCGAGCCGTAGACCGGCGCGTTCGGTCCGCGGATCACCTCGATGCGTTCGATGTCGTCGATGTCGAGGTCGAGATGGTTCCAGAACACCAGAGAGAACATCGGATTGTAGACCGAGCGGCCGTCGACCAGCACCTGCCTGCGACGCGACCACGCGGTCTCGCCGCCATGGTACATCACGGAATTGATGACGCCGTTGACATGGGCCACTTGCATACCGGGCACGAGGCGCAGCAGGTCGTGAATGTCGACCGCGGTCGAGGCCTCGATCATTGCGCGATCGATGACTGTGACCGAAGCGGGCGCGCGCGCGGGTGTTTGCTGGAGACGCGACGCGGTGACGACCAGCGGCACCGTGGCGAGGAGTTCGCGTTCGCTGACGAACTGTGTCTGCGCCGACGCGATGCCGCTCAGCGAGGCAAGCAGCGGCGCACAGACCAGCACGGCATGGCGTGTTCGAGCCCGCTGCATGATAGCCGCGATCACTTTCTGGACAGGCCGAGCTTTTGCGCGACCAGCAATGCCTGGGTGCGGTTCGAGACGCGCAATGCCCTCAGGATTGCGGTGACATGAACCTTGATCGTGTTCTCGGAGACCTCGAGGTCACGCGAGATGTCCTTGTTGGTCTTGCCCTTGACGATCAGGCGCAGGACCTGCTGCTGGCGGCGTGTCAGCTTGTCGAGCACTGCCCTGGCGGCTGCGGACAGGGCCTGGCGTCCGTCCGGAGTCGCCCAGGGGGCTTCGTCGCGTCCGTCATCGATGTCGGTCCCCGGCGGGACATAGATGCCGCCCGACAGCACGAGATCGAGGGCGTCGATGATCGTCCTCTGGTCGGTGGCCTTGGGAATGAAGCCGGAAACGCCGCGCTCGAGCGTCTTGTGGACCAGCAGCGGGTCACTGGAGCCGGAGAGGATGACGAGCGGGACGCGTGGATAGCGGTCGCACAGGGTGGACACCAGGCCGAGGCCGTCGGTCCCCGGCATGAAGTAGTCGAGCAGGATGAGGTCGAGATCCGGGCTGGCTGCGGCCCGTTCCAGCACCTGGTCGCCGTCCGAGGCCTCGATCACCTCGAGGTCGCGGAAGTGTCCCTCCAGCGCGTATCTCAGCCCCTCCCTGATCAGGCCGTGGTCATCCGCCACAAGAAACTTCAATCACAGCCTCCCCGTGAATCCTTCTTGTTGTTGTACTTCGTCCCCGAACATTCTTTATTAACCAGAATGCCGGCGGGGAGTCAATTGGATTGAGCACAAGAATTCGAGCAATTACCGCGGCTTAATACTAAAGTATTAGATACTGCACAGGTCCGGGCGCACGCCCGCAGTGGGACAATCTGTCCGTGGCAATGACCGCCACCCCCTCCCGACCCGGCTCCGTTGGTTCGCATAATGTATATTATGTTAAATTCTATATCAGGACACCGGTTACCCCCCTTCACCCGGCCGGCTTATTCGTGACGCAGGGCCTCGATCGGGTCCAGGCGTGCGGCGCGGCGTGCCGGGAAGTAACCGAAGATCACGCCGACCGCGGCCGAGAACGCGAACGCCAGCGCGATGATGCCGGGTTCCGGCACGAACGGGATCTGCATGAAGCCGGCCATCAGCCGCGACGACAGCAGTGCCAGCGCAATGCCGATCAGCCCGCCCGTCGATGACAGCACCACTGCCTCGACCAGGAACTGGGTCTGCACCTCGCGCCCGAGGGCGCCGATCGCCAGTCGGGTGCCGATCTCGCGGGTGCGCTCGGTCACCGACACCAGCATGATGTTCATGATGCCGATGCCGCCGACCAGCAGGCTGACCGCGGCGACCGCGCCGAGCAGCGC
>CAYLKC010000053.1:0-12837 GCA_964384095.1 uncultured Chromatiales bacterium
TGCGGCGTCACCACCGGCATCGGCGCGGTGATCTGGACCGCGAAGGTCGAGCCCGGCGCGCGCGTCGTCGTGTTCGGGCTCGGCGGCATCGGACTCAATGTCATACAAGGTGCGCGCCTCGCCGGCGCCGCGCAGATCGTCGGCGTCGACCTCAACCCGGCGCGGCGCGCGCTCGCGGAACGCTTCGGCATGACCGACTTCGTCGACCCGAACGAAGTCGGCGATGATCTCGTGCCGTACCTCGTGAACCTGACGAAGGGCGGCGCCGATTACAGCTTCGAGTGCATCGGCAACGTCAAGGTCATGCGCCAGGCCCTCGAATGCTGCCACAAGGGCTGGGGCACGTCGGTGATCATCGGTGTCGCCGGAGCCGGCGAGGAGATCGCGACGCGGCCGTTCCAGCTCGTCACCGGCCGCAACTGGCGCGGCAGCGCCTTCGGCGGCGCCCGCGGCCGCACCGACGTGCCGAAGATCGTCGACTGGTACATGGACGGCCGTATCGACATCGACAGCCTGATCACCCACACGCTGTCGCTCGATGACATCAACACCGGCTTCGACCTGATGCACGCCGGCGAATCGATCCGCTCGGTGGTCGTCTACTGATGGCGCCCGAGGTCCTCGGCGAGCATCGTTGCTTCGGCGGCGTGCAGGGCTTCTATCGCCATCAGTCAGAGAGCTGTGCCGGTGCGATGCGCTTTTCGGTTTTCGTGCCACCGGGCGCGTCGCCGGAGCGCAAGGTGCCGGTGCTGTATTACCTGGCCGGACTGACCTGTACCGAGGAGACCTTCATGATCAAGGCCGGGGCCCAGCGCCGCGCCGCCGAGCTCGGCATCGCGCTGGTCGCGCCCGACACCAGCCCGCGCGAGACCGGCTTTGTCGGCGCAACGGATGACTGGGACTTCGGCGAGGGCGCCGGCTTCTGGCTCGACGCAACCCGCCCGCCGTGGCGCGACCGCTTCCGCATGTACCGCTACGCGAGCCGCGAGCTCCCGGACCTCATCGCCCGCCACTTCCCGGTCGACGTCGCCCGCAGCGGGATCTTCGGCCACTCGATGGGCGGCCACGGCGCGCTGACGATTGCGCTGAAGCACCCCGAGCATTTCCGCTCAGTCTCGGCCTTCGCACCGATCGTCGCGCCGTCGGCGGTGCCGTGGGGCCAGAAGGCGTTCACGCGCTATCTCGGCGACGACGACCTGGCCTGGGCCGAATACGATGCCTGCGCGCTGGTCAGCCGCCGGACCTTCCCGGGCACGATCCTGATCGACCAGGGTGAGGCCGATCCGTTTCTCGACCGCGAGCTGCGCCCGGAGTTGTTCGAGCAGGCCTGCGAGCGGGCCGGCCAGGCGCTGACGCTGCGCCGCCATGCCGGCTACGACCACGGCTATTACTTCATCTCGACCTTCATCGCCGACCACCTGGAGCATCACGCCGTCGCGCTGGGAGTGTGAAGGGGGTCACGGATACCGGCACCCCTCCGATTTAGCATGGGCACATCGGGCGCAGCAGGCTCACGCGCCGCCGCTCCACCTGTGTGGGCGGCTGCGCCGAGGCGACCCGCCCCATGGCCAGGAACTGGAGGAACACCGAATGAAGACCTTGACCCGACATACCGTACGCGGTGCGCTGCTGGCCCTGTCGCTTGCCCTTGCGCACACGGCGGCCGCCGATCCCTACGCGGCCGGTTTCAACGCCGCAATCGAGGGCGACTACCGCACCGCGGCCGCGAACTGGGCGCAGCTTGCCAACGGTAACGACGGCCGCGCGCAGTTCCACCTCGCGCTGCTCTATCACGCCGGCCTGCATGTCGAGCAGAACGAGAAGATTGCGGTACAGCTGTATCGTGCCGCGGCCGAAAACGGGGTCATCGAGGCGCAGGAATACCTCGCGGTCGCCTATCAGCATGGCTGGTTCGGACTGCCGCAGGATGACCGGCGCGCCGCGCACTGGCTGAGCCGACTCGACCAGGGGCCGCTGCACCAGATCGCGCAACGCTGAGCAGTCGATGACCGGGGCCGGCGCCGATGGCAATCAGTCGGCGCCGGCCTCTTCCGTTATATGCTCGATGATCAGCTGCGGACTGCGTTGGCCGCGGAATTCATTGACGTCGAGGCGATAGGCGACATGGATCTCGCCGCTGGGGACGCGCTCGCAGTCCTCGCCGGCATTGAATGCGATTGCGTCGATCGGCGCCCCGGCGCCGGCCGGCGCCAGCACCATCTTCAGATGCCGCTCGCCGACGATACGACAGTCACGCACCTCGAAACGGCCATCGAATACCGGCTCCGGAAACCCCTGCCCCCACGGCCCGCCACTGCGTAGCTGTTCCGCGAGTTCCAGCGATAGCTCGCCGGGCGACAGCTCGCCGTCCGTATAGATTACGCCCTCGATTTCGGCCGGATCGAGATGCCGGCGGACCTCGGCCTCGAACGCCGCCCTGAAGGTGTCAAAGTCGTCGCGGCCGAGGCTGAGCCCCGCCGCCATCGCATGTCCGCCGAACTTCGGCACCAGACCGGGATGACGCGCGGCCACCGCATCGATCGCGTCGCGGATATGCAGCCCCGGCACCGAGCGCGCGGAGCCCTTGAGCTCGCCATCGCCGGCCGGCGCGAAGGCGATCACCGGGCGGTGCACCCGGTCCTTGATGCGCGACGCGAGGATGCCGATGACGCCCTGGTGCCAATCCTCGTGATACAGGCACAGGCTCACCGAGGTCGACGCCAGCGCGTCGATCGAGTCCAGGTCGTCGAGATGCGCGAGCGCCTGGCTCTGCATCTCCGCCTCGATTCTGCGCCGCTCGTGGTTCAGATCATCGAGTCTCGCGGCGATCGTGCCCGCCCGTGCCTCGTCATCGGTGAGCAGGCATTCAATGCCGAGCGACATGTCTTCGAGTCGACCGGCGGCATTCAGCCGCGGCCCCAGCGCAAAACCGAGATCGGCGGCGACGATGCGGCCCGGACTGCGCTTCGCGACCGCGATCAGCGCGCGTATGCCGGCGCAGCACTGGCCGCGGCGAATGCGCGCGAGCCCCTGTGCGACCAGGATGCGGTTGTTGTGATCGAGCGTGACGACATCGGCAACCGTGCCGAGCGCGACCAGGTCGAGCAGGTCGGCCAGCCTCGGATCCGGCAGTCCGGCTTCGCCGAACCAGCCGCACTCGCGCAGGCGCCGGCGCAGGGCCAGCATCACGTAGAAGATCACGCCGACCCCGGCGAGGTGCTTGCTCGGAAAGGCGTCGCCCGGGCAGTTCGGATTGACGATGACATCGGCGGCCGGCAATGACGCGCCCGGCAGGTGATGGTCGGTGATCAGCACGCGGATGCCGAGCATGCGCGCGGCGGCGACGCCTTCGATGCTCGAGATGCCGTTGTCGACGGTGATGATCAGGTCCGGCCGGCGCGTCTGCGCGGCCAGCTTGACGATCTCCGGGGTGAGGCCATAGCCGTATTCGAAGCGGTTCGGCACCAGATAACCGACCTCGCGCGCGCCCATCATGCGCAGCGCGCGGACCGCGAGCGCGGAGCTGGTGGCGCCGTCGGCGTCGAAGTCACCGATGACGAGGATGCGGGCATCGGCGGCCATCTGCGCATGCAGCAGCGCAGCGGCCTCGTCGACGCCGCCGAGCAGCCCCGGCGGGTACAGGCGCTCCAGCGAGCTTTCGAGCTCGGCCCAGTCGGTCACCCTGCGCGCGGCGTAGATTCGCCGCAGCACCGGATGGAGGTCGCCGGGCAGCGACGGGGCCGGCTCTCCGCCGGCGGCGCCGGTACGGCGTCTGATGTGGATTCTGCTCACTCCCGTCAACCCTGATTGTGCAATGGATAGTCCGTCATCGGCCGCCTGCGACGCCACCAGCGGCGCAGCGCCGCCCGGGTGACATGATACCCGGCGCCATCCGCCGCGCAAATCACGAGCTCGTCGAGTTCGCCGCCGCGCAGGGCCGCGGCCAGTGGCGCGATCCAGTCCCGCGCGATGGCCTGCAGGCGCTCGCGCCACAGCTCGAGCGCGCCGAGCCGCTGCGCCTCCTCGAGGCCGTCGAGCAGCACCAGGTGCGCGCCGCCGCCGGCGCGTCGCAACCAGTCGGCGGCATCGGCCGGCAGCGCGGCGACTTCGATACCGGCATGGAGCGCGAGTCCGCGCGCGAGCGGGTCATCGCTCCAGACCGCGCCCTGGGCGCAGACCGGCGCGGCCGCCAACTCCCCGCCACCCCAGATCCAGACACCGCTGATCTCGACCCGTCCCTCCGCGCGACGCGCCTGGTTGACCGGGCTGTCATGACACAACATCTGGATCTCGTTCAGCAGGCCGCGCCAGCGCCGCCCGGCCACGCCGCCCGGCATGTGGGGAAACAGGTCGCCGCCGATCACTTCCGGCAGCGGGTCGAAACAGACCTCGGGGGGGGCCGGCCAGCGGAAATACCAGCGCGAGGGCACCGGCGCAATCAGCTGCACACCCTCTCCGGCGAGATGGGCATTGATCCGTGCGCACAGCGCCCCGGCCTCATCGGCGCGGATGTCGAGTCCGCCCCCGCCGGTCATGGTCAGGCGATCGCGGCCGGCCTCGATATGGACCGGGTCGGCGCGCAACCAGTATCCCGGCTGGCGCGCGCCGGTGTCATTGAGCAGCGTCAATGCGGCGACCGGAAAATCGGCATCGGCGTCCGCTGTGGGGGACGCGTCCAGCCCGAAGGCCGAACGCAGCGCGGCGTCCCGCCCCTGTCCGCCGCCCTCGACGCGATCCGCGCGCGCGAGCAGGACCTCCAGCGCGCCGAGCTCGAGTCCCTCCAACAACCCGGCCGAGCGCGGCCAGCCGGTGGCGGTCAGGCCCGGCGCGAGCAGGGTCAGGCTGCGTGACGCCGGAGGGGTGTTCGTCGGGGTGTCAGCGTGACCAGCAGTCCGGTGCGGTGGAGGCATTCAGGTCGGGGCCCGACTGGTCCAGCACGAACAGCGCGCAGCGATCCCCGGCCTGGCTGGCGCCAGGGCGCGGCACCGCGCGCGCGCGAAAGGCAGAGCGCGGGTCAGCGACCGCGTCGAGACTGATCCGGTAATACCGTTCGGGCGAATCCGCCTCATCCCCATGCCATCCCAGTTCCGCCAGGTTCGTTGCGTAGCGCCGGTGTCCGGCGCGATAGCGCTCCTGGTCGAGCTGCACCTTATGCAGCGCCACGATTGCGTCGAGCCGCTTGCCCTTGCGCACCTGCTCACTGAACGCGGGCCAGGCCAGCGTCGCCAGCAGAGCGGCGATCGCGATGACGACCAGCAGCTCGATCAGCGTGATGCCGCGCGCGCCCGCGCCCGGCCCCTCATCCGGATTCCTATCCATTTTCGCGCCCTCCATGGCACTGACAGCCCGCAAGATTCCGATAGGCCCCGGCGCGCGTCCCTGCTGCAATGACC
This sequence comes from uncultured Chromatiales bacterium, assembly GCA_964384095.1. Taxonomy (GTDB): domain Bacteria; phylum Pseudomonadota; class Gammaproteobacteria; order SZUA-140; family SZUA-140; genus JAITWN01. The sequence goes on from CAYLKC010000053.1 coordinate 5,394, forward strand.
TGGCCGGCCCGGACCTCGCCGGATCATAACCAGCCGGGACCGCCGCTTCAACCACCGCCACGGAGGGCGATGATGCAAAGGCAAGCGCCACGCGGACTGACGCTGATCGAGCTGTTGCTGGCCCTGACCATCGTTGCCATCGTCGCGACCACGAGCCTGCCGTCTATGCGCGCGCTGATCGAGCGTCAGCAGCTGCGCGGTGCGGTCAACGACCTGCATGCCGAGCTGCTGAATGCGCGCCGCGAGGCGCTCCGGCGCAATACACCGGTCAGCCTGTCCTTCCGGCGCGACGAGGGCGGCGCCCCCTGGTGTTACGCGCTCAGCGACGACGGCCCCTGCGACTGCTTCGAGGCCGACGCTTGCACGCTGTCGGGCGCGGCGCGGCGCATCACCCGCGGCGACGGCTTCGGCGCCGTCGCGCTGGTCACGAACTTCACGCCGCTGCATACGGCGACCTTCCAGCCGGCGCGCGGCACCGCCAATGCCGGCACTGCGACGCTGTCGATCGGTGGACGCCGCGTCGAGGTCCGTCTCAGCGCCCTCGGCCGCGTGCGCGTCTGTTCCGATGACGTCACGGACTATCCGCCATGCTGAGATCATACCGACCCTGCCCCGGCTTCAGCCTCGTCGAGCTGATGGTGGCAATGACAATCGGGCTGTCCGTGATCGCCGGCGTCGCATTCGCGCTGTTCGGGACCGCGCAGGCAAGTCGCCAGGCGCTGCTCGAGGCACAGCTGCGGCAGGCGGTCGCGACTGCGATCACGGTCATCGACGGCGAGTTGCGCCGCGCCGGCTACTGGAGCGGCGCCGGTGACGCGGCGAACGCGCCGTTGCGCAACGGACACGCCACGCTGCAACAGCTCAGCGAAGATTGCCTGTTCTATGGCTACGACCGTGACGCCGACGATGCCGACGGCCTTCCCGCCGATGACGACCGCTTCGGCCTGCGCCTGTCCGCCGGCGCCCTGCAGATTCGCACCAGCGGACCGCCTTGCGCAGCGCCCTGCACCTCATGTACCGGCGGCAACTGGTTTGCGGTCAACGACCCGCAGTGGGTCATCATCGAGCGCTTGACGTTCCGCGAGATCGCCCGCGAGCTGCCGCTCGACGACGATGCCCGGCGACTGACGGTGCGCGAGATCGAGGTGACTCTGGCCGGGCGCCTGCGTCACGCCACCGAACTGCGTCATCGCGCCCATGCGCGAATCGCGCTGCGCAATGACGGGATACGCTGAAGGCAACCGCCGTCGTGCCGGCGGCGCGGCGACGCTGTTCCTGGTCGCGGTGCTGCTGTTGGTGGCCGGTCTGATCGTGTTCCATGCCGCCCGCGTCGCGATGACAGATCAGCGTCTGACCGCGAATGATGTCCTCGCATTCGAGGCGCAGGCCGCCGCCGAGGCCGGCCTGGAATCCGCGTTCTCGCTGCTGGCCTCGCTCGATGCGTCGGAGTTGCCGTTCGACCCCGGCGGCCGGCTGTCGCTGACCGGACCGGCGCAGACGCTCGCGAACGGCGCCGGCTTCACGACGCGCATTCACAACGAGGGCCTCCCGCCGGGGATCGATGGCCCGATCCAGGCCGAATCGACCGGCATTGCGAGCGATGGCGTCGGGCGCAGACAGGCGCGCCAGCTGGCGCGTCACGATCCCTGGCTCCCGCATCCACCGCCGGCGCCACTGATCGCCGGCGGCGACATCACGCTCGACGCGAATACGCGGTTGCGCCAGCCGTCGGGCGCCGTGGCCGCCTGGGCCGGCGGCGATCTTTCCGCGGACCCTGCCGCAGAGGTCGAGACCGCGATGGTCGAGGCCTGCGACGGCGAGGCGCTGTGCGGCGGCGACCCCCGCCTCACTGCGCTGGGCGCCGATCGCCTCGCCGCGAACTTCCTCGGACGGTCACCGGAGGCGCTGCGCGCGCGGACCCGTGCCTTCGACTGCGAGGCTTGTGACACCGGTGCGTTCACCGCCGGGGACGGACGACCCTGGTGGCTCAGCGGCGTCGACGACGCCGTCACGCTCGCCGGCGGTGTAGCGGGGTCGCCGGCGGCGCCGGTCATGCTGATCATCGACGGAAATCTCGAGGTCTCCGTCGATACCCATGTGCGCGGCCTGCTGCTCGTGCGAGGTGACTGGCGGCCCGGCGCCGGCCGGCTCACGGTCTCTGGCGCAGTCATCGTTACCGGCGCAGTGATGGCGCCAGCGCTCGACATCGATTACGACGCCGCGATCCTCGAACGCCTCGCCGCGCGTGGCCCGTATACGCGGGTCAGCGGCAGCTGGATCGATTTCTGAGCGATGCAACGCTGGCGCGCCGCGGGCTTTCTGCTGATCGAGGTGCTGGCGGCGCTGACCGTCGCGGCGATCGGCCTCGCGGCGCTGATCCGCTTCCAGGTCGAGATCCAGCGCGCCGCGACCCTGTCGGTGCAACGCGCCGATGCGCTGGCGATCGCCGCGATGCAGCTTGAGACCTTGCGGGCCGGCGTCCATGCCGGCGATATCATCGCCGCGGGCGGCGTCGACGAGGTCGATCAGGGGCCGGATGATGAACCTTTGCCGTCCATGACCGTCTATACGAGGGAGTGGCGACTGACGCCTGTGGACGGGATCATCCGTATCGATGTGTCCGCGTCATGGACGGGCGCGGGCGGAGAGGTGTTTGATGTGACGCTGTGCGCCGCGGCCACCGGCGGCGCGGCGCGCAGCAGCGGCCTGCTCGCGACGCGGGCGGAATTCATCGGGTTGCCGTAGCCGCGGCTGGTTATACTGCCGGGCGGGGCAGCTCCCGCGCCGATTCAGCACATACTGTCTGGTTACCCATGTACAATCCATTTCGTTCCATCACCATTCTGATCCTGTCTCTGTGCCTGCCCGCCGTGGCCTTGCCGGCGGACGACGAGGCCCCGGTCGAGGTCCAAGTCATCAAGAACGCCATAGACAAGCGTGATTACCGCGTGCTGCGCCTGCCGAACGGCCTGCGGGCGCTGCTGATCTCCGATCCCGACACCGACCTCGCGGCAGCGGCGCTGAACGTCAATGTCGGCTATTTCAGCGATCCGCCGGATCGCGCCGGACTCGCCCATTTTCTCGAGCACATGCTGTTCCTCGGCACGGAGAAGTATCCGGAGCCGGATGCCTACCGCGAGTTCATTACCCGCCATGGCGGCCATATCAACGCCTTCGTCAGCGCCGAGAACACCGTCTACTTCTTCGATATCGACAAGGCGCATCTCGACGGGGCCTTCGACCGCTTCGCGCAGTTCTTCGTCGAACCGCTGTTCGACGAGGAGTACGTGCAGCGCGAGATGAATGCGGTCGATTCCGAATACCGGATGGGCCTGCGTGAGGATTCACGCCGCCTGCACGATGTGACCCGGGAGACCGTCAATCCGGCACACCCGTTCGCAAAATTCTCGGTCGGCAATCTGGAGACGCTCGGCGACCGCGAGGAAGATCCAATCCGGGCCGCGGTCATCGATTTCTATCGCACGCACTACTCCGCGGGGATCATGACGCTGGCGCTCGTCGGCGCCGAGCCGGTCGATCGGCTCGCTGAAATGGTGAAGCAGCGGCTCGGCAAGGTGCCCGACACCGGCGCACGGCCGCTCGCCGTCGATGTCCCGGTCAGGCGTCCGGACAGCGGACCCGAGCGCATCAACGCGATCCCGCTGCGCGATACCCGCGAACTGCGGTTCGAGTTCGTGTTTCCGTGGAAGGACCGCTACCACTTGTCGAAGCCGGCCTCGATGCTCGGCCATCTGATCGGCCACGAGGGCAACGGCAGCCTGCACGAGCTGCTCAGGGATCGCGGCTGGATCAACTCCCTGTCCGCCGGCGGCCGGCGCCTGGCGAGCAACGAGGGCGTTTTCGTCGTCTCGATCGACCTGACCCGCGACGGCATCGGTCATGTCGAGGAAATCGGCGACGCGCTGTTTCGCACCATCGCGCTGATCGAGCACGGCGGCATCAAGCGCCGCTTCCACGACGAGCTGCGGCGCATCAATGAACTGAACTTCGAGTTTCGCGAGAGCGCAAACCCGGCCGGTGAGGTGATTCAGCTCGCCGGCAATCTGCAGGTCTATCCGGACGAGCTCGCGCTGTTCGGGCCCTATCACATGAGCGACTTTGACGAGGATGAGCTGCGCGAGATCCTGTCGTGGCTGCGCCCGGACAACCTGCGCATGACGGTGCTCGCGCCCGGGCTGCCGGCCGACGCCAGCAGCCGTTGGTATCGCACCGGGTACGGCGTCGAGCCGATCGACCGGAAACTGATCGCGCGCTGGTCGGCGCCGGAGGCGATCCCGGCGCTTGCCCTGCCAGGTCCGAATCCGTTCCTGCCGGAACGCACCGCGCTGCGCGAGACCGACAGGAAAGCGGCCGGCGACGCGCGCGTGCCGCGCCGGCTGATCAACGAGGACGGCCTCGAACTGTGGCACTTGCAGGATACCGAATTCGAGGTGCCGCGCGCCGACATCCGGGTTACCGTCGAGACCCCGTCTGCGCTCGCTTCGGTGCGCGACCATGTGATGACGACGCTGTACCTGTCCCTGGTCAGGGACGCGTTGAACGCCGAGGCCTATCCTGCGCGACTCGCGGGACTCGGTTACGAGGTACACGGCAATCTGCGCGGCGTCGCGCTGTCGATCTCCGGTTACGACGACAAGCAGCCGCTCCTGCTCGATCTCGTCGCCGGCACGCTGCTCGATCTCGACATCGATCCCGACCGCTTCGCGGTGCGCCATGCCGAGCTGATTCGCCAGTGGGACAACGTCCGCCTCGGCCGCCCGTTCATCCAGTTACGTGATAGCGTGCAGACCCTGCTGCACGCCGGTCGCTGGACCCCGGACGAACGCATCGCGGCATTGCAAACGGTCACGCTGAATGACCTCGAGGCCTTCGCTGAGCGGCTGTTCAGGGAGGCGCATCTCGAGGTCCTGGTCCACGGCAACCTGCGTGATGCCGATGCCGTGGCGATCGGACGCGTGCTGTCGCAACGGGTATTCGCGCGCGCCGAACCCGGCGAGCGCGTCCGCCGCGAGGTCGCCCGGCTCGATGCCGGCCGCCAGTACCTGCTGACGCTCGACATCGATCACGACGACAGCGGGCTGATCGTCCATTACCAGGCGCCGGACGACGACATCGGGACCGCCGCGGCGGTGATGATGATCGATCAACTGATCAAGAGTCCGTTCTTCGACACCCTGCGCACCCGCGAGCAGCTCGGCTACGTCGTCGGCGCGCACAGCGGTTTCACGCTGCGCGTGCCGGGGCTGAACTTCGTGATCCAGTCGCCGGTCGCCGGGCCGGCGACGCTGCTCGCCCGCGTCGACGACTTCATCGCCGGCTTCCGCGCGCGCATCCAGGAGATGGACGACGCTGGCTTCGAGGGACACCGCCAGGGCGTGCTGACCGTGCTGCGCGAGCGCGACACCAGCCAGGGCAGGCGCAGCCAGCGCCTGCACAATGATCTCGCCCTCGGCCATCACGACTTCGACCGCCGCGCGCGCCTCGCCGAGGCGGTCGAACGGCTGTCGCGTGAGGATCTGCTCGCGTTCTACGACCGCTGGCTGCTCGCCGAAGCCAGGAACCGCATCGTCGCGCAGTCGGCCGGCAATCGCCATGGCGATGACGCCCTCGACCACAAGCGCGACGACTTCAAGGCGGTCACGAACCCCGACGCCTTCCGCAACGGCCTGCCGGCCTTCACGCTCTAGGCAGCCCAATCAAGGGGTCAGAGTCGTTAGTCGTCTGGATCCGGTGGTTTGAAGCCGGTGGTCCTGCCGTGACGGGACACGCTTCAAGGCATCCATGCGCGCTCTACGGCCGCATCCCTGCGGCCGTACGGTCCCGTCACGGCAGGACCACCGGCTTCCGGATATCACGGCAGTAAACCAACGAGACACCAAGCCCCGAACAGGGCTGGAAACTGATCGAGATAGTTGCTTCAGGTAGCTGTAATCAAGAGAGGTTTTCCAGGATCACGCGCTTGATCGCGGCGAGTTCGGCGGGCACGTTGCGGACGCTGCCCTCGCTCTGACGGATGGCGGTATCGGGATCCTTGAGGCCGTGGCCGGTCAGCGTGCAGACGACGCGACTGCCGGCGCGGATCCTGCCGCCGCGGATGTCGCGGATCGCGCCGGCAACCGAGATCGCCGAGGCCGGTTCGCAGAAGATGCCTTCCTTCTCCGCGAGCAGCTTCTGCGCGTGCAGGATGTCCTCGTCGCTGAACTCGTCGAACCAGCCGCCGGATTCGCGGCTCGCCTCCCAGGCCTTGTCCCAGCTCTGCGGATGGCCGATGCGGATCGCGGTCGCGACGGTCTCGGGGTTGTCGATCATGCGCCCGCGCAGGAACGGCGCCGCGCCGCTGGCCTGGTACCCGGCCATCACCGGCGCGCGGCTGACAATGCCGTGGTCGCGATATTCCTTGTACCCCATCCAGTACGCGCTGATATTGCCGGCATTGCCGACCGGCAGGCAGTGATAGTCCGGCACCTCGCCGAGCTCGTCGAGGATCTCGAAGGCCGCGGTCTTCTGCCCCTGCAGGCGATAAGGATTGATCGAGTTGACGATGGTCAGCGGCGTTTCGCGGCCGACCTGCTTGACCAGTTCCATGCCGGCGTCGAAGTTGCCCTGGATCTGGATCACGCAGGCGCCATGCATCATCGCCTGCGCCAGCTTGCCGAGTGCGATCTTGCCGTCCGGGATCAGCACGAAGGCGCGAATGCCGGCGCGCGCGGCATAGGCCGCGGCCGACGCCGAGGTATTGCCGGTCGACGCGCAGATGATCGCCTGACTGCCCTCCTCGACCGCCCTCGTCACCGCCATCGTCATGCCGCGGTCCTTGAACGAGCCGGTCGGGTTGAGCCCCTCGTACTTGACGTAGAGGTCGGCGTCGAGGCCGAGATCGCGCGGCAGGTTGTGCAGGCGGATCAGCGGCGTGTTGCCCTCGCCGAGGCTGATGATGCGGGTGTCGTCATGCACCGGCAGGCGGTCGCGGTAGCGCTCGATCAGGCCGGTATAGCGGGGTCGAAAACTCATGAAGGCTCCTGGACTCTTCGGGGTTCTGCTCGTTCAGCTGCCGGACAGGGTCTCGACGCGGATGCGTGTCACCGGACCGGTGATCGCGTCCATCGCCTCGATGCGGCGAATCGCCTCATTCATCGCGCGCTCGAGGACGCGATGGGTCAACAGGATCACGGTGACCTCGGATTCGTCCTGGGCAGGCTCCTTCTGCACGATCGCCTCGATGCTGATGCCCTGGTCGGCGAGGATGCGGCTGACATCGGCGAGCACACCGGGGCGGTCGGCCGCGCGCAGTCGCAAATAGCACGCCGTCTCGACCTCACCGATCGGCAGCACCGGAATGTCGGCGATCTGGTCGGGCTGGAAGGCGAGATGCGGCACGCGGTTGCCGGGGTCGGTGGTCAGCGTACGAACGACATCGACGAGA
>CAYLKC010000053.1:12847-13359 GCA_964384095.1 uncultured Chromatiales bacterium
ACCGCGGAGGCGGTCGGCTCGCGTCCGGCGCCGGCGCCGTAGTACAGCGTCGGGCCGACCGCGTCGCCCTTGACCAGCACCGCGTTCATGACGCCGTCGACATTTGCGATCAGGCGACGGTGCGGGATCAGCGTCGGGTGCACGCGCAGTTCGATGCCCTGATCCGTGCGACGGGTGTAGCCGAGGTGCTTGATGCGGTAGCCGAGCTGGCCGGCGTATTCGACATCCTCGCGGGTGATCGTGCTGATGCCCTCGGTATATACGCGGTCGAACTGCAAGGGGATGCCGAAGGCGATCGAGGCGATGATCGTCAGCTTGTGCGCGGCGTCGATGCCCTCGACGTCGAAGGTCGGGTCAGCCTCGGCATAGCCGAGGCGCTGGGCCTCGGCCAGCACGTCGGCGAAATCGCGGCCCTTGTCGCGCATCTCGGTGAGGATGAAATTGGTGGTGCCGTTGATGATGCCGGCGACGCACTCGATGCGATTCGCGGCCAACCCCGCGCGCAGCGCCTT
>CAYLKC010000054.1:0-12951 GCA_964384095.1 uncultured Chromatiales bacterium
ACTCGAACTTGTCGACGGCCTTCATCAGGCCGATGTTGCCTTCCTGGATCAGGTCCAGGAACTGCAGGCCGCGGTTGGTGTACTTCTTCGCAATCGAGATCACGAGGCGCAGGTTGGCCTCGACCATCTCCTTCTTGGCGCGCCGCGCCTTGGCCTCGCCGATCGACATCTTGCGGTTGATGTCCTTGATCTCGTTGATCGTCATGCCGGCCTCATCCTGGATCGCGATCAGCCGGTTCTGCGCGCGCAGGATCTCCTCCTGGTGTTCCTCGAGCGCCTTCGAATACTTCTTGCCGGCCTTGATCAGCTTCGGCAGCCAGTCGAGGGCGGTCTCGTGATCCGGGAACGAGGTGATGAATTCCTTGCGCGGCATCTGACCCTGGGTCACGCACAGCGACATGATGACCTTCTCCTGGGCGCGGATGCGCTCGACGGTATCGCGCAGGTTCTGGATCAGCTGGTCGGTCAGGCGCTGGGTGAGCTTGATGTTCATGAAGCACTCGGCGAGATCGCGACGCAGCTTTGCGGTCTTGTCGTGCGTCATGCCGTGCTTCGACGCTGCGTTCATCGTCTTCTTGTAGAGCTTTTCGAGCTCGCCGAAGCGCACGCGCGCCTCTTCCGGGTCCGGACCGGTATCGACGGCCTCGGCGGCGTCATCATCGTCACCGTCGTCATCATCATCGTTCGAGTCATCGTCGCCGTCGGCCGTGAACAGCGCGTCGTTGACCGCGGCCTGGGCCTGCGCGGCAGCCTCGTTCTCGGCCTCGTTCGGATCGACATAGCCGGTGATGACATCGGCGAGACGCGTCTCCCCGGCCACGACCTTCTCGTAGGTGCGCAGCAGCTCACCGATCGTATCGGGATAGTCGGCGAGCGCAAGCAGCATCTGGCGCTGACCATGCTCGATACGCTTCGCGATCTTGATCTCGCCTTCGCGAGTCAGCAGCTCGACCGTGCCCATCTCGCGCATGTACATGCGCACCGGATCGGTGGTTCGGCCGAACTCGGCGTCGACGCTTGCCAGCGCGGCGGCAGCCTCCTCGGTGACGTCATCGTCACCATCGACCGCGGCATCGTTGATCAGCAGCGAATCGTCGGGGGCGAACTCATGGACCGCGATGCCCATGTCGTTGATCATGCCGATGATGTCCTCGATCTGCTCGGGATCGACGATGTCATTCGGCAGGTGGTCATTGACCTCGCGGTAAGTCAGGTAGCCCTGCTCCTTGCCCTTCGCGATCAACGCCTTCAATTGGGACTGTTGCTCTTGCTTCATGATCTGGTTCCGAACCTCTCGGTGGTCTGGCCTGGGAGGACCTGGCGAGCTGCGCCCACGTCACGATAAACGGCCGATTCTACAATAAATTGATGTCCCGTGAGAATATCCGGACCGGCGGCGAAGACGCTCACCGGGCCAGGGAATTCTCCGCAAGCAATTGTTTCAGCTGGTCTTTATCAGACTGGCTCAGCGTCTCCCAGGGCTTGCTGCGGAGACGCTCGATCTGCAGCTCGACGAAGCGCCTTTGCAGGCGGCGCATCGCATCGCCGAATTCCCCGTCGAGGCGCTCCGCAGGTATCAGGGCCTCGTCGCGTGCGAGTCTGGCGAGATATCGGCCATATTCGTGCTCCCGCCAGTGCTCGAGCAGGCTGCCCGTACTGTATTGGGGGTTATTACGCAGCAAATCAAGCATTTCGACCAGCAATGCGGCCCCCGGTATGTCGGCGCCGGCGAGACGCTGATATCCCTCGCAACCCTGGGCCAGCGCCGGCTTGCGCAGCAGCAGGGAGATCGCACGACGCACCAGCGAACCGGTCAACCGGCCGCCCGGCCGCGCCCTTGCCGCGGGTTGCCGGAGGGCGGCGGGGACCGCTGCGGGCCGGTCGCCCGACAGCAGACCGTCCAGGGTCCCTGATGCCATCCTTGCCAGTTTTGCGAGTTGCTCCACCATCATGTGCCTGAACACACCGGGCTGTATTTTTGACAGATACGGGCGGGCAAGTTCCACGAGCCGCGCGCGTCCGTCAATAGTCGAGGTATCGGCACGCAGTGCCAGCTCCTGGTAGAAAAAGGCCGAAAGGGTGACTGCATTCACAACACGTTGCTCGAAGGGCTCGCGCTGTTCGCGTCGCACCAGCGAATCAGGGTCTTCGCCATCGGGCAGAAACATGAAGCGGGCCTGGCGGCCGTCGCGTATCGCCGGCAGCGCGACCTCGAGCGCGCGCCACGCGGCCTGACGGCCGGCGCGGTCACCGTCGAAGCAGAACACGATCTCCGGCGTGATGCGGAACAGGCGCTCGAGATGTTGCGGCGTGGTTGCGGTGCCGAGCGTCGCAACCGCGTAGCGAATGCCATGTTTCGCCAGCATGACCACGTCCATATAGCCCTCGACGACGAGCAGCCGGTCGACTTCGCGCAGCGCGCTGCGCGCCTCGAACAGGCCGTACAGCTCGCGCCCCTTGTGAAAGACCTCGGTCTCCGGTGAGTTCAGGTATTTCGGCGTGTCGTCCCCGAGCACACGGCCGCCGAAGGCGATGACCCTGCCGCGCGCGTCGCGAATCGGGAACATGATGCGGTCGCGAAAGCGATCATAGTGACCGCCCTGTTCCTTGCGGATGATGAGCCCGGCCCGGCTCAGGCGCTCCTCGCCGAAGCGGCCGCCGAGGGCCTTCAGCAGACCGTCCCAGCCGGGCGGCGCGAAGCCGAGGCTGAATTCGGCCGCGGTCTCGCCGTCGAGTCCGCGCGCCTTCAGATAATCGATCGCGGCGCCGCCGCGCGGGTGTTCGCGCAGTTGCCGGCGATACCAGGACGCGGCCTCGCCGAGGACCTCGTGCAGATCGGCGCCGGCCGGCCTTTTCGATGGACCGCCCTCGCCATGCGGGACCTCGAGTCCGGCGCGGCCGGCCAGCTCGTGCACCGCCTCTACGAAATCGAGGTGGTTGAACTCCATGACAAAGCCGATCACGGTGCCGTGGGCGCCGCAGCCAAAGCAGTGATAGAACTGTTTTTCAGGACTGACGGTGAAGGACGGGGTCTTTTCATCATGGAACGGGCAGCGCGCGACATATTCACGGCCCGTCTTGCGCAGCGCGACGTGGCTGTCGATGACCTCGACGATGTCGAGGCGCGCGGTCAGCTCGTCGATGAATTCCTGGGGGATGCGCCCGGCCATGACGCCTCAAGATACAGGATACGGGCGGCGGCGGGGAACCGCGCCGGGGATCGCGTCAGTGGCTGGCGAGCCTGGCCCTGACCTCGGCGCTGACCGCGCCGACGTCGGCGCGTCCCTGCACCTGCGGACGCAGCACGGCCATGACCTTGCCCATGTCCTTGATCGAGGCGGCGCCGCTGTCGGCGATGGCCTGGTCGATCAGGGTCGTGAGCTCGGCCGGATCGAGTCGGGGCGGGAGGTAGGTCTCGATGAGACCGACTTCGTATTGTTCCTTGTCGACCAGGTCCTGGCGCCCGGCCTTGCCAAACTGATCGATCGAATCCCGGCGCTGCTTGATCATCTTGTCGAGCACAGCGAGCACCTGGGTATCGTCGAGCTCGATGCGCTCATCGACCTCACGCTGCTTGACCGCGGCGAGGATCAGACGAATGACGCCGAGACGCGCGCTGTCTTTCGCGCGCATCGCGGTCTTCATGTCTTCCTGGATTCGGCTTTTGAGCGCTGACGACACGTGTCAGCTGTGGGTGCGCAGATGGCGCGACTTCTCTATCGAGGTCCGCTTCTGCTGGCGCTTGACCGCTGCCGCCGCCTTGCGCTTGCGGACCGAGGTCGGCTTTTCGTAAAACTCGCGACGGCGGATCTCGGACAGCACCCCGCTCTTCTCGCAGATGCGCTTGAAGCGGCGCAGCGCCACTTCGAACGGCTCGTTGTCTCTCACCCGTACATTCGGCATTCAGCAATCCCCTGAATCAGCAATAAACCCAAAAGGCCGCATATCTTAACGCCGCTACCGGGAAATTGCAAAATGCCGGTGGCGGTCCCGGTCGGCGACGGCAACTGATTGATTTTAAAGCACCGCGTCGGTCCGGCCGCACGCCGGCTGGACAGCCCGCGACGGGGGTTTATATAGTCAGCGGTCTATCACCCCGGAAGATATCGCTTGTCGCCCAAGACCGCCGCCGGCTTCGAGGCCCTGATTCGCCCTCACCTGAGACCGCTATACCGCGTCGCCTGCCGCATGACCGGCAGCCATGAGGACGCCGAGGACCTGATCCAGGAGCTGCTGACCAAGCTGTATCCGCGCCGGCGCGAGCTGGAGGAGGTCGAGCGTCTGCGGCCCTGGCTGATCCGGGTCATGTACCGCCTGTTCATCGACAGCCATCGCCGGCGGACACGCTCACCCGTCCATCTCGCCGTCGATAACGCCGCCGAGTCCGGCTTCGATCCGATCGACCAGCTGGCCGCTCCGGAGGGCGACCCCGCAGTGATCATCGAGGAGGCGGCGCGTCAGCGCCAGCTCCTGCTCGCGGTCGACCGCCTCAGCGACGACCATCGCGCCGTCCTCAGCCTCCATGACATCGAGGGCTACACCCTGGAGGAGATGCAGGTCATGCTCGATTGCCCGATCGGCACCCTCAAATCCCGCCTCCACCGCGCCCGAAACCGCCTGCGCGCCCTGCTCGACGAACTGCCTGGCTACGAAAATTCAGGTAAAACAGATGATTGATCTGTCGGGAAAAAGGATGTCCGCAAATGCAGACACCGGAGGGAACCCTTTGGGACCGCCGTGCGTGTTATCGGGGAATTCGAGGGAGCCATGAACTGCAACGATCTCATCCGCCTGGTGGACGACTGCCTCGACGGGGTCCTCCCCGCCGATCCCTCCGCCGCGCTCGAGGCCCATGCCGCCGGCTGTCAGCCCTGCGCAGCACGCCTTGCGCGTGAACGCGCCCTGCTCGACCGCCTGCGCCGCCTGCCGGTCACCGAACCCGACGATCGCTGGTTCGAGCACGCCCTTGCAACGGCCGCCGGGCATGACCTCCAGCGCCGCCGCCGGCGCTGGTTCGGCATCGGCGGCGCACTTGCCGCCAGCCTCGTCGTCGTCATCGGTCTCAGCGTCCAGCCGACACCGCAGACGCCATCGACGCCGGCGATTCCGGGGCTCAGCATCGCCCTGCATGACGAACATGAGATCCGCCTCATCGTCGATGCCCATGGCGCCCTCGACAGCGCCACCTTCACCGTCGTGCTCCCGCCGGGGATCGAACTGGCCGGTTATCCAGGCCAGCATGAGGTCAGCTGGGAGGGGCGCCTGGAGGCCGGCAGCAACCTGTTGGTGCTACCGATCCGGGCGCTGGCCGGAAGCGGCGGCGATATCGTGACCCGGATCCAGCATACGGAACGCGAAAAGACCTTCATCGTTCGGATGGAGGTCAGCGCGGGTCAGCATCCGCCGCCCCCGCCGTCCGACGCAGCCCCGACCCTGATGTAGGCCGACCACCCCGTGCCGCTGCCGATCTGTCATCTCCCCCGCCAGTCCCGCGGCCTCCTCGTGGCGCTGCTGCTCGCGCCCGGCGTGGCGCTGTCGGCATCCGTGGTCGGTGACCTCGACGTCACGATCCGGATGATCGAGCGACAGGCCCCGGATGCGGAGGCAGTAATCAACCGCATCGAACCGCCCCGCGTGACGCCGCCGGCCGCGGCCGGACAGGGCCCGGAGAACCGGCCGGACGACAGGGGCGAACAGGGACGTCGTGGCGATGCCAGCCCTCCGGGCCGCGAGGCCGGGCGCGAACAGGACCGGGACCGCCACTGGCGCGGTGACGGCGAGGATCGCCGTCGCCATGCCCCGGACGAGGCCCGTGATCGCGGTCGCGAGACACGGGAGCACAGCTGGCAGCGCCGCGAGGAACGCCGCGACGACCGGCCCTCCCGGGGAGATCGGGGAGACTGGGGAGACCGGAGGGACTGACCCCGCCCGTGTCGTGCATGGCCGCGCGGCGCGAAATCGGTTACAGTCGCGCAAGGCCCGGTCGCGATCCCCGCGCAGTCATACCCGTTCAAGACCTGCTTCCCCCGGGCCGGTACAGGCAAGCCGGATCCGGATCGTTCAATGTCGCTGCCCCTCGCGGCAAGCCGCCGGCGCCCGCCACGCCGGCTGCTGCTGTTCCTGCTGCTGTGGCCCCTCGCCGTCCTTGCGGAGGTCGCGGAACAGGCCCATGATGCCGGTGTCGCGGCCTTCGAGGCCGGCGAATACCGGCTGGCACTCGAACGTCTGCTCGAGGCCCGCGACAGCGGTCTCGACACCCCCGTCCTCTATTACAATCTCGGCTCGGCCTGGTACCGGCTGGGCAACTACGCGCAGTCCCGCGCGGCCTTTCAGATTGCGATGACGTCGCCGGAACTGGCGCCACTCGCCTGGTACAACCTCGGCCTCGTCGCGACGCAGCTCGGCGAGACCGGAGAGGCGCGCGACTGGTTCCTGCGCGTACTGGACGGGCATGACCACGCGGCGTTGCGCGCCCTCGCCACGACGATGCTCGATCGACTCGGCGGCGGCGAGGGCGCGCGGGAACCGCCCGCGGATTTCGCGCCGGCGCCGGCATGGCAGGGCCTGGCGTCGGGCGGCATCGGCCATGACGATAACGTCCTGCTGGTCTCCGACGATGACCTGCTCGGCGGCAGCGATCGCAGCGACTTCTTTCTCGACCTCTACGCGCAAGCCTGGCGCGAAATTGCCGGCGACGCCGCGGGCCGCCGCGCGCTGGAGTTCGACGCCAGCGCCTGGCTGCTCCGTCACGCCCGCCTCGACGAGTTCGATATGGCCTCGTTACGCGGCGGCGCGACCTATGACCAGGCCTTCGACACGTGGATCGCCAGTGGCGGCGCACATGGCGCATGGAGCTGGCTCAACGGGCGCGGGCTGACCCGTGAATTCCAGATCAGCGCGCGCGCTGCGAGACCGCTGTCAGCCGGCCTGTTCCGGGCGCGCTATGAACTCGGCCTCATCGAGGCCCTGCGCGGCGAATACGGCTATCTCGATGGCGGCCGCCACCGGCTCGATGCGCGCTTGATCAGGCTCGAGGGCGACGTGCGCGTGCAACTGCATTACCAGCTGGAGTACAACGATCGCGAGGACCTCGTGGCGCCACGCTTTACCAGCGCCTCGCCGGTGCGCAACCAGCTCGGCATGAGCGCCGAGATCCCGCTCGGCGACACACTGGCGCTGCACGCGGAGATCCAGTACATGCGCAGCCGCTATCGCGACCCCAACGAACTCGCCGACGGCGACCGTCGGACGCGCGTCGATGCGCGTCTCGGCGCGATCGGCCGGCTGGCCTGGCGAGTGGCCGGCAGCGGAGAACTGTCAGTGGAGTACCGCTATACCGACAACACCTCGACGATCCCGGTCTACGCCTACACACGCCACCGGATCACCGCCGGCGCCCTGCTGACCTTCTAGCGTCCGGCGCGCAGCAGACCGCCGAGTCCGGCGGATTCGAGCACCCCGTCGACCAGCGCCCGGATCGAAGCAGCATCTTCCATCAGCAAGGCCTCGTCGAGCAGGTCACGCGCCTGCGCGGCACTGAAATTGCGGATCACGAGCTTGATGCGCGGCAGGCTGGCGACACTGGCGCTGAGATTCGACACCCCCATGCCGAGCAGCAGGATCACGGCCTCGGGATCGCCGGCCATCTCGCCGCAGACACCGATCGGCTTGCCGGCGCGCTGCGCGGCAAGCACCGCCTGCGCCAGCGCGCGTAACACCGCCGGGTGCAGAGAATCATACAGGGATGCGACGCGCGCATTGTTGCGATCGACTGCAAGCATGTACTGGGTCAGGTCGTTGCTGCCGATCGACAGGAAGTCGACGCGCCGCGCCAGCGCCTCGACCTGGTAGATCACTGACGGCACCTCGATCATGATGCCGACCTCGGGCATGGTCACGTCCTCACCCTGTTCGCGCAGCTCGCGGTGCACGCGCCCGATCAGGCGCAGCGACTCGTCGACCTCGCCGATGTTGCTGATCATCGGCAGCAGCAGACGGACGTTGTCGAGGCCGACGCTCGCGCGCAGGATCGCGCGCAACTGGATCAGAAAGATCTCGGGGTGATCGAGGGTGACGCGGATGCCGCGCCAGCCGAGAAACGGGTTCTCTTCCTGGATCGGGAAATAGGGCAGCATCTTGTCGCCGCCGACATCGAGCGTACGAATCGTCACCGGCCTTGGCGCAAAGGCCTCGAGCACCTGGCGATAGATCGCACGCTGCTCCTCCTCACCGGGGAAGCGGCTGCGGATCATGAACGGGAATTCGGTGCGATAGAGGCCGATGCCTTCCGCGCCGTGGCGCAGCGACGGGGTGACATCGGATAACAGCCCGGCGTTGGCATAGAGTGGTATACGGATCCCGTCCGTGGTCACGGCCGGCAGGTCGCGCAGCTCCTCGAGTCCTGCGGTCAGCTCATCTTCCTCGCCGATCAGGCGCAGGTACTCCTCCCTGACCGCCGCCGATGGGCTCACATAGATCCAGCCGCGATAACCATCAACGACGATCTCGCAACCATCGACGCGCGAGACCGGCAGATCGCTGATGCCGACCACCGCAGGCAAGCCGAGCGAGCGGGCGAGGATCGCGACATGCGAGGAGCGCGAACCGCGCACCGAGACGATCCCGGCCAGCCGCTCGAGCGGCGCCTCGGCCAGCATCGAGACACTGATCTCGTCGCCGACCAGTACCGCGCGCTCGGGATAATCGCGGTCGCGATCGGTCGCATTCTGCAGCCGCGCCAGCACGCGGCGGCCGACGTCACGGATATCGGCGGCGCGTTCGCGCAGGTAGGGGTCGTCCATCTGATCGAAGACCCGCGCGTGATCCTTGATCGTGTCGCGCAGGGCGCCCGGGGCCCAGTTGCCGGCGCGTATGCGCTCTATGGTCTGCTCCTCGAGACCGGGACTGGTCAGCATCAGTGAATAGGCATGGAACAGCGCGCGGTCTTCGGCCGTCAGCGACGCCGACATGCGTTGCTCGAGCACGGCAATGTCGTCACAGGCCTGGCGCAGTGCAGCGCGAAAGGCCGCAATCTCGCCATCGATATCGGCGGTCTGGCGATCGGGGACGGCGTCGAGGTCGGCCGGCGAGTAGATGACGACCGCGGTGCCGATGCAAACCCCGGAGGCGCCCGGCAAGCCCTGCAACGGCCGCGAATCGGCGACGCCGCCGGCAAGTCCCTGGATGCCGCCGCTGGCGGCCGCCAGCGCGATGGCGCCGGACAACTGCGAGGCAACCGTCAGCAGGAAGGCGACCTCGTCCTCATCGAAACAGCGGGTATGCTCCTGGCGCACGACCAGCACGCCCATGACGCTGCGATGGTGGATGATCGGCACGCCGAGAAAGCCGTGATACTGGACCTCGCCGGTCTCGGCGATGAAACGGTAACGCGGATGCTCGGGGGCGTCGTCGAGGTTGAGCGGCTCCTCCGACTCGCCGACGACGCTGATCAGGCCCTCGCCACGCTTCAGCCTGACGACGCCGACCGCAGCCTGGTTGAGGCCGTCGGTGGCCATCAGCACATAGGCATCGCTGGCTTGATCGTAGAGATAGACCGAGCATACATCGACCCGCATCGACTGCTTGACCCGCGACACGATGATCGCGAGGGTCTGGTCCAGGTCGCGGGCCGCATTGACCTCCTGAACGATGCGCCTGAGGGTCGCGAGCATCCGGGCCCTGACTGCTCAGGCGCCGCGGCGAAGATTGACCGCAGGCTCCGCGGCGGGCAGCGGCGTGAACTTGCCGTCAATGAATACGAGGTCGGCGAATTCCCGCAACGCGCGGCGATAGACATTGCGCTTGAAGGAGACCACCTCATCGACCGGGTTCCAGTAATCGATCCAGCGCCAGCGATCGAACTCCGGCTGGTCGCTGAGATCGAGGCGGACCCGGCTGTCGTCGCCGGTGAGATAGAGCAGATACCAGACCTGTTTCTGGCCGATGCACAGCGGACGGCTGCGGCGGCGGATCAGGTGCTTCGGCAGCTGGTAACGCAGCCATTCACGGGTGCGACCGATGATGACGACGTCATCGCCGTCGAGGCCGATCTCCTCGCGCAGCTCGCGATACATCGCCTGCTCCGGGGTCTCGTCCTCGCGGATGCCACCCTGCGGGAACTGCCAGGCCTCCTGGCCGATCCGCCGCGCCCACAGCACACGGCCCTCCCGGTTACACAGGATGATCCCGACGTTCGGCCTGTATCCATCCAAATCAATCACTTGCGAAATCCGTCGCGCTGTGGAAGCAGGTCAGATTCTCCCACAGATCGCGGCAGGCCCGCAATCGACCCGCCTTGCGCCGGGGCGGCCGTTCCACTACTTTAAGCGGTTTTCCGGGGGTGGCCGTGGGACTCGCGCTCTTCGATCTCGACAATACCCTGCTCGGCGGGGACAGCGATTACCTCTGGGGCTGTTTCCTGGTTGAACAGGGCATCGTCGACGGCGAGCACTACGAACGCGAGAATGCCCGCTTCTATCACGAATACCAGGCCGGCACCCTCGACATTCTCGAGTGGCTGGCCTTCCAGCTGCGGCCGCTGACCCGCCACGACATGGCGGAACTCGAGGCGCTGCGCGCGCGCTTCCTCGACGAGAAGATCCACCCGATCATGCTGCCCGCCGCCCGCGAGCTGATTGCGCGTCACCGCCGCAACGGCGACACGCTGGCGATCGTCACCGCTACCAATTCGTTCATCACTGCGCCGATTGCGGCGCTGTTCGACGTCCCCCACCTGCTCGCAACCGAGCCGCGCATCCGCGACGGGCGCTATACCGGCGAGGTCGAGGGCACACCCTGCTTTCGCGAGGGCAAGGTCATCCGCCTGCGCGCCTGGCTCGCGGAGCGCGGTCTCGGTCTGTCGCAGAGCTGGTTCTATTCCGATTCGCACAACGACATCCCGCTGCTCGAGCTCGTGACCCATCCGGTGGCGGTCGATCCCGACCCGGACCTGACCCGCCACGCCGAGGCCAGGGCATGGCCGATCATCAGCCTGCGCTGAGTCGACGCACACCGCTGCTGATCCTGCTCGCGCTGCTGGCGCTGCTGAGCCTGCTGTTCGCGCTGGCGACCGGCAGCGTCGGGGTCGGCTGGCGTGAACTGTTCGCGCTGGCGACCGGCGAGGCCGACGCGCTGACCCGCAGCCTGGTCCTGGAACTGCGCCTGCCACGGGCGCTCGCCGCCTTCGCGACCGGCGGCATGCTGGCGCTGGCCGGGGCGCTGATGCAGATCCTCCTGCGCAATCCGCTCGCCGACCCGTATATCCTCGGCGTCTCCGGCGGCGCCGCAGTCGGTGCGCTGTCCTGCCTGCTGCTCGGACTCGGCGGCCTGTGGCTGACCGGCAGCGCCTTCGGCGGCGCCTTGCTGTCGATGCTGCTGGTGTTCACGCTGGCCCGCGGCGGCGGCAGCTGGACCTCGACCCGGCTGCTGCTGACCGGCGTCGTCGTCGCCGCCGGCTGGGGTGCGGTGATCAGCTTCCTGCTTGCGATCAGCCCCGACAGCACGCTGCGCGGCATGATGTTCTGGCTGCTCGGTGACCTGGGCCAGGCCGGCCATCCCGGTATCGGGCTCGCGCTGCTTGCGCTCGGCCTCGCGATTGCCCTGCTGTCGGCACGCGACCTGAACACGCTGATCCACGGCGAGGACAAGGCGCGCTCGCTCGGCGTGGCAGTCTCCGGCCTGCGCCTGCGCCTCTATATACTCGCCTCGCTGTTGACCGCGGTCGCAGTGACGATCGCCGGCAATATCGGTTTCATCGGCCTGATCGTCCCCCACCTCGTGCGCCTCGCGACCGGCAACGATCATCGGTTGCTGCTGCCGGCGGCAACCCTCGCCGGCGCCAGCCTGCTGGTCATCGCCGATACGGTGTCGCGCACCGCGCTGGCGCCGCTGCAACTGCCGGTCGGCGTCATCACCGCACTGATCGGTGTGCCGCTGTTCCTGTACCTGCTGCGGCGGGCGGCGCGCTGACATGGGACTGCTCGCGACGCGCCGGCTCGATGTCTCGATCGCGGAGATCACGGTCTGCCGCGGACTCGACCTCGACATCGAGGCCGGTTCGCGCTGGGCGATCCTCGGCCGCAACGGCGTCGGCAAGACCACGCTGCTGCGGACACTGGCCGGACTGCATGCAGCGGACCGCGGCGAGGTGTTGATCGATGGCGCCGCGCTCGAGCGGCTCACGCGTCGCGAGCTTGCCCGCCGCCTCGGCATCCAGTTGCAAGAGGCTGTGGCGCTGTTTCCGGGGACAGTGATCGAGACCGCGTTGATCGGCCGTCACCCCTGGCTCGAGCCATGGCGCCGGGAAGATGAGGAAGATCTACGCATCGCGCGTGAGGCGCTGGCGGCCGTCGACCTGGAAGGCTGCGAGGATCGCGCGCTGGCGACGCTGTCGGGCGGTGAACGGCAGCGCCTCGGGATCGCGACGCTGCTGGCGCAAGCTCCCGCGCTCTGCCTGCTCGACGAACCGACCAACCACCTCGATCCCCGCCACCAGGTGCGGGTGATGGAGCTGCTGTGCCGGCAGGCCGAACTCGACCGCCGCGGCATCGTCATGGTGCTGCATGACGTCAACCTCGCGGCACGCTTCTGCGATCATGCACTGCTGCTTTACGGGGATGGCGCCGTCGAGGCCGGCGCCACGCGAGAGGTGATGAACCCGCACAGCCTCGAACGGCTGTACGGGCATCCGGTGATCGTGGCGGAAACGGAGTTCGGGGAGTTCTACTACCCGGCCTGAGTCCTCACTCCTTGAGGCTGTCGCGGTTCGCGGCCTTGGACATCGCGTCCTGTCGCGTGACCTTGCCCTTGCGCACCAACTCCTGCAGGCACTGATCCAGTGTCTGCATGCCGGTGGACTGGCCGGTCTGGATCGCCGAGTACATCTGCGGGATCTTGTTCTCGCGGATCAGGTTGCGGATCGCCGGCGTGCCGATCATGATCTCGTGCGCCGCG
>CAYLKC010000055.1:0-5358 GCA_964384095.1 uncultured Chromatiales bacterium
CCGAGAACAGTGCGGTCGAGGTCGTACCGATATTCGCGCCGATCACCATCGCCGCGCCGGCGCTCATCGGAATCATCCCGGTGCCGGCGGCGGTCAGGATCACCGCCAGCGCGGCGCTCGACGAATTCATCAGCACCGTCATGACGACGCCGATGACGACGAAGATCAGCAGGCTGCCGACGCCGCCGCCGGCAAAACGCTCGAGATCGAACTGCCCGCCGACATCGCCGAAGGTATTGCGCAGCACGTCGATGCCGAGAAAGAAGACGCCGAAGCCGGTCAGCGCCTCGCCGAGCGCGCCCCTGCGCGAACGCCCCCCGGTCACGCGCAGGGCCATGCCGACCGCGATCGCCGGCATCGCCAGGGCCTGGATGTTCACGTTGAAGCCGATCAGCGCGACCACCCAGCTGGTCGCGGTGGTGCCGATGTTGCTGCCGATGATGACGCCGACCGACTGGAACAGTGACATCAGCCCGGCATTGACGAAGCCGATCGTCGCGATGATGACCGCGGTCGAGGACTGCACCATCGCGGTGATGACGATGCCGGAGAGGATGCCGCGGCCGGTCGTCGCGGTGCCGCGGGCGAGGATCTCGCGCAGCGCATTGCCGGCCGCGACCTTGAGGCCGTCGGTCATCAGCTTCATGCCGAGCAGGAACAACCCGACGCCGCCGAAGAAGGTGAATGCCATCGACCAGGTCATTGCCCGATTCTAGCAGACGCGACCCGACAGACCGTCAGCGGAGGTAGGTTTGCAGCCGCTTGCGCCAGCCTGGCAGCCAGCGGGATTCGTCGCGGTCGGCATTGGCGACGCGGCGCGTCAGCACGAGGTCGGCGGCGCGCACGAACTCAGCCATCGCGTCGCGATCGTCGCGCATCTCATCGAGGACCTGCAACAATCCCCAGCCTTCGCCCCGGTAGCGTTCGTCGGGCGACGTGCCCTCGCCCTTGAAGTTGACATAGTCGATCAGCGCATAGAGGCCGTTCGGATGACGCTCGACGCGGCGGTACTGGCGTTCGATATGGGCGCGGTGGCGCGGGTCCAGCGCCGCCTCGAGCAACTGCGGCAGCGCCGCCTCCATGCGCAGGACGATGAATTCGACCTGCTGCGGGATCGTGTCATGCAGCAATCGGCGCAATTCGATCATCTGCGGGCTGTCGATGCGCGCGTAGAACTCGTCGCGGTTGCGCCACGGCGCGGCCTCCGCGCGCTCGAGCCAGGCGGGCAGCGTCACGCTGCGGCGCAGGTGGGCGAGCAAGCCGGGGAAGCTCTCCCGGAACGGCCCGTCGACGCCGGCCGGGTACCAGATGAAGTGACCGATGCCGAACGACGGGAATTCCTCCCCCCGGTTCCACACGGTCAGGTTCTCGACCTTGCCGAGCCCTTCGTTGTGCCAGATCCGCTCGCCGATCGCGCGCGCCTGCTCCGGCGTCAGCTCGACCGCCGACGCAGCGCCCGCGCACAGCAACCCGGCAAACAACCACGCAGTGATATGCTTCATGCAACCCCAAAATCCACCATTCACCCCCCTTCGCTTGCGAAGGGAGGCAGGGGGGATGCCCCTGCCCCTTCTTCGGAAGGGGGAATACGTCCAAATGAGGATAGCCGAGCACGAACGACGACACCAGCCGGCATCTTCATCGCTCGCTGGACGAGCGTGGTCGTCGGGCCTATCATTTCCGTCCACGATCGTCGGCGATGGCAGCGGCCACCGGCCGGCCTGCCATGCAGCAATCCCGAGGAAGCATCGTGAAACCAGGTCTCGTCCATCCCGTCATCGTGGCCCTGCTGGCGATCGCGCTCGCCGCCTGCAGCGGCGAGGCCGCGAACGACGCGCAAATGATGCCCCCGCCCCCCGATGTCAGCGTCGCGCCGGTCGTCAAGCGCGAGGTCAGCCAGTGGGACGAGTTCACCGGCCGCGTCGAGGCGGTCGAGACCGTCGAGCTGCGGCCGCGCGTCGGCGGTTACATCGATCGCGTCAATTACACCGAGGGACACGAGGTCAAAAAGGGTGACGTCCTGTTCGATATCGACCCGCGCACCTGGCGCGCCGCGCTGGCGCGCGCCGAGGCAGATCTCCAGCGCGCCCGGGTGCAGGAACTGCTGACGCGCACCGAACTCGAGCGCGCGCGCAAGCTCATCGACACCAACTCGATCTCGACCGGCGAGTTCGACCAGCGCCGCGCCGCGCATGCGCAGGCCGTGGCAGAGGTGCTGGCCGCACAGGCCGCGCTCGACACCGCGGCGCTCAATCTCGAGTTCACCAGGGTCCGCGCCCCGATCAGCGGCCGCGCCGGTCGCGCCATGGTCACCGCCGGCAACCTGGTCGGCACCGACCCCGGCGCGACGCTGCTGACGACGATCGTTTCGCTCGACCCCGTCTACGTCTATTTCGAGGGCGACGAACAGACCTACCTGCGCTACAAGGCGATGGGCCGCAGCGGCCAGCGCGAAGGCGGCCGCGTCGCCCGCTACCCGGTCCGCGTCGGCCTCGCCGGCGAGGACGGCTACCCTCACGAGGGCGAACTCGACTTCGTCGATAACCGTGTCGATCCGGCGACCGGCACGATCCGTGCCCGCGCGCTGGTGCCGAATCCCGAGCGCATCCTGACGCCGGGCCTGTTCGCGCGCGTGCAACTGCTCGCCGGCAATCCGTTCGAGGCGATGCTGATCGACGATCGCGCGGTGCTGACCGACCAGAATCGCAAGTTCGTCTACATCGTCGGCGACGACGGCACGGCCCAGCGCCGCGATGTCCGTCTCGGCCGCATGATCGAAGGTCTGCGCGTCGTCGAGGACGGTCTCGCAGCGGGCGATCGCATCATCGTCCACGGCGTGCAGAAGGTCTTCTTCCCCGGCATGCCGGTGAACGCCCACGAGATCGCGATGGGCGATCCCCCGCCGCCGCCGGGGCCGCCCGGCGGCATGACGCACTGACGGGGCGACCGTGGATTTCTCCAAATTCTTCATCGACCGCCCGATCTTCGCGGCGGTCCTGTCGATCGTGATCTTTGTTTCCGGGATCATTGCGATCCAGAACCTGCCGGTCACCGAATATCCGGACGTCGTGCCGACCACGGTGCAGGTGCGCGCGGTCTATCCCGGCGCCAATCCGACCGTGATCTCCGAGACGGTCGCCGCCCCGATCGAGGAGGCAATCACCGGCATCGAGAACATGATGTACATGAAGTCCGTCGCCGGCAGCGACGGCGTCCTTGCGATCACCGTGACCTTCGACTCCGGCACCGACCCGGATCTCGCCCAGGTCCAGGTGCAGAACCGCGTCAGCCAGGCCCTGCCGCGCCTGCCGGAGGCCGTGCGCCTGCAGGGCGTCACCACCGAAAAGATGTCGCCGAACCTGACGATGGTCGTCCATTTGCTGTCGCCGGACGGCCGCTACGACGCACTTTATTTACGCAACTATGCAACGCTGCGCCTGAAAGATGAACTGTCACGCGTGCCGGGCGTCGGTCAGGCCTTCGTGTTCGGCGCCGGCGACTACGCGATGCGCATCTGGATCGATCCCGACAAGGCCGCCGCGCGCGGCCTGACCGCCGGCGATATCGTGCGCGCGGTGCGCGAACAGAACGTGCAGGTCTCCGCCGGCCAGCTCGGCGCGCCGCCGACGCCGGAGGCCACCGACTTCCTGCTCGCGATCAACGCCCAGGGCCGCCTCGCCAGCGAGGAAGAGTTCGGCCAGATCGTCGTCAAGACCGGCGACAACGGCCGCCTGACCCGGCTGTCCGATGTTGCCCGCGTCGAACTCGGCGCCTCGGAGTACGCGCTGCGCTCGCTGCTGAACAACGACCAGGCGGTCGCGATTGCGATCTTCCAGGCGCCGGGCTCGAATGCGATCGCGCTGTCCGACGGCGTGCGTGCGAAGACTGAGGAGCTGTCTCGGCATTTCCCCGAGGGCGTCGCCTACGACGTCGTCTATGACCCCACCGTGTTCGTGCGCGACTCGATCACCGCGGTGATCGCCACCCTGCTCGAGGCGGTGCTGCTGGTCGTGCTGGTCGTGATCCTGTTCCTGCAGACCTGGCGGGCATCGATCATCCCGCTGCTCGCGGTGCCGGTGTCGATCATCGGCGCCTTCGCGGTGCTGCACCTGCTCGGCTTCTCGATCAACACGCTGACGTTGTTCGGCCTCGTGCTCGCGGTCGGCATCGTCGTCGATGACGCGATCGTCGTCGTCGAGAACGTCGAGCGCAACATCGCCAACGGACTCAAACCGCTCGCCGCCGCCCACAAGGCAATGCGCGAGGTCAGCGGGCCGATCATCGCGATCGCGCTGGTGCTGTGCGCGGTGTTCGTGCCAATGGCCTTCCTCGAGGGCGTCAGCGGCCAGTTCTACAAGCAGTTCGCGGTCGCGATCGCGGTCGCGACGGTGATCTCGGCGTTCAATTCGCTGACCCTGTCACCGGCGCTGGCGGCGGTGTTGCTCAGGGCGCACGGCGCGCCCAAGGACCGCCCGACCCGAGCCATCGACTTCCTGTTCGGACGCTGGCTGTTCCAGCCGTTCAACCGCTTCTTCAAGCGCAGCTCGGACGCCTATCAGGGCGCGATCGGGCGCAGTCTGCGCCGGCGCGGCGTCGTCTTCGGCGTCTATGCGCTGCTGATCGGCGCGACCGGCGCAGTGTTCTGGGCAGTGCCCAGCGGCTTCATCCCGACCCAGGACAAGATGTACCTGATCGGCGGCGTGCAACTGCCGCCCGGCGCATCGCTCGACCGCACCGAGGCCGTTGTGCGCAAGGTCAGCGAGATCGCAAACGCCACTGACGGCGTCGCCAACGCGGTCGCGTTCCCGGGCCTGAACGCGATGCAGTTCAACAACACGCCGAACACCGGCACGATCTTCTTCGGCCTCGACGACTTCGCCGTGCGCGAGCGCAAGGCAGCCGAGATCACCGCCGAACTCAACATGAAGTTTGCCGGCGTGCAGGAGGCGTTCTCGTTTGCGATCATGCCGCCCGCGATCCTCGGCATCGGCACCGGCTCCGGCTATTCGCTGTATGTCCAGGATCGCAGCGGACTCGGATACAACGAACTGCAGAATGCCGTGATGGGGCTGTCCGGTGCGCTGGCGCAGGTGCCGGGCATGGGCTTCCCGTTCACGTCCTATCAGTCGAATGTCCCCCAGCTCATTGCCGACGTCGACCGCATCAAGGCCAAGGCCCAGGGCGTGCCGCTGACCGAGCTGTACGAGGCCCTGCAGGTCTATCTCGGTTCCGCCTACGTCAACGACTTCAACCTGTTCGGCAAGACCTACCAGGTCATCGCCCAGGCCGATGCCGACTACCGTAGCGAGATCGACGACATCGGACGACTGCGCGCGCGGAACATCAGCGGCGACATGG
>CAYLKC010000055.1:5458-12791 GCA_964384095.1 uncultured Chromatiales bacterium
AGCGAGATCGACGACATCGGACGACTGCGCGCGCGGAACATCAGCGGCGACATGGTGCCGATCGGCGGCATGGTGCGCATCGACAATGGTTACGGTCCGGACCCGGTGATCCGCTACAACGGCTTCCCGGCCGCCGACCTGTTCGGCGAGGCCGATCCGCGGCTGTTGTCGTCGAATCAGGCGATGAAGATCGTCGAGGGTGTCGCCGCGGGCGCGCTGCCGGCCGGCATGGGCTTCGAATGGACCGACCTCAGCTATCAGCAGGCGACCCAGGGCAATGCCGCGCTGATCGTGTTCCCGCTGGCGGTGCTGCTGGTGTTCCTCGTGCTCGCCGCGCTGTACGAGTCATGGATCCTGCCGCTCGCGATCATCCTGATCGTGCCGATGTGCCTGCTCGCGGCGCTGCTCGGCGTCTGGCTGACCGACGGCGACAACAACATCTTCGTCCAGGTCGGACTCGTGCTGCTGATGGGGCTCGCATGCAAGAACGCGATCCTGATCGTCGAGTTCGCGCGCGAGAAGGAACACGAGGGCATGGGCATCGTCGAGGCCGCACTCGAGGCCTGCCGCTTGCGTCTGCGCCCGATCATCATGACCTCGATCGCATTCACCGCCGCGGTGGTCCCGCTGGTGCTCGCCAGCGGCGCCGGCGCCGAAGTCCGCCACGCGCTCGGCATCGCGGTGTTCTGCGGCATGATCGGCGTCACGCTGTTCGGTCTGTTCCTGACGCCGGTGTTCTATGTCGCGTTGCGCAAGCTGGCGGAGCGGATGCGGCGTGCGCCGGAGGCGGAACAGGCCTGAATATCGCATCCAACGCTCACGCGTTCAGGCGCGCATAATCCCGCTATAATTCCGGCTATGACTGCCACCCCGGAAGACATCATCAAGTTCTGGTTCTCGGACGCCGTTCGGGATCACTGGTTCAAGCCGTCCGCCGATGTCGATGACGATATCCGGCGCAGATTCGGCGGGCTCCACCGCAAGGCCGCCGCCGGCGACCTCGACGACTGGGCCCGCAATCCCCGCAGTGCGCTCGCGCTGATCCTCGTCCTCGACCAGTTCTCGCGCAATCTGCATCGCGGCAAGCCCGAGGCCTGGGCCTGCGACGACCACGCACTGCGCATCGCGCGCGCCGCCATCGTACGCGGCTTCGACCAGTATCTCGCTGACGGCGAGAAGGCCTTCCTGTACATGCCGTTCATGCACAGCGAGCACCTCGACATCCAGGAAGAATCCGTCCGCCTGTTCACCACCGCCGGCCTCGACAACGCGCCATACGCCCTGCAACACCGCGACATCGTCCGCCGCTTCGGCCGCTTCCCCCACCGCAACGCCCTCCTCGGCCGCGACAGCACCCCCGAAGAACTCGACTACCTCCAATCCGATTCCGCCTTCCACGGCTAACCCGGGTCGGACCACGCCAGCCCCCTGTTTTTCAAAGGATTCACTCCGAATATCGGGTCAAAATCGGGCCTCCCGGGCTGATTTCGGGGGTCAAATGGGAAGAATCGACGTGCATCAAACGATCGATTGTTGAAAACGACCCCGAAACCAGCCCGGGAGGGCCTTTTCAGGGCAATTATTCAGCGTGTTTTATATCGCGATCATGGGGTTATCGTGGTCCGACCCCGATTTTATCGCGATCAGGCGTTCGAGGAAGGGGAGCTGGGTCTCGAAGATCTTTCTGCGCGCGGCCTCGAGGCTGAACCACTCGCCGCGGTCGACCTCGGGAAAGTCCTGCATGCGGCCCGAGCCCTTCGGCCATTCCATCGTGAACAGGTTACTCGTGATCTCGTCGGCGTCGAGATCGCCCTCGACGGCCCATACCAGCACGCGCTTGCCGCTGCGCAGCGTGACCTCGCCGAGCGAAATGAATTCGCCGTCGACCGGGCATCCGATTTCCTCCGCGAACTCGCGCCGCGCCGCGTCGAGCGGGGCCTCGTCGTCGTCGAACAGGCCCTTCGGGATCGTCCACGCGCCGAGATCGCGGCCGTCCCACAGCGGCCCGCCCGGATGCGCGAGCAACACCTCGATCGCGCCGTCGCGCACGCGATACATCAAAATGCCGGCGCTCTGCCGCGTCATCGTCAATTCGTCCCGACCGCGATCAGGCATTCATGGGGAATGACCAGTCCGGCGCCGGTCTGATACGCGCGCGCAAAGCCGGCGATCGTTTCGCGCACCTCGATACGCGCTGCGGCGTCGAGCGCCTCGAACGGCCGACGCATCATGTCCGACGCCTCGACCATCGCCCAGTACGCCTTGAAGGAGGCAAAGCGGAATTCGAAGCGCAGCGGCTCGATCACAAAATGCGGGAACCCGGCCTCGGACAACAACGCATCGAGCGCGCCGGGTCTGCCGAGCGCAGTCACCTGCCCGATCGGCGGTTGTAACTCCTCGGGCACCCGTCCGCGCAAGGCCTGCGCCGACCAGGACATCGTCGTCATCATTTCGGGCGAACGCCACACCGCGAACGCGAACGCGCCGCCTGGTTTCAGCACGCGGCGGATCTCGCGACACCCCGCGAGCGGATCGTCGAACAGCATGACGCCGAAGCG
This sequence comes from uncultured Chromatiales bacterium, assembly GCA_964384095.1. Taxonomy (GTDB): domain Bacteria; phylum Pseudomonadota; class Gammaproteobacteria; order SZUA-140; family SZUA-140; genus JAITWN01. Next base: position 8,017 of record CAYLKC010000055.1, read on the forward strand.
GCACAGCGCCTTGTCGAAGCCTTGATCGGGAAAGTCCAGCCGCTCCGCCGCCATGACCTCGAAGCGCGCGTTCGTCAGCCCTTCGCGCGCGACCTTGTTGCGCGCGGCGCGCACCATCCCCGGCGCCGCATCGACGCCGGTGACCGTGGCCTCGGGATGCCTGCGTGCCAGCGTCAGCGCGGGCTCGCCGGTACCGGAGGCGAGATCGAGTACGCACTCGCCGGGCGCGACACGCAGCGCATCGAGCAGCGCCTCGCCGACCGGCGCGATCTGCGGCAGAAACACATCGAATTTTTCCGCGATGCTGTCCCAGTCGGGTTGATGCGGCTTGCCCATGCGGTCTCCCTGGTCTGCGGCCGGGCCATTATATAACGCCGGCCGGTGCGTCGTGTCCCCGGAAGATTTCCCGGTAAAACCCCGACGATACGGGGCCGCAGGCTAAAGCCCATCCCGGCAAGTCCGATAACCCTGGAGCAGAAATACCCCGAGGAGAATCACATGAGCACGAAAATTGCCGTCGTCGGACTCGGCAGGATCGGGTCCACCGTACTGGAGCAGATGCTCGGCCGTCACCAGCAGGGCATCGAGATCGTCTGCGTCAGCGAGATCAACGACACCCCCGGCCGTCGCGCCGCCGAGGCCGCCGGTATCCCGGTCGTCAGTCCGGAGCAGGTCGTGTCGGAGGGCAGCGCCGTCGACATGATCTTCGACATGACGGGGATCGCCGCGGTGCGCAAGGTGCTGCGCGAAAAGCTGCAGGAGCTGAACAACCGCCACACGGTCGTCGTCCCGGAGAATGTCGCCTACCTGATCTGGTCGCTGCTGTCCGGCGAGCGCGTTCCCGAAAAGGATCATCGCAGCGGTTACTGAGCGTCCGCCTGTTTGCTTTACGGCCCGCATCTGCGAAGATGCCGGGCATGACGCACCGTTTTTTTCATGGGGTTCTCCTCCCCTTCCTGCTGATTACATGTCCACTGACGGCGCTCGCCGCGGCGCCGGCGCCGTCCGCTTCGCTCGAAGCGCGCGCCCTTGCGGCCATCGTCGACATCTACCGGACGCGCTTCGACGCCGGCGATGATGCCGCCGTCGATCGGCTGACCGCCTGTTACCGCGATCACGCCCGTCCCGGCGCGGGCCTGACGCCCGAGCTCGAAACCTGCATCGCCACCGACATCGCCTACGCCTTCTTCATGAACAACCTGCGCGGCCACGACTTCGGCATGGAAGCCGCGCCGGAATTCGCCGGCTACGAAGTCACGGAGACGCGTATCGATGATGCCCTGATCCAGGCCGGGCTCGATCCGTCACGGGAGGTCGATGAGATCAACCGGATTGCCTCGGTCGCCTTCAGTCTCGCGCTCCCGGCCCTCGAAAAGGTACTCGAGTCCCGCGACGATTCGCAGTAACCGGGCGTCCCGCACGCGTTCCACCGACCGATGATCCTGACGACGTTCCTGCTGTTGCTTGCCGCGTTGATCGTCATCGCCGGTCTGGCGGGGCTCGCCTTCCCGGCGCTGCCCGGCGCACCGTTGCTGTTTGCAGGCCTGCTGCTCGCGGCGTGGGCGGAGGACTTCGTCTATGTCGGCAGCGGCACGCTGATCGCGCTCGCAGTCATGGCCGCGCTGACCTATGTCCTCGACTTCATCGCGACCGCACTCGGCGCGCAACGCTACGGCGCCTCGACCCGCGCGATCATCGGCGCGATGCTCGGGGCGATCGTCGGCCTGTTCTTCGGCCTGCCCGGCATCCTGCTCGGCCCGCTGGTCGGCGCGATCATCGGCGAGCTGACCGCGCGCAGCGACCTGCGCCATGCAGCGCGCGCCGGCTTCGGCGCCTTCATCGGCCTGTTGCTGTCGATCGCCGGCAAGCTCGCGCTCGGTTGCTCGATGATCGGGCTGTACCTGTTCGTTCGCTACGTCTGAAGGCGGCCGACTCTCCGGCTCAGCCCTTCTCCGGCTTGTCCCCGATCATCGACTTCAGGTCCGCGAACGGATTCCAGGTCGCGGACTTCCCCGCAGCGCCCTTCGCACCGAGCCCGTCACCGCGTTGCGCCTCGAGCTGGCGCTGATGTTCGTTGTCATGGCAATACAGGCACAGCAGCTCCCAGTTGCTGCCGTCCGGCGGGTTGTGGTCGTGGTTGTGGTCGCGATGATGCACCGTCAGCTCGCGCAGGCTCGCGCCTGAAAACTCGCGCCCGCAGCGGCCGCAGACATGCGGATACATCTTCAGCGCCTGTTCGCGATAGCCCTGCTCCCGCTGATCGCGCGCGCGCCGCGACTCACTGACCAGCCGATCGAGCTTGCTGTCGTCACGCTTCATCCCGCCCCCCTCCGATCCACCCCCTTCGCTTGCGAAGGGGGGCCAGGGGGGATGCCCTGCCTCGCCACCCCCGCCGTCAACACCATCCGCATCGCATCCTCAACGCCGACGGCGATCGGCTGCACCCGGGACTTCGGCAGGTAGACGGTGTAACCGCCGATCTGATAACTCATCGGCAGATAGACCGCGACCGTGTCTTCCGCCAATCCCCCCATGCCGGGCATGCTGCGCGCATCCTCGCGCGTGAGGAATCCGATCAACTGCATGTCGGCGACCGTCACCAGCACCACGCTGTCGAGATCCTTGCGATCGCTCGCGGTCGAGAAGAAGTCCATGAAGTCGCGCAAGGCGCCGTAGATCGACTTGACCAGTGGAATGCGCCTGACCAGTCCCTCGCCGAGGCCGAGCAGTCGCTGAAAGATCCACGCATTGATGATCAGGCCGACGGCGACCAGCAGGACCAGCCCGGCGGCGAGCCCCATGCCCGGCAGATACCCGGACTCGGACAGCACCGAGACGATGACCGGTCTCAGCAGTGCCTCGGCGCTGACGCCCAGCCAGTAAACGAGGTACAGCGTCAAACCGATCGGCAGGACGGCAGCCAGGCCTTTCAGCACGAGATTACCAAGCGCTTTCATGACGTTCTCCGGTGGCGGTGTGATGATCCGGCCACTATACAGGCACCCGGCACCCCGCCCTGCAAAGCGATCGGGGTCAGACCCTGAATCCGGCACTTGACAGTTAAATGATAATGATTATCATTTACTACCATGAACTGTCGTATCGAGGCCTGGCTCGAGCAGGGCGCGCCCTGTGTCCGGATCACCGATGCGGAGACCGGTCAGGTCTGCCTGCAATGGCGTGAGTGCCGCGAAGGGACCGGGGACGATGGCTGCCCCTGTCAGGCCGAGGTGACGCTGCACGACCTGGTGCGGGGTCTGTTCCTGCTCGCGTGCATGGACCGCGTGACGCGCCCCGTTACCGGCCTGCCGGCGATCCACCCGCTGAAGCGACCGCCCCGCCCCGTCGCTACAACGGCCACACCAGCAGCAGCATCGGAACGCTGACCAGGATCACGAGGATCTCGAGCGGCAGGCCGAGCTTCCAGTAGTCGCCGAAGCGCAAGCCGCCGGGGCCGAGGATCAGCGTGTTGTTCTGATGTCCGATCGGGGTCAGGAACGCGCACGACGCGCCGATCGCGACCGCCATCAGCAACGGGTCGGCGCTGACGCCGAGTTGCTGCGCGGCGCCGATCGCGATCGGGCACATCACCGCGGCGGTCGCCGCGTTGTTCATGAAATCCGACAGCGTCATCGTCACCACCAGGATCACGACCAGCGCAATGATCGCATTGCCCTGGGCGATGTTCTCGAGCATCAGCCGCGCGACGACATCGGCGGCGCCGGTCGTCGCCATCGCACCGGCGACCGGGATCAGCGCCGCGAGCAGCACGATGACCGGCCAGTCGACCGATTCATAGACCTTGCGCCACGGGATCACGCGCAGCGCCATCGCCGCGAGCACGCCGCCGGCGAAGCTGACCGCGGCCGGCACGAGGCCGAACGCGGCGCCGCCGACCGCGGCAATCATGATCGCGCTCGCGATGAGCGTCGTGCGCCGGTCCGGCAGGCGCAGCGCGCGTTCGGCGAGCGGCACGCAGCCCATCTGGCTCGAGAACTCGGTCAGCAGGTCCGGCGCGCCCTGCATCAGCAACACGTCGCCCGCGCGCAGCGTCATCGCCCGCAGGCGCGCCATCGAACGCTTGCCCTGGCGCGACACCGCGAGCAGATTGATGCCGTAGCGCGCGCGCAGGTTGATGTCCCTCGCCGAGCGGCCGGCGAGTCCGGAGTTCGGCAGCACGGCAAGCTCCATCAGCACGATGTCGTCGGCGCCCGCGGACTTGTCGTCGTCCCTGTCCTTGCCGGCATCAGTACCCGCGCTGCCGCCCTTGCCTTTGCCGGCTTTGCCGTCATCCGGCGAGTCCTCGTCCTTACCGTTACCCTCCTTCAGCGCCTCGCGGCGGTCTTCCTCGAGCTTGATGCCGAGCGTTGACAGCGCCGAGACCATCGCCTCGGGCTCGGCCTCGATGACGAGGATGTCGCCGGCGCGCACCTTCTGGTTCGGGTTCAATGCCGGGATGCGGTAGTCGTTGCGGACCAGACCGAGGATCTGCGCCTCGGTCTCGTCGAGCTCACGCTCGATCTCGCGGATGCGCATGCCAACCGCCTTCGCATCATCAGGGACGCGCGCCTCGGTCATATAGGCCCCGGCATCGAAGCCCTCGGCGCCGGCGCGCTCGCGGGTCGGCACCAGGCGCCAGCCGACCGCAACGATGAACAGCACGCCGACCACCGCGACCGCGACGCCGACTGGCGTGTAGTCGAACATCGCGAAGCTGCCGGCGCCGGTCTCGGCGCGGAAACCGGACACGATCAGGTTTGGCGGCGTGCCGATCA
>CAYLKC010000056.1:0-12678 GCA_964384095.1 uncultured Chromatiales bacterium
ATTTTTGAATTTCTGGGTGAGGCATGAACCTGCGGCTCGTTTCGGCGACGGTCGTGTTTGCCCTGCTATGGGGCGCGGCCGCGGTTGTCTGGGCCGGTGGCGGGCCGCCGCGCATCTCCGATATCTCGAACACCCGCCACAACTTCTCGGCCACCCTCGCACCGGCCGGCATCGAGCGCCGTGCCTCCGCGGTCAGCGAGTCCCAGATCTGCGCCTTCTGTCATACCCCGCATGGCGCGACCCCGGAGCACAACGCACCGATCTGGAACCGCCAGTTGTCGCGCGCGACCTATATCCCGTTCGATTCGACCTCGCTCGACGCCACTGACCTCGGTCAGCCGACCGGACGCTCGAAACTGTGCCTGTCCTGTCACGATGGCACCATCGCGCTCGGTTCGGTCAACGTGCTCAACCGCCAGGTCGACTCCACGGTGCCGATGCGCGGCACCGGCGCCGATGGCACGATCCCGGAGGGCCTCGGCCGTACCACCGGCTTCACCCGCAACCTCGGCATCGACCTCACCAACGATCACCCGATCTCGTTCACCTACGACAGCGCCCAGGCGGCGCGCGACGGCGAGCTGTTCGATCCGGCCACGGTGTCGTGGGTCGGCGAGCGCGTGCGCGGCGGTCCGGTCGCGATGCCACAGGGCGATTTCCTGCCGCTCGAGCGCGACGCCGACGGCCAGGGCCCGCGCCTCGAGTGCATCACCTGCCACGATCCGCATATCCGCTCGGAGGTGCCGGGCGAGAATATCAAGTTCCTGCGCGCGAACCGCTTCCAGGTGCAGCCGCCGGTCGATGGACAGTTCGAGCCCCGCAACGACATCATCTGCCTCGCCTGTCATGACAAGGACGGCTGGGTCGATTCCGCACATGCGCACCCGGGGGTCGCGGAAGAGCGCTACACCGATACCGCCGCCGATATGCGCGAGTTCCCGCGCAACATCCAGGTCTGGCAGGCGGCCTGCCTGAACTGCCACGACCCGCACACCGTGCAGGGCGCGCGTCGCATCCTGCGCGAGGGCACTGACGGGCCGCTGCTGACCGACCCCGAGACCGGCGGGCAGTTCCGCCAGGGCGGCAACCCGGCGGTCGAATATGTCTGCTACTCCTGCCACGGCGATCCTGCCGTCGGCCCGCCGACCGCGCAGACCCTGCAGGGGCAGATCAGCCCGAACACCAATCCGGCCTTCGAGGTCCCGGACATCAAGACCGACTTCACGACGCTCGCGCGCCATATGCCGATCTCGAGCGAGCACCAGCTCGCCGGTCACGAGGTCCACAGCATCGGCACCGGTGATGCCGCGACCCAGGGCGACCGGCGCGGTCAGGACTTCGTCGAGTCACGCGAGCTGCTCGGCCTCGGCGGCCTGCACAACCGCCACGCCGAGTGCACCGACTGCCACAATCCGCATCGCGTAATCCGCAATCGCCGTTTCAACGATGACCCGACCGTGCCCGCCGATGCCGGTACGCATGAACATACCCCGGGCGTGGCGTCGAGCAACATCGCTTCCGGCGTGCTGCGCGGCATCTGGGGCGTCGAGCCGGTCTACGCGAACACCCGCTTCGGTTCGAACCCGATCGACTTCGAGGTCAAGCGCGGTGACCCCGGCATCGGCGGCAGCGATGACGTCAGTGCGCCGTACCTGACGCGCGAATATCAGCTGTGTCTCAAGTGTCACTCAAACTACGCCTACGATACGCCGCCGCCGCTCGGCTACACCTCCGGGCTGACGCCGCCGGGCACGCCGAGCACGCCGCCGGACATGTTGCATTACACGAATCAGGCGATGGAATTCCAGTCGCCGCCGGATCATGTCAGCGGGCTCACGCGCACGTCGCCGACCGGCGCCTATGACGAAGGCGCGGTCTGCAATGTCCAGCTGACCGATTCGAACGGTAATCCGCTGATGGTCAACGGCCGCCTCGATCCGCAGGGCAACTGCGTCGACTTTCAAACCTGGAACCACCGCTCCTGGCACCCGGTCATGCGTCCGACCGGGCGTACGCCGAACGAGCGCGGGGCGAATCCCGATGTCTGGCGTCAGCCGTTCAGCAGCGCGGTCGGCACCCAGACGATGTACTGCTCGGACTGCCATGGCTCGCGTACGATGGGCAACACCGTCGTGCCGATGGGCGGCGAGAACGGCGCGCCGTGGGGACCGCATGGCTCGAACGAGAACTTCATCCTCAAGGGCAACTGGAGCGACCAGACCGGCACGCTGACGACGAACTTCGCCAACGAGTCGGATCCGGGCAATCACCTGTGCTTCCGCTGCCACGATCCGAAGAACTACGCGCGCGATGCGCTAGCGCCGGATCCGGAGGTCCTCGCGAGCGGCTTCCGCCGCGCGGTCGGCGGCGGCGGCTGTCTGCAGTTCCTCGGCGTCAACCTGCACATCGGCCATGCCGCGGTGGTCAACAATTTCCGTTGCACGTTCTGCCACGTGTCGGTCCCGCATGGCTGGAAGAACAAGGTATTCCTTGCCAACCTCAATGACATCGGTCTCGAGTCCGAGATGGAGCCCGGCACCCAGGTGCGCTATCAGGGCTTCGCGCCGTCCGGCACCGGCCGCTTCTATCGCGGGCCGTACTACAACGGTGCGGTGCTCAAGGTCAGGAGCTTCGCGCGCAGCGGCGAATGGCTCGACGCCCATTGCGGCTCCTCCGGTCCGCCGGGCAACAACGTCACCGGCGTCGACTGGATGATGAACAGCAGCGAGGCCTGCGTTAACATCCCATGAGCGTGGCGCTGCGCAGTCTGGCCTCGACCCGGCTGACCCTGTTCGGCATGGCATTTCTCGGAGTCGGCGCGGCACTGAACTACGACAACCCGGTCGATACGCCGACCTGGGTGCTGGCGGCGCCGATGACGCTGCTCGCGGTCAACCTGCTCGCCGCGGTGATCACCAATCCGCGCATCAACCGCCGCGGCGGCCTGCTGGTGTTCCATCTCGGCCTGCTCGCGATCGTCGTACTCGCGGCGATCGGCCGCATGACGATGATGGAGGCCAATGTCGAGCTGACCGAGGGCGACCCCTTCGATGCCGGCGAGATCATCAACGTCCGCGCGGGGCCCTGGCATCGCGGCGAGCTCGACCGCGTCGGCTTCGTGCAGGGGCCCTACACGATCGATTACCGGGCCGGGATGTCGCGCGGGCCGACGCAGAGCGAGATCATGGTGCCGGACGGTCGCGGCGGCTGGGAACACCAGGTCGTCGGCGACGACACGCCGCTGCGCGCGGAGGGTTATCGCTTCTACACGACCTTCAACAAGGGCTTCGCCGCGGTGATGACCTGGATGCCCGATGGTGGCGCGCCGGTGACGGGATCGGTGCACATGCCGTCCTATCCGCTGTTCGAGCACCGCCAGGCGAACCGCTGGACACCGGAGGGCACAGGGGACGAGATCCGCTTCTGGCTCCAGCTCGAGACCGGCATCGATGCCGACGCCGACTGGCGCCTCGATCCGCGCAATTCCGCGGGCACGCTCGTCGTGCGCGCCGGAGAGGACCGCATCGAACTCAGGCCCGGCGAGACGGCGCGCATCGACGGCGGTTTCCTGCGCTTCGAGCGGCTCGCCGGCTGGATGGGTTACCGGATCTATTACGATCCGACGCTGCACTGGCTGTTTCTGGCGTCGATGATCGCGGTGTTCGGCCTCGCCGCGCACTTCTGGCGCAAGTTCGGCGCGATCCAGGTCTACTCGGCGGCGCAGGAGTCCGCGCGCAAGAAGGCCGCCGCGCAACTCGGAGGAAAGACGCCATGAGCGAAGAGACGATGATGGTCGCGGAGATGCCGTGGCTGTATGCCGGGCTCGCCGCCTACGCGCTGGCGACCGTTTTCGCCGCGCAGGGCGCGTTGCGCGCCAACAACGGCGCGTCGGCGCTGACCTTTTCCCGCAGCCACGAGCCTTATGTGCTCGCCTTGCTGTCGTCGGCGGTGCTGCTGCTCGCGATCGCGCTGACCGAGCGCTGGCTGCGCGTCGGTCATGGCCCCTTCGTTGACCTGTTCGAACTGCTGATCAGCCAGATGTTCAGCCTCGGCCTGATCTACACGATCGCCTACTGGCGCGTGCCGCTGATCCGGCCGACGGTGATCGTCGTGCTGCCGGTGCTGTGGATGATGGGCGTCTGGGTGCTGACCCTCGATCCGGCCGCCAGCCCCTATCCGCCGACCTACTACCACAACTGGCTGTGGGCCCATGTCGGCTTCGGCAAGATCTTTCTCGGCCTCTGCCTGATCGCGACCGGGCTGGCCGGGATCATCCTCCTGCGCGGCGTGCGCGGTTTCCGCGTCGTGCTGCGGCAGATGCCTTCCGACAGCATCGTCGATACGGTCGCGTGGCGCTTCATGCTGCTGGCGCTGGTGTTCCACAGCCTGATGCTGATCGCCGGCGCGGTATGGGCGCAGGATGCCTGGGGCCGCTACTGGGCCTGGGACGCGCTCGAGACCTCGTCATTCCTGAACTGGCTGATGATGGCCGGCCTGATCCACCTGCGGCTGACCTATAATCTGCACCCGAGGCTCGGCGCGATGGCGATCGTCGGCGTGTTCGCGTTCGCCTTCTTCACCTATTTCGGCACGCCGTTCTACAGCGAGGCCGCGCACAAGGGGGTCATATGAGGCACTCCCACGAATCGTCGATCTCGGCGCTGTCGCTGAGCCTGGTCGGGGTGATCGCGTGCAGCGTGTTCATGCTCGCCGCCGCGCCGGAACTGAAGACACTGCTGCAGAGCGCGCAGTTGACGCCGCAGCGCCTGGCGCAGTCCGTCGTGCCGCCGGTGACGCTGCCGGCGATGCCGCGCGAGACGCCGGCGCGTGGCGAGGCCGCGCGCGTCATCGACCTGATGCCCGGAGCCGCGTCGGCGGAGCCGCCGGCCGACGAGCGCATGGCGGAGATCGATACGCGCTTCCGGCAGGCGGTCGTGATGCTGCACGCACAGCGCTACGAGGACTCGATGGTCGCGCTGCACCGGGTGCTGCAACTCTCGCCGCGCCTGCCCGAGGCCCATGCCAATATGGGCTATGCGCTGCTCGGTCTCGAGGATTACCGCGGCGCGCATGATTTCTTCGCGACCGCGACCGACCTCGATCCCTGGCTCGGCAATGCCTACTGGGGACTCGCGGTCGCGCTCGAGAAGCTCGGCGATCTCGATGGCGCGCTCGGGGCGATGCGGGTCTATATCCACCTCGCCCCGGAAGATGACCCCTATGTGCGCCGCGCACGCTCGGCGCTGTGGGAGTGGGACACGCAACGCGCCCGCGGGCCGCTGCCCGAGCACGAGGCCGAGTGGATCGAGCGCAACACGCGCGAATGGGTCGAGCGCAACCTGCCCGACCGGGACGGCGCCGCCGGGATCGACACCACGATTCCGGTGCGCGACATCGACTGAACCGCTGACGACGAAGACGATGATGCACAGACTCGCAATACTGCTCGGCACGCTGCTGCTGTCATTCCAGGTCCACGCCGCCGGCGGATTCGTCGAGGGCATGAACTACCAGCGCATCGAACCGCCGCAGCCGGTCGAAGCCGCACCGGGCACCGTCGAGGTCATCGAATTCCTGTGGTATGACTGCCAGACGTGTTTCGTCGTGCAACCGGCGCTGGAGCGCTGGCTCGCTGCGCGCGGTGACATGGTGAGCTATCGCCGGATGCCGGCCGTGGTCGGCGGCCATATGGTGTTTTATGCCCGCGCCTTCTTCGCGGCCGAATCCCTCGGCGTGCTCGACCGGGTGCATATCCCGATCTATACCGCGCTGCACCGTCATGGCAGGCAACTGGACAACGAGGCGCTGATGGCGGAGTTCTTCGCCGAGCAGGGCATCGACCGCTCGCGTTTCATCACCGCATTCCGCGGCAGCGCGGCGGCGACGCGGGTGCGCAATGCCCAGCTGATGACGCGTCGCTACGAGGTCCAGGGCGCGCCGAGCTTCGTGATCAACGGCAAGTACCGCGTCGATGCGACGATGGCGCGCAATGCCGAGATGCTGATCGAGATCGTCGACTGGCTCGTCGACCGCGAACTGTCCGCGCGCTAGCCCGGCCAACTTCGGCCTGACCTTTATCCGCGGGATTTCCAGTAACTCGACTTCTGTGGTTGAGCCGGAGGTGGTTGTCGCTGTCCATGACCTTCCGGCCGCAGGACGCGGCCGGGGAGCTTACAGGGATGTATTAACAGCGTGTCATGGACAGCGACAACCACCTCCGGCTCGGCAGGGTCGTGCCGCGACCCGCGACGAACCGCTCCCCGCCGCCTGCACGCACTCCCGAGCCGTTGTCGGCGCCTGCCGTCCATGACACGCGTGAATACATCCCTGTAGTTACTCGGCGCATCCTGCGCCTCGCCCTTCGGGCCGGCCTTCGGCCGTTCCGATTCGCTCCCGGCGAATCGGTCTCGGCCACATCCCTGCGGCGGAAGGTCATGGACGGCAGGCGCCGACAACGGCTGTGACACGAAACCGTGACACGGAACTGAGGCTCGAAAACAAGCACAGGCAGCAGATTCACGAGGAGGCCTCGACGGGGTCAGTCCCTGTCGGCGGGGTTGCCGCGCGTGAAAGAACGCGGGGACCATTCGTCCAGCTCGCCGACGGGCGCGGGGGGCGGTGTGCGGCGCAGGCGCGTGACGAGCCGGTCGACGCGGGCTTCGAGGTCGTCAGGGTCATCGGCGGCGCCCGGGTGATAGCGGCGGCGTTGCACCGACCTGATCAGCTCGCGCACCTCTCCGTCGGCGCCATGCGCCGACTCGTGGCGCCGTAGCCCCTGTTCCAGGGTCCGCGTGCCCAGCGCGTCGAGCAGGCGTTGCTGCAGCGGGTCCTGTCCCGGCACGACCGCCCCCGGCCCCCGGATGCGGCCCCGGCGATGCCGCCGTCGCCACCACAACGCGCCGGCGACGAGCCAGGACAAGGTGAGCAGGGCCGCGACGGCCTGCCACAGGCGCGTCTCCGCTGTCACCCCGCGCGCGACCTCCGCTGCGCCGGCGCCGTTGTGATCCGCATCGACGCGGGCCCCGCTGATCCGCAGTGGCCGGCCGGACACGCTCAGGGTCTCGATCCGGCCGTTGCCGGGATCGAACCAGCGCAGTGCCAGTCCCGGCAGTGCGAACGTCCCCGGCCGCAACGCGATCAGCGCGCCGCGATAGACCGCGACGCTGTCGATGCCGCCGTCGGCGCGCGCCTCCAGCAGGCGTTCCGGCGGCTCCATGAACACCCGCAGCGCGTCATCATGCTCAGCGAAGGGCAGGGTCGCCGGCAGTGCGTTCAGCGCGGTCGGCGCGCGCAGCGTCACCGACCAAGGCGTCATGCGGCCGGTCACGACCTCTGCCGGCGCCTCGACGTCGAGTCCGGGGCGGCCGATCAGCAGCCCCGGCGGCGCCGTCGCGGGTAGCGGCGAGACCTCGATGCGTTCCTCGGAGTGAGGCAGCCGCCACTGACGGCCCTGCCGGGTCTCGATCCAGATATCAGGCAGCAGGACCCGGACCTCGCCCGAGCGCAGCGGACTGAGCGCCCAGGCGCTGCGCGTGACCTGGTATTCGATGCCGTCGACGGTCTCGACGCGGTTCTCCTGCGGCAGCGCGTGCATCTCGACCTGCTGCGGACGGGTCTCGACCTGGCCGCCGAAACGCGCGCTGTCGAGGCTGACGCGGTGATAGAGGTCGAGGAAGACCAGCGTCTGCTCATTGACGTGCAGCCGGCGCGCGCCGATGCCGCTGACCGCGAAGGCCTCGGCGGCGGCGCCGGCCGGGCGGTCCAGCACCTCGACGACGATCGCCTCGGTGCTCAGGCCGTCGACCGTGAACGGCGGGATGGTGAGGCGGCCGCTGTGGCGCGGGAATAGCTCGACGGTGATCGACGAGGTCGAACGCCCGCGATTGCGTTCGAGGTTGAAGCGGAAGTCGGCGCGCGGGATACCGACCTCGAACTGGTCGCTGAGCAGGGTCAGGTCGACGTTCGGCGACACGCCCTCGGCGCGCAATCGCGTCTCGCTGTCGTGTAACGCCAGCGTCAGCACGATGTGTTCGTTCACAAACAGTTCGCGGCGATCGACGCTCGCGGTCAGGCTCGCTGCGAATGCCGTCGACGCGGACAGCAGCAGCACGGCGACCGCCAGCATGCGCAGGGCTACCATGGCTGTGCCTCCTCGAGCCGCGGCCGGTTCGCGTCCATGCGCAGGAAGCGGTGGCGCAGGACCTCGGCGGCATGGTCCTCGACGGCATCGAGGCGCGCCAGCGCGGCCTGCGCGGATTCCCCGGCGAGGCCGCCGGCCTGCAGCGGTTGCCGGCCACCGGGCAGCGGCCGCGCGATGACCCGCGTGCTGCCGCTGCCGCGCTCGCCGCCGTCGCCGTCGTCGGCGCGGGCCTCGCCGGCAGCCGCACTGTCCGTGCGCTCGCCGGGGCTGAAGCCGGCGAGGTCGTCCGCCGGCCCCGCCGGCGGCGTCTGTCCGCGGTCGGCGCGGGCGCTGGCGCGCTCGAGGACGCGGCCGACGATGTCGCGATTCAGTGCGGCGCGGGCGTGGTTCGGATGCAACGCAAGGGCCTCGTCATAGGCGCGCAGCGCCTCCTCGAGGCGGCCGAGCCGGACCAGGGCATTCCCCTGGTTGTAGCGCGCGATCGCGCGCCGTGTCTCGTCTCCGGCCTGTCGTTCCGCCTCGCTGAAGCGTTCGAGGGCGACGGCGAAGCGCCCCTGTTGCCAGGCGGCGGCGCCGGCGCCAAGCTGGCCGTTGTAACCGCCGATCCCGAGATACAGTGACTCGGCCTCGGCGCTGCGCCCAGCGTCCAGGGCCTCGCGGGCGGCGCGCTCGTCCGCGGCGTCGACCGGCGGGGGGAGGGCCAGCAATGCGAGGCCTGCGAGCAGGATCGCGGCCACGGCCGGGGACGGCGCGCGCAGGCGCGAGGCCAGCAGCAGGGCGAGTCCGCCAGCCAGCAGCGCGGGCCACAACGGCAGGCCGGCCGGGTCCACCCCCGCGGACCGTTCGTCGCGCGCCAGCGCGGTGAGCCCGCGGAGCAGTGGTTCCCAGCCGCCGCCATCGGCGCGCAGATCGGCGTAGCGCCCGCCGGTGCGTGTGGCGAGCGTCGCGAGCAGTTCGTGATCGAGTCGCGAGACCACGAGTTCGCCGCCGCCGGTGCGGCGAAAGCCGCCCGCCGCGGGCACCGGCGCGCCGCTCGTGGTGCCGACGCCGAGCGCGAACAACGGGATCTCCCGCCGCGCGAGCCGGTCGGCCGCGGCTAGCGCCTCCGCCGCATCCGCAAACTCGCCATCGCTGATCAGCAGGATCGCGCGGGCGCCGCCGGCGGCGCCCGCGTCGAGTGTGCGCGCGGCCAGTTCCAGCGCAGGGACGACATGGCTCCCGGTGAGTCGCGTCAGGCCCGGATCGAGGGCATCGAGGTACCACGGAATCGCCGCCAGGTCATCGGTCAACGGCAGCACCGGATACGCATGCGCCGAGAACGCGATCAGCGCGACGCGATCGTGTCGCAGGCGTTGCAGCAGGTCGGCGAGTTCGAGACGCGCGCGCTGCAGGCGGTCCGGCTCGACATCGCTTGCGCGCATCGACGGCGAGATGTCGATGATCACCGCGAGATCGAGGGCTGCGCGGCGTTCGGCCGACGTCCGGTCGAGCCACACCGGACCGCCGAGCGCGGTGACGATCAGCAGCCACGCAAGCGGCGTCAGCCAGGCGGCGGAGGTCCGCCGTGACGGCACTACCAGCCACGGCAACAGCCGCTCATCGGCGTAGGCCTGCGCGCCCGGTGGCCGCTGCCTGCGCGGATGCCAGTGGCGATACAGCAGCCAGCATGCCGGCAACAGCAACAGCCACAGGGGTTCATTGAAGCCGATGGGCAGCCAGTCGTTCATGCCGGCACCCCTGTGCGCAGGGGCGGGCGGCGCTCGGCGAACACCAGCAGCGCCAGGCCGACGAGCGCGGGCAGCCAGTACCATTCACGGGCCTCCGCGCGCGCCGGCAGACGCGATCGTTCCAGACGGTCGATGTCGTCGAGGGCCTGCAACAGATCGGCGCTGTGCCGGATCCGGTAATAGGCGCCGCCGGCGCGCGTGGCGAGCCCTTCGAGGAAGGCCTCGTCGAGCGGGATCTCGGCGACGGTCTGTTCATCGCCCCGACCGAGCGGGAACGGGGCAGGCCCTTCCGTGCCGATGCCGACGGTATAGACGCGAATGCCGGAGGCGGCGGCGAGGTCGGCGGCGGCCGTCGGGTCGATGGTGCCGGCGGTCGGCACGCCATCGGTCAGTAACACCAGGATCCGCGAGGCCTCCGCGTCGGTGACGGCCTCGAGGCGGCGTATCGACAGGGCCATCGCATCGCCGAGCGCGGTACGCTCGCCGGCGAGGCTGTTGTCGATATCTGCGACCAGTTGCGCGGCGAGGCCGAGGTCCGTCGTCAGCGGTGACCAGGTCATGACATCGTCGCCGAACACGACCAGGCCCGCGCGCAGCCGCGAGGCCCGGTCGAGAAAGCCGGTCAGCGTGTGCTTGAGCATGTCGAGCCGGCTGACGGTCAGGCCTTCGAGTTCGTAATCGAGGATGCGCATCGAGCCCGAGACGTCGATCGCGAAGATCACGTTGTGACCGGGCAGGCCTGCCTCGGGATCGGTGACGATCCATTGCGGCCGCGCGAGCGCGACGACCAGCAGCGCGCAGCCGAGCAGCCAGACCCACGGCAGGGCGGCGCCGCGCGCCGGCGTCTGCAGCCGCGCAAGCAGGGCGGTCTGCGGATGCAGCAGGGCGCCGTCGTCGCCGGCGCCGCGCCAGCGCCTTCCGATCCTCAGGACCAGCAATGGTACCGGCAGCAGCAACAGCCAGAGCGGGGCGGCGAGTTCAGGCATCGGCGTGCCTGCGCGCCGCCGAGGCGACCAGCCAGTCGCGCGCCTCGCCGAAGCGCGCGGGCGTCAGCGGCGGGTGCCGCGGGCGATAGCGTATCTCGCGCAGATGCACGAGATACGCGCGCCAGCGGGCGCCGTCGATGCCGGCCGGCGGGTGCGCGCCGTCGAGTTGCGGGAGGCCGAGGCCCCGGCGCAGCAGGGCACAGAGGCGGAATCCGGCCTCGCGATCGTCGAGGCCGCCGGCGGACCAGTCCGATTCCAGCGCCGCGAGTCGCGTCAGTGCCTGCTGCTCGCTGGTTTCGGTTGCGGGAGGCCTGACCGGCCTGGCAGGGCCGCGCGCGGCGCGGCGCCGGCGCAGCCACAGGGTCAGGGCGATCACGGCCGCGGACGCGAGCACCGCGGCCGTCAACAGCAGCAGCAGCGGCGGCTGCCACTCCGGTGGCGCCGGCAGCTCGATGTCCGCGAGCGTCGCCAGCGCTGCGCTGTCCGCCGCGGTGAGCGCGCTCGCGGCGGTCATGTCAGCGCGTCGAGTTGCGCCGGAAGATCGGCGTCCTGATCGATCTCGAGCAGCCGGACGCCCGCGCGCCGGCAGGCTTCGCGCAGTCGCGCATCACGCTCGAGGACCGCCGTGCGGAAGCGGTGACGCAGCCCCGCGTCGCTGCTGTCGATCAGCGCGCGCGTGCCGTCGGGACCCGCGAGCCGGAGGACACCGGCGTCCGGCAGCCGCCGTTCGGCGATGTCGGTGATGCGCAGCGCGACGCGTTCCGCGGCCTGGCGGGCGACCCCGGCCGGCAGCAGCGCATCGAGGCCGGCCTCACCCGCGAGCACCGCCTCGAAATCGCTGATCAGGTAGCAGGTCGTGCCGGCCTCGAGGCGATATGGCGCCGTCCCGACGGGCGCCGGCGTGGCCGGCGCCGCTGCGTGACGTCCCGGCCATCGCGGCGGCGCCGCGGCGGCGAGCAGCAGCGCCAGCACGCCATCGAGGTGGCGGGTCGGCGGGAAGTAGCGTCCGCCCCGTTCGTCGAGCACCACGCCCGCTACCGGTTCGCGCTCGGCGAGCGCCGAGAAGGCGAGGATTGCCGCGACGCGGACGGCGGTCGCGGCCTTCAGTTCGCGGCGAGTGCCGAACATCATCGAAGGCCGACGATCGATGAGCAGAAACAGCGCCCGCGCGCGCTCCTCGACGAAGACCTTGCTGACCGGCCGGTCGCTGCGCGCGGTCGCGCGCCAGTCGAGGCGGCGGAGGTCGTCGCCGGGCTGGTAGGGACGGGCGTCGTGCAAATCCATGCCCTGACCGCGCGCGCGTGTCGGCCGCGGACCGGTACCGGCAGCAGCGGGAGTGGCGCGATAGCGCCGCGCGCGGCGTTGCAACACGAGCTCGCGCAGCCGTTCAAGTTCGGCGGGGCCGAGCAGCGGGACGGGTGACGCGGCTTGTCGTTTCAGGGGACCGGGACGCATTCGGTGATGCGCGCGATCGCGCGTTCGGGCGACACGCCCGCGGCGAGCGCGCCGAAGGCGAGGCCGATGCGGTGGCCGAGGACGTCGCCGGCAAGGTCGAGAATGTCGTCCGGCTCGACGAAGTCACGCCCGGACAGCCAGGCGCGGGCGCGCGCAGTATGCGCCAGCGCCAGCGTCGCCCGCGGCGAGGCCCCGCGGTTCAGCCATTCGGCGAGTTCGGCATCGAGGCGCGCGGGCTCGCGGGTCGCGCCGATCAGCGCGATGATATAGCGCTCGAGCATCTCGTCGAGATAGACCGCATTGACCTGCCGCCGCGCATCGAGCAGTTGCCCGCTGTCCATGACGACCTCGATGTCCGCGAGCGGATCAT
>CAYLKC010000057.1:0-12557 GCA_964384095.1 uncultured Chromatiales bacterium
CCGCATTGACCTGCCGGCGCGCATCGAGCAGCTGCCCGCTGTCCATGACGACCTCGATGTCCGCAAGCGGATCCTGGCCGTCGAGGCGGGCGCGGTCCATGCGCAGGATCGCGAGCTCCTCTGCCGCGTCCGGGTAGTCGATGCGGATCTTCAGCTGAAAGCGGTCGAGCTGCGCCTCGGGCAGCGGATAGGTGCCTTCCTGCTCGATCGGGTTCTGCGTGGCGATGACCAGGAACACCGGCGGCAAGCGGTGCGTCGTGCCGCCGATCGTGACCTGGCGCTCCTGCATCGCCTCGAGGAGGGCGGACTGCACCTTCGGCGGGGCGCGGTTGATCTCGTCGGCGAGGATGATCTCGTGGAAGACCGGTCCCGGCACGAATTCGAAGCGGTGGTCGCGCGGCAGATAGATATCCGTGCCGGTGATGTCGCCGGGAATCATATCCGGCGTGAACTGGATGCGCTGGAAGCCGAGCGCCATGCCGCCGGCGAGGGCGCGCACCGCAGTGGTCTTGGCGAGTCCGGGCGGGCCCTCGAGCAGGGCGTGGCCACCGGTCAGGATCGTCGTCAGCAGGCGCTCGATCAGCCGGGACTGGCCGATCACGGCGCGCCCGATATGCGCGCGCAGGCGTTCGAAGGGCTCGTTCATGTCCAACGGGATTCTAACCAAACGGGCGGGTCCGGGACAGCCGGAGACAGATGCATAGAAAAATGCAAATGATAATGAATCGTATTCGTATTGACATTTGTATGTGGCCTTGAAATACTGCCGCCCTCGACCCGGCGACCGTGCTCGCCGGGCGCCATTCACACCGGGAGAGGGAGACAAGACCGATGAAACGCTATCACCTGGGGCTGGCCATGCTGACGCTGGGCCTGTCCGTGCCCTGCGCAGCCGTTGCCGAAGAAGACACCCGTCCGCTGTTGCTCGACCGCCTGGTGGTCGTCAGCGACAGTGACCAGCAGCAGGAGGCCGGCGGCTCGGTGCAGTTCCTCGACGCCGAATTGCTCGACACCTGGTCGTACAGCGACATCAATCGCATCCTGCGCCAGACGCCGGGCGTGTATCTGCAGGAAGAGGAAGGCTACGGCCTGCGCCCGAACATCGGCATCCGCGGCTCCGGCACCGACCGCAGCAGCCGCATTGCGATCATGGAGGATGGCGTGCTGATGGCGCCGGCGCCGTATGCCGCGCCGGCCGCGTACTACTTCCCATTCCTCGGCCGCATCCACGCCGCCGAGGTCGTCAAGGGTCCGGCCTCGATCAAGTACGGGCCGCAGACCGTCGGCGGCGCGATCAACTTCTATTCGACACCGATCCCGGGCGCGCCCGGCACCGGGGCGGGCGGCAAGCTCGACCTGTTCGGCGGCGATTACGGCACGCGGCGCGCGCATGGCGTCGTCGGCGGCTGGCTCGACGTCGAGGGCAACCATGACGTCGGCCTGATGTTCGAGACCTTCCAGGACGCAACCACCGGCTTCAAGCGTCTCGATTCCGGCGGCGACACCGGCTACCGCGTCGAGGACTATGTCGCCAAGCTCGCGATCGAGTCGCGCCCCGGCGCACGCATCGACCAGTCGCTCGAGCTGAAGGTCCAGTCCTCGACCGAGCGCTCCGACGAGACCTATCTCGGCCTGACCCTCGACGATTTCCGCGCCGATCCGTATCGCCGCTACAACGGCAGCCAGGCCGATGTCATGGATGTGAATCACGAGACCCTGCAGGCGACGCACCGGGTCGAACTCGGCAACGGCTTCGACCTGACCACGGTCGTCTACCAGACCGAGACCGCGCGGGCGTGGTACAAGCTCAACGATGTCAACGGGACCGGCATCAGCGATATCCTCGACGATCCGGCGAACTTCGCAGCCGAATTCGACGCGCTGCAACAGAACAGCGCGGCCGGCGCGCTGCGCGTGCGCAACAACAACCGCGCCTACGAGACGCAGGGCATCCAGACCGTGCTCGGCAAGTCCTTCGAGACCGGCGCCGCGAGCCATCAGCTCGAGGCCTCGGTGCGCTGGCACCGCGACGAGGAGGACCGCTTCCAGAATGACGACCGCTACACGATGATCAACGGGACGATGGTGCTCGACAGCGCCGGCGCGCCGGGCAGCCAGGACAACCGTGTCGGCGAGGCCGAGGCCTGGTCGTTTTTCGTCCGCGACACGATTGCATGGGGCGACTGGGCCTTTGCGCCGGGCCTGCGCTACGAGCGCATAGACCTGACGCGGACCAACTATTCGACTGCGGACCCGACCCGGGGCGCCGGTCCGACCGCGGTGATCGAGAGCGATCTCGACATCTGGATCCCGGGCATGAGCGTGACCTGGCAGCTCGACCCGTCGGTACAGTTGCTGGCCGGCGCCCATCGCGGCTTCTCGAATCCCGGCCCGGGCTCGACCGCGGATGCCGAGACCTCGTGGAACTACGAGGCCGGCGTGCGCTATCTGGATGGCCTGCTCGCGCTCGAGGCGATCGGCTTCTACAGCGATTATTCGAACCTCGTCGGCACCTGCACCGCGTCGACCGGCGGCGGCTGCGCCATCGGTGAACAGTTCGACGGCGGCAAGGTCGAGGTCAGCGGGCTCGAGCTGATGGCCAGCTACGACGCCAGTCGCGCGCTCGGCACGAGCCGCATCGGCGTGCCGCTGTCGGCGATCTATACCTGGACGAGGACGGAATTTGGCAGCAGCTTCACGACGACCTTCGCGCCCTGGGGGACGGTCGAGGCCGGTGACGAGCTGCCGTATATCCCGGCCCACCAGTTGACGCTGAACGCCGGTCTCACGGGGCCGCGCTGGCGTACGCAGCTGAGCATGAACTACGTCGACGAGGTGCGCGCCGAGGCCGGCAGCGGCGCGATCCCGGCCGACCGCAAGATCGACAGCCGCGTGCTGCTCGATCTGACCGCCGAGTTCGATGTCGCCGACCAGGCCGCCGTCTTCGTCGGTGTCGAGAATGTGACCGATGAGGTCTACAACGTCGCCTTCAGCCCCGCCGGCGCCCGCCCCGGCAAGCCGCGTACGTATCTGGTCGGACTGAAGACCACCTTCTGACCGGCGCCGTCCTCTCTTGTCCCTCGCAAGGGTCAGGTCCTCCCGGGCCTGACCCTTTTGTTTTGCCTTGTCGCCGGGGGCGTCATATGAGACACTTCCCGGCCACAGTTTCTCCTATCCATTCCATGGCTTACGTCACGATATGCGGGACAGTCGCGGAAACGTCCGCCCCGGCGGTGCCTGAGCGATGCTGCAGGGTGAGGCCCTCGCGGCGGTCCGGGGCGATCGCGGCCTGTTCACCGGGCTGAGCTTCGGGCTCGCGCCCGGCGAGCTCCTCTATGTCAACGGCCCGAACGGCAGCGGCAAGACCACGCTGCTGAGGATGTTGTGCGGGCTGGTGCTGCCGGCTGCGGGGCGCGTCCTGTGGGACGGCCGGGAGATCGGCGCCCTCGGCGACGGCTTTCGCGCCGAACTCGCCTGGTGCGGTCACTACAACGCGATCAAGGATGAACTGAGCGCGCTCGAGAACCTGCGCATCGGCGGCCGTCTCGCCGGGCTCGCCGTCGGCGAGGCAGAGGCGCTGGATGCCCTCGCGCGCATCGGTATGAGCGGTTTCGAGGACCTGCCGACCCGCGTGCTGTCCCAGGGGCAGAAGCGGCGCGTCGGCCTGGCCCGGTTGCTGCTGACGCCGGCCCGGCTGTGGGTCCTCGACGAGCCCTTCAACGCCCTCGACGTGGCGGCCGTGGAGCTGTTGCGCACGACGATCCGCGCCCATCTTGAACGCGGCGGCCTCGTCGTGCTGACCACGCATCAGCCGGTCGCGATCGACGCGGCGACGGTCAAGCAGATCCGGATGGGCGCATGAAGCGGCCGGGTCCCTTCGCTATCCTGTGGTGCATGCTGGTCCGCGACCTGACGCTGGCCGGCCGCCGGCTCGTCGATGTGATGACGACGCTGGTCTTCTTTGTCATCGTCGTCAGCCTGTTTCCGCTCGGCGTCGGCCCGGCCCTCGGCATCCTCGAGGCGATCGCGCCGGGCGTGCTGTGGGTCGCCGCGCTGCTGGCGTCGATGCTGTCGCTCGGGCGGCTGTTCAATGCCGATTACAGCGACGGCACGCTGGAACAGATGCTGCTTGCGCCCCAGCCGCTGTCGCTGCTGGTGCTGGGCAAGGTCGCCGCGCACTGGCTGGTGACAGGGGCACCGCTGGTGCTCATCTCGCCGCTGCTGGGCCTCCAGTTTGGCCTCGATGGCGAGGCCCTGTGGGTGCTGATGCTGGCGCTCCTGCTCGGGACCCCGGCGCTGAGTCTGATCGGCGCCGTCGGCGCCGCGCTGACGCTGGGGTTACGCGGAGGCGGTGTGCTGATATCATTGCTGATTCTGCCTCTGTACGTCCCGGTCCTGATCTTCGGCGCCGGGGCAGTCGAGGCGACGGCCGCGGGGATGGACGCCGCGGCGCATCTGTCCCTGCTGGGGGCGTTCCTCGTGCTGACGCTGTGCTTCGGCCCCTGGGTGACGGCCGCGGCGCTGAGGATCTCGCTCGATTGACTCTGCATGGATCGGCATCGATGAGCATCAACTGGTTCAAGTACGCCTCCCCGGCCAGCTTCTATCCGCTTGCCGGCACGCTGATCCCGTGGTTCGCGGGCACAGCGGCGGTCCTGACCGTGGCCGGCCTCTATGTCGGTTTCTTTGTCGCCCCGCCGGACTACCAGCAGGGGGAGGCCTACCGGATCATCTATATCCATGTGCCGGCGGCATGGATGTCGATGTTCATCTACGTCGTCATGGCCGGCTGGGCCGGCGCCGGGCTGGTCTTCAACACCCGGTTGTCGAGCTATATGGCCCGCGCGCTGGCGCCGACCGGCGCGATCTTCACCTTTGTCGCGCTGTGGACCGGGGCCTTGTGGGGCAAGCCGATGTGGGGCACCTGGTGGGTCTGGGACGCGCGCCTGACCTCGGAGCTGATCCTGCTGTTTCTGTATCTCGGCTTCATCGCGCTGAACGCGGCGATCGACGACCCCCGCCGCGCGGCGCGGGCGAGCGGCCTGCTGGCGCTGGTCGGGGTCGTCAATGTCCCGATCATCTATTTCTCGGTGCAGTGGTGGAACACGCTGCACCAGGGGGCTTCGATCACCGCGCGCAATGCCCCGACGATGGAGACCTCGATGTTCGTCGGCTTATTGCTCATGACTTTCGCCTTCTGGCTCTATACCATAGCGATTGCGCTGATGCGCGTCCGCTCGGAGATCCTCGAGCGCGAGCGGCACAGCGACTGGGTCAGCGCCACGGTCGCGGACGAGGCGCCGCGGGCATGATGGAATGGCTGGACATGGGTGGTTATGCCCTTTATGTGTGGGGCTCCTACGGCGTCACCGCGGCCCTGATGGCGGCCGAGGTCATCGCGCTGGTGCATGGCCGGCGAACTCTGCTGCGTCGTCTGGGTCGAATCCATCGTAATCCGTCAGTGGGGATGAATCATGAAACCCAGACATAAGCGGCTGGCCTTCGTGGCCGTCGGCCTGGCCGGGATCGGTATTGCTACGGCGTTGATCCTCAATGCCTTCCAGGGGAACCTCGTGTTCTTCTTCACGCCCAGCCAGGTGGCGGAGAACGAGGCCCCGATCGATCGCAAGTTCCGGCTCGGCGGCATGGTCGAGGAGGGCAGCGTCGTGCGCGAGTCCGATGGGCTGACCGTGCGTTTCCTCGTCACCGACACCGCACGCAGCGTGCCGGTCGTGTACACCGGCATCCTGCCCGACCTGTTCCGCGAGGGGCAGGGGGTCGTGACCCAGGGTCGGCTCGACGACAACGGCCTGTTTCGCGCCGAGGAGGTGCTGGCGCGGCATGACGAGACCTACATGGCGCCAGAGGTCGCGGAGGCGCTGAAACGCGCGGGCGCGACCATCGGCGAGGACGGCGTACCGATACCGGCGAACGCCAACTAGGGACAGGGGGAGAGGATCGATGATACCGGAGATTGGCCATTTCGCGCTGATCATGGCGCTGGTGATGGCGCTGATGCAGGCGACGATGCCGCTCGCGGGGGCGGCCCGCGGCAACGTCATATGGATGCGGCTGGCGCGTCCGACCGCACAGGCGCAGCTGGTGTTCGTGATCATCGCCTATATCTGCCTGACCTACGCCTTTATCGCCCACGATTTCTCGGTCCAGTACGTCGCCAACCACTCCAATTCGAATCTGCCGCTGTATTACCGGATCTCCGCGGTGTGGGGCGGCCACGAGGGCTCGCTGCTGCTGTGGATGATGATGCTGTCGGGCTGGACCTTCGCGGTCAGCATGCTGAGCCGCAACCTCCCGGATGACATGGTCGCGCGCGTGATCGGCGTGCTCGGCGTCGTAGCGATCGGCTTTCTGACCTTCATCCTGCTGACCTCGAATCCGTTCGATCGTCTGATCCCGGCGCCGCCGGACGGCGGCGACCTCAACCCGCTGCTGCAGGATCCCGGTCTGATCTTCCTTCCGCCGCTGCTGTACATGGGCTATGTCGGCTTCTCGGTCGCCTTCGCATTCGCGATCGCGGCGCTGCTGAGCGGCCGGCTCGACGCCGCCTGGGCGCGCTGGTCACGGCCGTGGACGACCGCGGCGTGGCTGTTCCTGACGCTCGGCATCGCGCTCGGCAGCTGGTGGGCCTATTACGAGCTCGGCTGGGGAGGCTGGTGGTTCTGGGACCCGGTCGAGAACGCCTCGTTCATGCCCTGGCTGGTCGGCACCGCGCTGATCCACTCGCTCGCGGTCACCGAGAAACGCGGCATCTTCAAGAGCTGGACCGTGCTGCTCGCAATCCTCGCCTTTTCACTGAGCCTGCTCGGCACCTTCCTGGTTCGTTCCGGCGTGCTGACCTCGGTGCACTCCTTTGCGGTCGACCCGCAGCGCGGCCTGTACATCCTCGGCATGCTGGTCGTCGCGATCGGCGGCTCGCTGCTGCTGTTCGCGCTGCGCGCGCCGAAGGTCAAGTCCGAAGGCGGCTTCAGCCCGATCTCGCGTGAGACCCTGCTGCTGTCGAACAACGTGCTGTTCGTCGTCGCCTGCGGCACGGTGCTGCTCGGCACGCTGTATCCGTTGCTGCTCGATGCGCTGAATCTCGGCAAGATCTCGGTCGGCCCGCCGTACTTCAACGCAGTATTCCTGCCGCTGATGGTGCCGCTGGTGTTCCTGATGGGCATCGGTCCGTTCGCGCGCTGGAAGAAGGCCGATCTGCCGGAGATCGCGGTGCGTCTGCGCTGGGCCTTCGGCGCGGCGATCGTCGTCGCGATCGCGGTACCGCTGCTGTACGGTGAATGGAAGGCGCTGACCGCACTGGGCTGGCTGATGGCGGCCTGGGTCATCGCGACGGTCGCCATCGGCTTTTCGCGCCGCATCCGCGTCGCACGCGAGGCCGGCGCGCCGCCGCTGTCGCGCATGTCGCGCAGCTACTGGGGCATGCAGGTGGCCCATTTCGGCGTCGCGATCTTCATCATCGGCGTGACCATGGTCAGCAGCTACGAGATCGAGCGCGATGTGCGCATGGAGATCGGCGATGTCGAGACGCTCGCCGGTTATGAATTCCGCTTCGACGGCGTCGTCGAGCGCCAGGGCCCGAACTTCGATGCCGCCCGCGGCCATATCCCGGTGTTCCGCAACGGCCGCCAGGTCACCGAGATGACGCCGGAGAAGCGCGTCTACTGGGTGCAGACGATGCCGATGACCCAGGCCTCGCTGCATACCACGCTGTTCCGCGACCTCTATGTCTCGCTCGGCGAACCGGTCGGCGGCGGCGCCTGGAGCGTGCGTCTCTATTACAAGCCCTTCGTCTGGTGGATCTGGGGCGGTTGCGCGCTGATGGCGATCGGCGGCGCGCTCGCGGTCAGCGACCGCCGCTATCGCATCGGCGTGCGCCGCCGCGACGAAGCGGGCGGTAAGGCAAAGGACGACCAGTCGTCTGCTGCGGATGGCAAGCTGGCGGAGGCGCGGCGTTGAATCTCCGTTACCTGATACCGCTGGGCGTCTTTCTCGTCCTGTCGGGTTTTCTTGCAGCGGGCCTGTTTCTGAACCCGGGTCAGGTGCCGTCGCCGCTGATCGGCAAGCCGGCGCCGGCGTTCGAGCTGCCGCAGTTGCACGACCCGGCGATGCGGGTATCGAACCGCGACATGCACGGCAAGGTGTGGATGCTGAACGTCTGGGCCTCGTGGTGCGTGTCCTGCCGTTATGAGCATCCGCTGCTGGTGGAGCTCGCGCGCGAGCAGGTGTTGCCGATCTACGGACTCAACTACAAGGATCAGCGCGATGAGGCGATCGTCTGGCTGCGCAATTTCGGCGATCCCTATGTCCACAGCGTGTTCGACCCCGACGGCCGCGTCGGCATGGACTTTGGCGTCTACGGCGTGCCGGAGACCTATGTCATCGATGCCGAGGGCGTGATCCGCTACAAGCACATCGGACCGATCACCGCCGAGGCGTTGCAGAACACGATCCTGCCGCTGATCCGCGAACTCCAGGGCTGAAATCATGATGACGAGTATCCCGGCCATTACGCCAAGGGGCGCCGGCACTGCGCTGGCGGCCATCCTGCTTGCGCTGTTTGCCGCTCTTGCGCTGTCCGCCGCGCCCGCGCCGGTGCAGGCGGCGCAGGCCGTGCCCCTGTCCGACGACCCCGAGCTGCAGGCGCGGATGAAGCGCCTCGAATACGAACTGCGCTGCCTGGTCTGCCAGGCCGAGTCGGTCGCCGAATCGAACTCCGAATTCTCGCAGGACATCCGCCGCGAGGTCGCGCGCATGATGAAGGAAGGCATGAGCGACCAGCAGATCCGCCAGTTCCTCGTCGACCGCTACGGCGATTTCATCCTGTTCCGGCCGCCGGTCAACCGCGCAACCATGCTGCTGTGGGCGGGTCCGCTGCTGCTGCTCGCGATCGGCGCCGTCGTCATCGGCGCGATCCTGTTCCGCCGCCGCAGGCCGGAGGCCGATGCCGTGCTCAGCGCCGAAGATCATCAGCGCGCGCGCCGCCTGCTCGGCGCCGGCGAGGGCAAGGGGGACAGCCGCCGATGACCGTGTTCTATATTGCCGCGGCGCTGCTGATCGTCGCGGCCCTGTTGTTCATCGTCCCGCCGCTGCTTCGCCGCGAGCAGGACGATTCCGCCACCGACCGGCGTTCGCTGAACATCTCGATCTACCAGGACCAGTTCACCGAGCTCGAGCGCGACTTCGCGAACGACGTCATCACCCGCGAGCAGTTCGAGCAGGGCAAGCAGGAACTCGAACGCCGCCTGCTCGACGATGTCTCCGACCTCGATGCGGCGCCGACCCCCGGCAAAAAGCCGGCGAGGAACCGCGCGACCATGGTCAGCGCAGTGGTCGTCGCCGGTCTGGTGCCGTTGCTGGCGACCGGCATGTACATGCAGACCGGGACGCCGTCCGCGATCACCGGCGCCGCTACCGCGTCGGCCGTTCCCGGCGATCACGACCTCGAGCACCAGATCGAGCAGATGATCTCACAGCTCGAACAGCGTCTGAACGACAACCCCGACGATGCCGAGGGCTGGGCGATGCTCGGCCGCACCTATCTCGCGCTGGAGCGATTCGAACTCGCCCTGCCGGCGCTCGATCGCGCGGTCGCGCTCGGTGGCGACGACCCCTCGCTGCTGGTCGATTTCGCCGACGTGCTGGCGATGACGACCAACAACATGTCGCTCGAAGGTCGGCCGATGACGCTGATCGAACAGGCGCTGTCGATCGACCCGAACCACCAGAAGGGCCTGTGGCTTGCCGGCACCGCCGAATACGAGCGCACCAACTTCGCCGGCGCCCTCGAATACTGGCGCCGCCTGCAGATGCTGGTGCCGCCGGGTTCGGATGCCGCGCGCGCGATGCAGGGCAATATCGCCGAGGTCGAGGCGCTGATGCGTGACGGCGGCCAGACGCCGGCGCCGCCGCCGCCGGTCGCGGAGGCCGGCGGCGGCGCCAGCGTCAGCGGCACGATCGGCATCGACGACGCCCTGCGCGCCGGGGTCAGCCCATCCGACACCGTATTCATCTTCGCGCGCGCCGCGGAAGGGCCGCGCATGCCGCTCGCGGTGTTGCGCGCCGAGGTCCGCGACCTCCCGATGGAGGTCACGCTCGACGATTCGATGGCGATGGATCCGTCATTGAGCCTGTCGCGCTTTTCCGAGGTGGTAATCGTCGCGCGGGTGTCGCGCCGCGGCAGCGCGATCGCGGAGAGCGGTGACCTGCAGGGCACCAGCGCGGTGGTGCGCACCGGCGGCGGTGAACCGGCGCGCGTCGTCATCAATGAGGTCGTTCCCTAGCCGGGGCGCCGCCGGACGGGCGCGCGCAATCGGCTGCCGGGGTTCACGCCCGGCGGCTGGCTGGGCGATCGCCGCGCTGTTCGGACTGCTCGCGGCCTGCGACCAGGGGCCGCCGGCCGATCGCCTGGTCGAGGGGCGGCCGTTCCCGTATCTCACGCTGCAGGAATTCGATGGCGGGACCCGCTCTCTCGAGGACTATCGCGGCCGCGTTGTCATCCTGAATGTCTGGGCCACCTGGTGTCCGCCCTGCCGTCGCGAGCTGCCGGGTCTCGAACGCCTGCACCAGCGGCTGGACCCCGACGGCTTCGCGGTCATCGGCCTGTCGGTCGATGGTGATGCCGACATCGCGCGGGAGTTCCTGCTCGACCGCGGCGTGACCTTCCGGAGCTATTTCGATCGCGACGGCGCCGCCGCGGACCGGGTGCTCGGCATCCGCATCTATCCCGATACGTTCATTCTCTCCGCCGATGGCGTGCTGCTGCGCAAGTTCGTCGGCGAGCGGGAATGGGACGATCCCGCGCTGATCGAGGCCCTGACGGCGGCCCGCACCGGCGACACGCGCCGGCTCGCGGAAATCCGCTGACCGCGCATGCGGGCGTGGCCTGGCCCCGGCGGTTGTGCGAAAATGGCGGCATGCCCATGCCGGAGGAGGCAGTGATGCGCAGGCAGCAAACCCGATGGCCGCGAGCCGGCGCCGTGATCGCCGCGCTGGCCCTGCTGTGCGGCGTCCCGACCGCGGCGCTGGCCGCGGACCCGACCAAGGGACGCGTGATCTACAACACCCACTGCCAGAACTGTCATGGCGCCAATGGCGCCGGCCAGCTCCCCGGCATGCCCGATTTCACACGCGGCGATGCGCTGTTCCGTCCCGACCTCGAACTGGTCCGCTCGATCATGGCCGGGCGCGGCATGATGCCGGCCTACCGCGGCATGTTCACTGAGGAAGAGCTGCTCGACGTCGTCGCCTTTCTGAGAACCCTGCGCTAGATGTCGCGTTTCCCCGTCGCCGCCGCCACGGCCGCGCTGGCGGTGCTGCTCACCGCCTGTTCCGAGCCCGCGCCGCCATCGTCCGCGGAGGCAGAGGCGCCCCGCGAGCTCGCCGTGCCGTCGTCGCCCGCGGCGTCACCATCGCCCGCCGCGCTGGCCGTGCTCGAGACCTTCGAGGTCGGCCCCGAGGTCTATGTGCGTTCCCTGCATGTCGACCGCGCGCGCAACGCGATCTGGGTCGGCACCTCGCTCGGCGTGCATGAGGTCGATCTCGAGACCTATGAACCGAAGAACACCTTCACGCGCGACAACGGCCTCGCCAACGAATATGTCTTCGCCGCCCTCGCCGACAGCGCCGGCGGGGCCTGGTTCGGCACCAACGGCGGCGGCCTTTCACGCTGGCAGGACGGCGACTGGAAGACCTGGTTTCCGATGCATGGCCTCGCCGATTACTGGGTCTATTCCCTCGCCGAGGCCGGGCCCGGCGTGTTATGGATCGGGACCTGGTATGGCGCGAACCGCCTCGATGTCGCCAGCGGACGCTTCGAGACCTTCGTCGAGGAGCTGGTCAACGAGTGGGTCTACGGCATCGGCGTCGATTCGAATGGGCGCGCGTGGTTCGGTACCGAGGGCGGCGTGTCGATGTTCGATGGCGCGGCATGGCGCGAGTGGACGCATGCGGACGGACTCGGTGCGCCGAACGAGGCGGGCCTGCCGCCGAGTGCGAATACCGGGCTCGGTACCCGTTCGCGGCATGATCTGAACGTACAGGCGCAGGGCAGCGAGACCTACAATCCGAACTATGTCTTCTGCATCCTGATCGATCGCAACGATGGCGTCTGGGCCGGCACCTGGGGCGGCGGCGCCAGCCGTTTCGACGGCGAGCGCTGGCACAACCTGACGACGCGCGATGGGCTGGCCGGCGATATCGTGTTCGCGATCGCAGAGGATGCGAACGGCGTATTGTGGTTCGGCACCGACAAGGGGCTGTCGCGCTACGACGGCCGTTCCTGGCAGACGGTGACCGCGCGTGACGGCATGCTCGGTGATGCGGTGTATGCTGTCGCGGTGGTCGGTGACGAGGTCTGGGCCGGGACGCGGCGGGGGGTTGCGCGTGTCGGCTTGCAGACACAGTGATGTTGAAACCAGGCAGAGTCGGGGATACCTTAGCTCTGTGGTTTGAAACCTGTGGCCGTCCTGTGACGGGACACGCTGTAAATACGTCCCTGTACGCTCTCCGGCCGCGTCCTGCGGCCGGAAGGTCCCGTCACA
>CAYLKC010000058.1:0-12037 GCA_964384095.1 uncultured Chromatiales bacterium
GTTCGAGTTCCACCATCATCAGGTTGCAGCGACTCTCGAAGTCGCCGGCCTCGTCCAGCACATAGGCGATGCCACCGCTCATGCCGGCGGCAAAATTGCGCCCGGTCGCGCCGAGAACCACGACGATGCCGCCGGTCATGTACTCGCAGCCATGGTCGCCCACGCCCTCGACCACCGCGGTTGCGCCGGAGTTGCGCACCGCGAAGCGCTCGCCGGCAACGCCGCGGAAATAGCACGCGCCGCTGATCGCGCCGTAGAGAACGGTATTGCCGACGATGATGTTGTCCTCGGGGACGATCGGGCAGTCCGGTGCCGGACGGACCACGATACGCCCGCCCGACAGGCCCTTGCCCACGTAGTCATTCGCCTCGCCGATCAGATCCACGCTCACGCCGCGCACGAGCCAGGCGCCGAAGCTCTGGCCCGCGGTGCCGCGCGCGGTGATGCCGATGGTGTCGTCGGGCAGTCCCGCGTGACCGTAGCGCTCGGCGACGCGGCCGGAGAGCATGGCGCCGAAGGTGCGATTGACGTTCGTGATCGGCGTCTCGATGCGCACCGGCACGCCGCGCTCGAGCGCCGGCCTTGCCTGCTCGATCAACATGTGATCCAGCGCCTTCTCGAGGCCGTGCTGCTGGCTCTCGCAGTTGTAGATCGCCACGCCGGCCGGTGCCTCGGGCCGGTAGAGGATGCGGGAGAAATCCAGCCCGCGCGCCTTCCAGTGGCTGATCGCCTTGCGCATGTCGAGGCGATCGGAGCGCCCGATCATCTCCTCGACGCGGCGGAAGCCGAGCTGCGCCATCAGCGCGCGCATCTCCTCGGCCACCATGAAGAAATAATTCACCACGTGCTCGGGTTTGCCGGTAAAGCGCTTGCGCAGCACCGGGTCCTGTGTCGCGACGCCGACCGGGCAGGTGTTGAGATGGCACTTGCGCATCATGATGCAGCCTTCGACGATGAGCGGCGCGGTCGCGAAGCCGAATTCGTCCCCCCCGAGCAGCGCGCCGATCACCACGTCGCGGCCGGTGCGAAGGCCACCGTCGACCTGCACCGCGATGCGGCCGCGCAGGCGGTTCAGCACCAGGGTCTGCTGCGTCTCGGCCAGGCCGATCTCCCACGGCAGCCCGGCGTGCTTGATCGAGGTGAGCGGGCTCGCTCCGGTGCCGCCGTCGTGGCCGGCGATGGTGACGTGGTCGGCATGCGCCTTGGAGACGCCCGCGGCCACCGTTCCCACCCCGACCTCGGACACCAGCTTGACGCTGATGCGCGCCTTCGGGTTGACGTTCTTGAGGTCGTGGATCAGCTGGGCAAGATCCTCGATCGAATAAATATCGTGATGCGGCGGCGGCGAGATCAGGCCGACGCCCGGCGTCGAATAGCGCACGCGGGCAATGGTCTCGTCGACCTTGTGGCCGGGCAGCTGGCCGCCCTCACCGGGCTTGGCGCCCTGCGCCATCTTGATCTGGATGTCGTCGGCATTGACGAGGTACTCAGTGGTGACGCCGAAGCGACCCGAGGCAACCTGCTTGATTGCCGAACGCATCGAATCGCCGTTCGGCAGCGGCTTGAAGCGATCGACCTCCTCGCCACCTTCGCCGGTGTTCGACTTGCCGCCGAGGCGGTTCATCGCGATCGCGAGCGTGGTATGGGCCTCGCGCGAGATCGAACCGAATGACATCGCACCGGTCGCGAAGCGCTTGACGATCTCGCTGGCCGGCTCGACTTCCTCAAGCGGGATCTCCCGGCCTGCGAAGCGGAAATCGAACAGGCCGCGCAGGGTCAACAGTTTCTCGTCCTGCTCGTTGATCGCTCGCGAGAATTCCTCGTAGTTCTGCCAGCTGTTCGACCGCGTCGCGTGCTGGAGTTTCGCGACCGTGTCCGGGGTCCAGGCATGATGCTCGCCGCGGATGCGGAACGCGTAATCGCCACCGACATCGAGCGCATTGCGATAGACCGGCGCATCGCCCCAGGCATCGAGATGCCAGCGCACGCTCTCCTCGGCGACCTCGCGCAGGCCGATGCCTTCGACCATCGATGCAGTGCCCTTGAAATACTTCGCGACGAAGGCGTTCGACAGGCCGACCGCATCGAAGATCTGCGCGCCGCAGTAGGACTGGTAGGTCGAGATGCCCATCTTCGACATGACCTTGAGCAGGCCCTTGCCGATCGCCTTGATGTAGCGCTTCTCGGCCTCGGCGGCATCGATATCTTCCGGCAGCTCCTCGCACATCGCGTGCAGGGTCTCGAAGGCGAGCCAGGGATTGACCGCCTCGGCGCCGTAACCGGCGAGTACCGCGAAGTGATGGACCTCGCGCGCGGATCCGCTCTCGACGACGAGGCCGCACTCGGTGCGCAGCCCGGCGTTGACCAGATGGTGATGCACCGCCGAAGTCGCGAGCGGCGCCGGGATCGCGATGCGCTCGCGGCTGACGCCTCGGTCGGACAGTATCAGGATGTTGTAGCCCTCGCCAACCGCCTGCTCAGCCTCGCGGCACAGCAATTCAAGCGCAGCAGCCATGCCGGCGGCGCCCTGCTCGGCGGAATAGCAGATGTCGACGGTACGGGTGCGAAAAGCGCCGTCGGTATGGGCATGAATGCCGCGGATGCGCTCGATATCCTGATTGGTCAGCACCGGCTGCTCGACCTCCAGGCGCATGTGGGTGCCGGCATTGTCCATGTCGAGCAGGTTCGGGCGCGGACCGATCAGCGATACCAGCGACATCACCAGCTCCTCGCGGATCGGATCGATCGGCGGGTTGGTGACCTGGGCGAAGTTCTGCTTGAAATAGTTGTACAACGGCTTCGGCTTGTTCGACAGCACCGCGATCGGGTTGTCGGCGCCCATCGAGCCCACCGCCTCCTGACCGGTGGCGGCCATCGGCGTCATCAGCATGCGCAGGTCTTCCTGCGTGTAGCCAAAGGCCTGCTGGCGATCGAGCAGGGTCTCCGGCGTGGCCGCCGATGCGGGGCGCGCAACCGGCAGGGTATTCAGCAGGATCTGCGTGCGGTCGAGCCAGTCCTGGTATGGATGCGCGGCCGCCAGCGAGGCCTTCAATTCCGCGTCATCGATGATCCGCCCCTCGCGGGTGTCGATCAGGAACATCTTGCCAGGCTGCAAGCGCCACTTGCGCACGATCTTGTGCTCGGGGATATCGAGCACGCCCATCTCGGACGCCATCACCACCATGTCGTCGTCGGTGATCAGATAACGCGCCGGACGCAAACCGTTACGGTCCAGCGTCGCGCCGATCTGCACGCCGTCGGTGAAGGCCATCGCGGCGGGGCCGTCCCACGGCTCCATCAGCGCGGCGTGGTATTCATAGAAGGCGCGGCGCTTCTCGTCCATCAGCGGATTTCCGGCCCAGGCCTCCGGGATCAGGATCATCATCGCGTGCGCCAGCGAATAACCGCCGGCGACCAGCAGCTCGAGGGCATTGTCGAAGCAGGCCGAGTCGGACTGGCCTTCGGCAATCAGCGGCCACAGCTTCTCGAGGTCGTCGCCGAGCAGCCGCGACGACATCGAATGCCGGCGCGCAGCCATCCAGTTGATGTTGCCGCGCAGCGTATTGATCTCGCCGTTGTGCGCGATCATGCGGAATGGCTGCGCAAGATCCCACGACGGGAAGGTGTTGGTCGAGAAGCGCTGATGCACCAGCGCCAGCGCCGATACCATGCGCTCGTCGTTGAGATCGGGATAGAAGGCATCGACCTGATCCGACAGCAGCATGCCCTTGTAGACCAGCGTGCGCGAGGACAGTGACGGCAGATAGAAACGTTCGCGCTGGGTCCAGTCGGAGACGCGCACCGCGTTCTCGACGATCTTGCGAATCACGAACAGCTTGCGCTCGAACACCGCCGGATCGGCGCTGCCGCTGGCGATGAAGACCTGGCGAATCACCGGCTCGACCGCGCGTACGCCCTCGCCGATGCAGCCATTGCGTGTCGGCACGTCGCGCCAGCCAAGCAGACGCTGACCTTCCTCGAGAACCGTCTGTTCGAGCAGGGATTCGCAGTTCGCGCGCGCGACGGCATCGGCCGGCAGAAATACCATGCCGACGCCATATTCGCCGGCGGGCGGCAATTCAATGCCCTTGCCCGCGCACTCCTCGCGCAGGAAACGATCCGGAATCTGCAACAGGATGCCGGCGCCATCGCCGGCCAGCGGATCGGCGCCGACCGCGCCACGATGCGTCAGGTTCTCGAGGATCCTGAGGCCCTGGCGAATCACGGCATGGCTCTTGCGACCCTTGATATTCGCGATGAAGCCGACGCCACAGGCATCGTGTTCGTTCGCAGGATCGTACAGGCCTTGCCCGCGGCCTCGCCACTCGTTCATGCCGTTGTCATCTCTCATTGATCATTTCCGGTAATGTTGGGCGCCTGCTTCGCAGTCATCGCACGACGACGCGCGCTGCGCTGCTCCTGCCTGCATCGCCGAGGATCCTGGAACCTGTGGGCGCAGTCGGCGGAGGCCGTGTCCCGCCGTCCCGCATCGACGCAAATCGTGGCCGCGTCCCGTGCAAGACATGGCGCTCGGTACGCAAGTACAAGACGCAAGGGGAAAAATTATACTCGTCTGCGGGCGCGCCTTCAATCGACGCAGTGCCCGGTGGGAGACCCGGCATCCGGGGCCTACCCTTTGATTATCCAGTCATTTTTTATGGATCGGCGCCAGCCCGGGTGATGACCGCGTGGATGTCACGCAGCGCCCTGACCCAGGGCTCGACCCCGTCGATCGCGGCGACCGGGGCCTCGCGACCGGCCTGCACCGCGGCCAGGCGGTTCGGGTAGAGGCCATAGACCACCGAATACAACGGCCGCTCACCGGCGGTGCTGCGGAACAGCGCAGATTCGCCCGCGAGACCATGCTGTTCGATGAAGGCGCGCGCGCGCTCCTCGCTGCTAGCGAACAGCTGCAGCGTGAAGTGCCCGGGCGGCTGCGCCAGCAGCCAGCGGGCATCGCGCTCGCCCTGCGCCGCCTCGGGCTCGGGTTCGGCCTCCGGCGCGGGCTCCGGGACCGGCGCGGGCTCCGGGACCGGCGTGGGCTCCGGGACCGGCGCGGATTCCGGGACCGGCGCGGATTCCGGGACCGGCT
Source organism: uncultured Chromatiales bacterium (assembly GCA_964384095.1). Taxonomy (GTDB): domain Bacteria; phylum Pseudomonadota; class Gammaproteobacteria; order SZUA-140; family SZUA-140; genus JAITWN01. The sequence continues at coordinate 5,093 of CAYLKC010000058.1, forward strand.
CGGGTTCCGGGACCGGCTCGGGCGCTTCGATGGCGGCGATGGCCGGGGCCGTCGATGTGTCCGCTTCCAGGGCAGCCACGGGCGCCTCCCCGGTCACCTCGTCCTGCCCCGCGTCGGCCGCAGCGGGCGGCGCCTCCGGCCACGGTGCCACGGTGACGGGTGAATTGGCCGGCAGCGGATCGATGACCGCATACTCCTTCAACGTGTCCTGGTAGAACAGCGCAACGATGACCAGCGAGATCGCGAGCGCGGCAAGGCCGTAGCGCAGCAGGGTCCGGCCGGTGGAGGTGCGCGGCCCCAGCGTCGCGACCGGCTCGTCCTGTCCCTCGTTGCGCAGTACGCCGCGCGCGAGCTCGTTGATCCGCGCCGGCAGGCCGCGCGAGGCGACATGGATGAATCTGAATACGGCGGGCGTGAACGGGCCGTCCAGCGCCTGACCCGCAATGCGCATGCGATGGCGGATGTATTCGGTGGTCGCCTCTTCGCCGAGCGGCGGCAGATCAAAGGAATGGCTGACCCGCTCGCGCAGCGTACCGAGCCCCGGCATTGCGAAGCGCTCCTCGATCGAGGATTCGCCACACAGTATTGCGGCGAGCAGCAGACTGCCGTCATCGCGCGGCTCGGTCAGACGACCGAGCATCGTCAAAGCGGCCTGTGGCAACAGGTGGGCGTCGTCGACGATCGCGAGCGGGACCAGTGAGCCGCGCCGCAGCGCGTGCAGGCTGTCGCGCAGGTTCGCGATCCGGGCCTCCAGGTCTGCGTGTAGATCCCCGCGCAGGGACAGCTCCTCATCGAGGCGGTCGAGCAGTCCGAGGTCATCGACATCGGCCGCCCCCTGGATCTGGCAGATCCGCCAGGTATCATGCGCGCGAAGGAGGAACTGACGTATCAGCGTGGTCTTGCCGCTGCCCTCGTCCCCGGTCAGCAGCAGCACCGCGCTGTAAGGGGCGAGGTGCAGCAACAGGTTCAGGCGCTTTTCGCGCACCGGCTCGCGATACCAGAACTCCTGTTGCCACGAGGACTGGAACGGGTCCTCGAGCCTGGGCAGTCGCAACGCCGGGGACGTGTCGGGACTCATGACGGCTGCGCGTCTCCCTGGACGAAGACGACACGATAACCGCTGCGCAGACGATCATCGCGCGCGCGTGTCAGCGCCACCAGCGCCTGGTCCCAGTGATCATGATGCTCCCGGCGGATCCTGCCGGCGGCGCCCTGCTTGCCCCATTCACGGATCAGCGACCAGCCGCCGAGGAGATCGGGCTGCAGGATCAGGTGACAGAAGCCCGGCGGTTTGTCATTGCCCGGTGCTATCTGCATGTATATACGCATTAAAATACCTGGTCGGGGAGCGACCCGAAGGCCGTGGTCCGGCCTCAGGTGAGCACGGACGGATTGAACAGCTTCTCGTATTCACTGATCGCATAACGGTCAGTCATGCCCGCGATGTAGTCTGCCACCACCCGCGCCCGCCCCGCAACACCCCGTGCGTGTTCCGCTGCGCGCGCCTTGGCCTGGTATTCCGGCGGCATCAGCTCGATATCGCCGATAAAGGCGTCGAACAGTCCGCGAACGATGTGATCGGCCTTCGCGGTCATGCGCCTGACGCGGTAATGGCGGTAGAGGTGTTCGCGCAAGAAACGCTTGAGCTCGAGATTCCCCGTTGTCATCTCCTCGCTGAAGCGGATCAGCGGCTCGGGCCGGGTCCGCACATCATCGAGCGACAGGATGCCTGCCTCGGCGATGCGCGCGCGGCTGTGCTCGATCAGGTCACTGACCTGGCGATTGATCATGCGGCGCACGATCTCGTGATGCATGCGACGGGCGCCTATATCCGGATGCGCGCGCATGACCGCGTCGTGCTGCTCGCGAAAGAGGCGGATCTCGCACAGCTGTCCGACGCTGATCAGCCCGGCGCGCAGACCGTCGTCGACGTCGTGATTGTTGTAGGCGATCTCGTCGGACAGGTTTGCGAGCTGGGCCTCAAGCGTCGGTTGCAATTTCTTCATGAAGCGCTCGCCGAGTTCGCCGAGCTCGGCCGCATGACGCAGTGAGCAATGCTTGAGGATACCTTCGCGCGTCTCGTAGGTGAGGTTGAGACCGTTGAATCCAGCATAGCGCTCTTCCAGCTCATCGACGACACGCAGCGACTGGAGATTATGCTCGAAACCGTCGTTGTCCTTCATACAGCGGTTCAGCGCATCCTGGCCGGCGTGCCCGAACGGCGTATGGCCGAGATCATGGGCAAGCGCGATGGCCTCGGTCAGATCTTCGTTGATGCGCAGTGCGCGGGCGATCGCGCGGCCGATCTGGGCAACTTCTATGGAATGGGTCAGGCGGGTGCGGAAGAGGTCGCCTTCGTGGTTGACGAAGACCTGGGTCTTGTATTCGAGGCGGCGGAACGCGGCGGAATGTACGATGCGATCGCGATCGCGCTGGTATTCGCTGCGATAAGCGGGCGCCGGCTCCGGCAAGCGCCGCCCGCGCGACTCCTGTTCGCAGGCCGCCCAGGGCGCCAGACCGGATGCCATTGCACGCGCATCGTTGCCCATCGCGCTACCCGCCCCCGCCGGCGCAGGAGGCGAGCGTTTCCGCGAGCAGCGCCGGGCTGAAATCGGCGCTGACATGCGCATCACCGATGCCGCGCAGCAATACCAGCCGCAGCCGGCCGGCCAGCACCTTCTTGTCGACCGCCATCAGCTCCAGCCAGCGCGGTTGGTCGATCACTGCAGGCAGGCGCACCGGCAGTCCGGCGCGGCCGATCAGCGCGTCGATGCGTTCGAATTCGTCAGCGGACAGATCACCGAGCCGTCTCGACAGGTCCGCGGCGGCGCACATGCCGGCTGCAACGGCCTCGCCGTGCAGCCAGTTGCCGTAACCAAGACCGGTCTCGATCGCATGACCGAAGGTATGGCCAAGGTTCAGCAGCGCCCGCACCCCGCCTTCACGCTCATCGGCGGCGACGATATCGGCCTTGTTTTGGCAGGACCGCTCGATCGCATGCACGAGCGCATCGGTGCGCCGCGCGAGCAAGGCCTCGATGTTCACCTCAAGCCAGTCAAAGAATTCACGGTCGCGGATCAGCCCGTACTTGATGACCTCGGCGATGCCGGCGCGCAACTCACGATCGTCAAGCGTATCGAGGGTGTCGGTATCGGCGATCACGCAGCGTGGCTGGTGGAATGCGCCGATCATGTTCTTGCCGAGCCGGTGATTGATGCCGGTCTTGCCGCCGACCGAGGAGTCGACCTGGGCCAGCAGAGTGGTCGGAATCTGGATGAAAGCGACGCCACGCTGGTAACAGGCGGCCGCGAAACCGGTCATATCTCCGATGACGCCGCCACCGAGCGCGACCAGCGTCACGCCGCGATCGCAGCGGCGCTCGAGCAGCGCGTCGAAGATCCGGTTCAGGGTCGCGAGGTCCTTGTACTGCTCGCCGTCCGGCAGGATGATCTCCTCGCAGCGGAAGTCCGTGAAGGCGGCGCGCGCCCGCTCGAGATAGAGCGGCGCGACCGTCTCATTGCTGACGATCACGACCTGGCGGCCGGCGACAAACGGCGTTACCAGCCCGGGCTGTGACAGCAGACCCGGTCCGATATGGATCGGATAACTGCGCTCGCCGAGATCGACGGTCAGTGTGCGCATCATGGCTGCGTACTCCGCGCCTGGGTCGGTCGCTTCACCGCGCTGCGCGTCGAACGGGCCTGTCCCTTGGCGACTGGCAAGTGCTTGAGGATGAAATTCACCGTACTGCGGATGCCGCGCCGGTCGGTATCGACCGTGATATCGGCGATCTCGCGATAGAGCGGCTCACGCTCGGCCAGCAGTTGCTCGATGCGCGCGCGCGGGTCCGCGGCCCTGAGCAGGGGGCGGTTCTGCGACTTTCCGGTACGCGCGACGATCCGGTCGACCGAGGCCTTCAGATAGACCACCGTGCCGTTGCGCTCGAGATCGGTCCGGTTGGCTGCATCAAGCACCGCGCCACCGCCGGTCGCAAGCACGATGCCCTGGCGCCCCGTCAACTCGGCGATGGCCGCCCGCTCGCGGCGGCGGAAGCCCTCCTCGCCCTCGATGTCGAAGATCCACGGGATATTGGCGCCGCACTTCTCCTCGATCACCTGGTCGCTGTCGATGAATTCGAGATTCAGCGCCCGGGCGAGGTGACGGCCGATCGTCGTCTTGCCGACGCCCATCGGGCCGACCAGGAACAGATTTTGCGGTTGATCCATGCCTTATGGTAGGCGGTATCACGCTGGCGGTACAAGCAGCGCCTGCCGTCATTGCGCGGGCATGCGCCGGGATCGGGCAGGGGAAATAAAAAACGGGGCGGACCATTGCCGGTCCGCCCCGTCATATGCGGGCTTGATCAGTCCGTCGTGGAGCAGTCGCCGGTCACCATGCCGAAGGGGCTCGGCATGCCGGGCGGCGCCACGTTTGGATTGGTCAGATCCGCAGCGGCCACCGGAAGCCAGAAGATCACGCTGTCGCTCGACTCGGTACCGGCGACCGAGGTCGACGCCGACAGTCTCACGCGCGTCCAGTTTCCGAACTGGCGCGGATAGATCACGCTGAACTCGAAGGTGCCATCTGCGCCGGTCGTCACCGTGGTCGGCACCGATACGACGTTGCCTGGCGTGAGCTGGCCATCCTGGTTGATGTCCTCGCCTGAGTCAAGGATACCGTTGCTGTTGAGATCCTCGCTGTCGCAGCGGTTGGCCGCCGACTGCGGGTTGCCGGCGACCACGTCGAAGTTGTTGTCGAAGGCCGTCAGCACCCAGCTCGTGCCGTCATAGTCATAACTGCCCTTGGTGTAATGCATCGGCGTCACTGATATGTTCACACTAGCATTCGGGGCGGAGTTACCGTTGGCATCGGTCACGATTACAGTATATTTCTTGTCGTACTGTGTCTGGCCGATGTTCTCGATCAAGTTGCCGGTGCCCAACCGCACGAACAGCGGGCTCTGGGCCACGGTCAGTGAAACGGCGGTGTTGATGGTCGTATCCTCGTCCACCGCGGCCCGGATCACGACCCCGTCCTTGGCAGTCGTCGCCGACGAGGAGATATAGCTGGTCGAAGCGCGGCCGAGGCTGTCGGTAGTCGCCGTCGCGGTCGACAACGAACCACCGCTGTTGTCCTCGATGATCGAGAAGCGGATCGCCTTGCCCGCCACCAGGTTGTTGTTGGCATCCCGGACGATCGCAGTGACCGTCGACTGCTGATTGGTCTGTGAGCCATTGTTCGGGCCGATCGTCGTCGGACTGGCCTGCAGCGAGATGCTGGCCGGAATGGTGGCGATAAAGTTGACGGAGCGGCTCGTCGCCGGGCCGTCGGCAACAAAGGCGGTGATCGTCGCCGGGCCGGCGTTGCTCGACCGGATCCGGAGGGTCGCGGTGCCCGCGCCGTTCGTGACCGCCGAGGTAGCCGGAATCGTGCAGCCGGCATCGGAATACAGGGTGCCGCGCGTCGTCGAGAAGCTGACCGACTCACCCGCGACCGGGGCATTGCTCTGCTCCCAGTTGACCTGTACCGTACCGCAGTCACCGATCACAAGGTTTGCGCCCGACGCCGGCGCAGTCAGCTGGAACTGATCACCGGAGATTGTGAGATTATGGCTCGCGCTCGCGCCCTGCGCACTGGCTGTGATCGTATCGCTGCCGGGGTTGTTCGCGGTGACAACGACCTGGACCTGTCCTGCGCCATTCGTCGTCAGCGAACCGGCACTGAGCGGATTCGCGAGGGCGGAACTGATCTCGACGGCGCGGTTGGCGACAGGATCGCCGGAAGAGTCGGTCAGTACGATCGTCAGGGTCAGCTGATCGCCGATCGTCGCGGAGTTCTCGCCGCTGATGGACAGGCCGGTGCCGGCGACATTGATCGACACGCTTTCGGCAATGCCGCCACTGATTGCACTGACGGTAATGCTGCGGTTGGTGTAGTCCCCGCCGGAGCTCAGCACCGCATTGATCTGCCCCGAATCATTGGTCACCGGCTGCGTGCCCTCACCGCTCGCCGGCGGCAACTCGAGCGCGCCGCTGCTGGCAGTGAAAGTCACCGGCACCTGTGGCAAAAGGTTGTTGCTGCCATCCTTGACGATTGCCGTGATCGTCACCGCGGAGCCCGGACTGGAACCCAGCTGCGGCGAACTCGCCAGCAGAGTAATCGAGGCCGCCGCGGTGGTGCCGGCAGGGCCGTCACCTTCGCCGAAGAAGCCGTCCTCGCTGTTGCACGCCGTCAGGGTCGCGCCGATCACGATCACCGCGACAGCGATCATCGCCAGTCTCAGCCTGGCCCACATCGCCTGCATTCCTGCCTGAATCCCGTTCCTGTTTGTCATGGTCGTCGTCTCGCCTGGTCTCAGCGCATCGTCAGGGTGTCTTTGAGGATCTTCGGTGTGACGAAGATCAGCAGTTCGTTCTTGCTGTCGATGCGGCTATTCGAACGGAACAACGCGCCGACCACAGGCAGGTCGCCGAGGAACGGAACCTTGTTGACGCCTTCGGAACGTTCCTGCTCGTAGATGCCGCCAAGCACGACGGTTTCGCCGTTGTTGACCAGCACCTGGGTCATGACCTCGCGGGTATCGACGCTGGGCACGCCCTGGAACACCTGGCCGACGCTGTCCTTGTTGACCTTGAGGTCGAGGATGATGCGGTCGTCCGGAGTGATATGCGGCTTGACCGTGAGGCCGAGCACCGCCTCCTTGAACTGGACGGTCGTCGCGCCACTCGAGGCTGCAGTCAGATACGGAATCTCGACGCCCTGCTGGATCCGCGCTTCGTTCTGGTTAGAGGTGATCACGCGTGGCGTCGAGATGACCTCACCGCGTCCCTCTGCCTGCATCGCCGACAGTTCGAGATCGATCAGATAATCCGAACCAAGCACCGCCAGCGCGAAGTTCGCCGGCGTGCCGGAGGTGTTCGAGGCCGGCAGATTCACGTTCAGACG
>CAYLKC010000059.1:0-12037 GCA_964384095.1 uncultured Chromatiales bacterium
AGCACGCGTCCACGAGTGGCGGGACGATCGCGGTCTGGTAGCCCGGGCCGGTGCCGCTCTCGAGGACGCGCGCGGGCCGGCCGCCGGCCAGCAGGGCCTCGGTCATGCGCGCCACGGTCGAGGGGGTCGAGATGGTCTGGCCGAAGCCGATCGGCAGCGCGGTATCCTCATAGGCCCGGCTCGCTAGCGCCTCATCGACAAACAGGTGGCGTGGCGTCTCAAGCATCGCATCGAGCACAGCCTCATCGCGAATACCCTCGGCGCGCAGGCGTTCGATCAAGCGCAGACGGGTCCGCCGGGAGGTCATCCCGATGCCGTCATGACGTGCCTTGTCATTCACGCGTCGAGCGTCTCCATCCAGGTCGTCAGCGCCGGGAGCGCGGCATGCCGTGTCAGGTCGATCTGGATCGGCGTCACCGACACATAGCCCTGCCTGACCGCATGAAAATCGGTGCCGGGTCCGGCGTCCTGCTCCGGCCCTGATTCGCCGATCCAGTAGACCGGTCGGCCACGCGGGTCGCTGGCCCTCACCATCGGCTCGGCCTTGTGACGAAAGCCGAGGCGGGTCGCCCGGAAGCCCTCGATGCGCTCCCAGGGAAGATCCGGCACGTTGACGTTCAGTATGATATCGCGCGGCAGCGGGTCACGCCGGAGTTTTTCGACGATCACCTGCACCGCGCGCACCGCGCTCGGATAGTGCTCGGGCTGGCGGCCGACCAGCGACACCGCGATCGCCGGGAAGCCGAGGAAGCGGCCCTCGATTGCGGCGGCGACGGTGCCGGAATAGATCACGTCGTCGCCGAGATTGGCGCCGGCATTGACGCCGGAGATCACCATATCGGGCTCCTCTTCCAGCAGCCCGGTCAGCGCGAGATGGACGCAGTCGGTCGGCGTGCCGGCGACGCGGATCCAGCCGTTGTCGAGAAAGGTCACGCGGATCGGGTTCTCGAGGGTCAGGGAGTTGCTCGCGCCGCTGCGGTCACGGTCCGGGACGACGACCGCGACGGTGGCGAGCTCCGCAAAACAGTCGGCGAGACAGCGTACCCCCGGCGCGAGATAGCCGTCGTCGTTGCTGATCAGGATCTTCATTGCGCCAATTGTAGCGGGAACCGGTTCAAAGGGGGCAGGCCCTTTTGCTCCTCCTCGAGCGAACTATCGGAAGGGTCCGGGCCGGGGCGTCTCTTTTCAGGAGCCTCCGAGACAGGATGTCTCGGCGGCAGCCCCCAGGGATGGGTTCATGGCGGTCCTGAAAAGAGACGCCCCGGCCCGGACCCGGATCCCGCGATACTGACAGGAGCAAAAGGGCCTGCCCCCTTTGAAGCGGTCAGAGCATCACTGCGACGCAGAGCGCCATCAGGGCACTCGGGTAGATGCCGAGGGCGAGGATGACGAGGCCGTTGGCGCTCATGACCGCGCGCATGTCGAAATTGCTGGACAGCGGGGTCGTGTCATCGGCCTTGTCGAAGTACATGTATTTGACGACGCGCAGGTAGTAGAACGCGCCGACGACCGAGAGGATCACCGCGAACACCGCGAGCCAGACCAGGCTGACATCCACGATCGCGCGCAACACCGCCAGCTTGGCGTAGAAACCGACCGTCGGCGGCACGCCGGCCATCGAGAACATCAGGATCAGCATCATGAACGCGAACCACGGATTGCGTTCATTCAGTCCCTTGAAGTCCTCGAGGCGATCGGCCTCGAAGCCGGCGCGGCTCAGCAGGATGACCATGCCGAAGGCGCCGAGCGTCATCAGCGCGTAGACCAGCACATAGAACATCGCCGCCGCGTTGCCGGCCTGGGTGCCGGCGAGAATGCCGATCAGCAGGAAGCCGACGTGGGCGATCGTCGAATAGGCCAGCATGCGCTTGATATTGGCCTGCGCGATAGCGATGACATTGCCGATCGCGATCGACAGCACTGCGAGGATGATCAGCATGTCCTGCCACTGCACATGCAGGCCGCCGAGACCATCGACCAGCAGGCGGATCACGATCGCGAAGGCGGCGATCTTCGGCGCCGTGCTGATGAACAGTGTCACCGCGGTCGGTGTGCCGTGGTAGACGTCGGGTATCCACATGTGGAACGGCACCGCGCCGAGCTTGAAGGCGAGTCCGACAATGACGAAAGTGACGCCGAACAGCAGAACGAGATCATCGCTCGAGCTCTGGCGGACGAATTCGCCGATCTCGACGATGCCGAGGCTGCCGGTGGCGCCATACAGCATCGACATGCCGTAGAGCAGCATGCCGGAGGCGATCGCGCCGAGTATGAAGTATTTCATCGCCGCCTCGGAGGCCGCGGTCGAGTCACGGTGCAGCGCGGCCATCGCATACAGCGCCAGCGACATCAGTTCGAGGCCGAGGTACAGCGTCAGCAGGCTGTAGGAGGACACCATGACCATCATGCCCAGCACCGCGAACAAGCCGAGCACAAAGAACTCGCCCTTGAACATGCCGCGGGCGACCAGGTACTCACGCGAATAGAGGAACACCACCGCCGACACCAGATAGATGAAGACTTTGAGCACATCGCCCATGCCGTCGGCGATGAACATGCCGGAGAAGGTCAGCTCGGGCGCGGTCGAGTGCAGGGTCACAGTCAGCATCGCCGCACCGAACAGCGTCGCCTGGGTCATCAGATAGGTGATGACGCGGTTCTGCTCGTTCAGGAACAGGTCGACGAGCAGGATCACGCAGGCCATCCCGAGGACGAAGATCTCCGGGATCGCGGGAGTGATATTGGGAAACTCGAAATCCATGTCGCTGCCGGGTCCCTACAGTTTTGATACGGTCACGTGGTTGAGCAGATGTTCGACCGAAGCGCTCATGACCTCGATCAGCGGCGCCGGCCAGACGCCGATCAGCAGCACGAAGAACGCCAGCGAGCCCAGCACCAGGGTCTCGCGCATGTTCAGGTCCTTGAGTTCGGCGACCTGCGGGTTGGCGACCTTGCCGAAGATCACGCGCTTGACCATCCACAGGGTATAGGCCGCGCCGAGCACCAGGGTCAGGCCGGCGAAGAAAGCGTACCAGAAGTTCGCCTTGAACGCGCTCATGATCACCATGAATTCACCGACGAAGCCGGAAGTACCGGGCATGCCCGCGTTGGCGAGCGCAAACAGCACCATGAAGGCCGCGAATTTCGGCATCGTATTGACAACGCCGCCGTAGTCGCTGATCCGGCGGCTGTGCACGCGGTCATACATGACGCCGACGCAGAGGAACAATGCCGCCGAGATGAAGCCGTGCGAGATCATCTGCACCAGCGCACCCTCGACGCCCATTGCTGCGCCCTGCACGCTGCCGCTGTCGGCATAAATGGAAAATACCACGAAGAATCCGAGGGTCACGAAGCCCATGTGGGAGATCGACGAATAGGCGATCAGTTTCTTCATGTCTTCCTGGGCCAGCGCGACCAGCGCAATATAGACGATCGCAATCAGCGACAGCGTGATGATCAGCCCGTCGAGCCAGGCGCTGGCGTCCGGCGCGACCGGCAGCATGAAGCGGATGAAGCCGTAGGCGCCCATCTTCAGCATGATCGCGGCAAGGATCACCGAGCCGCCGGTCGGGGCCTCGACGTGGGCGTCAGGCAGCCAGGTGTGGACCGGCCACATCGGCACCTTGACCGCAAATGCGGCGAGGAAGGCGAGGAATACCAGGATCTGGGCGGTCAGGCCGATGCGCAGGACATGGAAGTCGAGGATCTCGAAGCTGCCGGCCTGGAAATACAGCCAGATCAGTGCGACCAGGAACAGGACCGAACCGAGGAAGGTATAGATAAAGAACTTGATCGCGGCATAGACACGTTGCGGTCCGCCCCAGATGCCGATGATCAGGAACATCGGGACCAGCATGGCCTCCCAGAACACATAGAACAGTATCGCGTCGAGGGCGCAGAATACGCCGATCATCAGCCCTTCCATGATCAGAAAGGCGGCCATGTACTGCGCGGCCTTGTAACGGATGATCTCCCAGCCCGCGATGACAACCAGCACCGTCGCGAATGCGGTCAGCAGAACCAGCGGCATCGAGATGCCATCGACGCCGAGGTGATAGTAGATATCGAAGACCGGCACCCAGGCATGCTTCTCTACGAATTGCATGTGCCAGGTCGTGCGGTCGAAACCGGTGAACAGCGGTATCGCCAGCAGGAAAGTCAGCCCCGCCACGCCGAGCGACAACCAGCGCACGGCCTGGTCGCTGTTGCCGCCGCGGCCGACCGCAAGCACGGCAAGACCACCGAAAATCGGCAACCAGATCAGCAGGCTCAGCAGTGGCAGTTCGGCAAACATGTTCGCTGTCGGTCTCCGGTGATGGCGCTCAGATCAGCACGAACAGGCTGAGCAGCGCCAGCAGGCCGATGATCATCGCAAAGGCGTAGTGATACAGGTATCCGGTCTGAATATGACGGATCCACGACGAGATCCAGCCGATGCTGCGGGCGGTGCCGTTGACCATCACCCCGTCGATCGCGGTGACATCACCGGCACGCCAGAAAACCCGCGCCAGCATGCGGCTGCCGGCCGCGAAGAAGCGGTCATTGAAGGCATCGAAGCCGTAGCCCTTGTCGAGGATCCAGTGCGGCACGATCAGCGCGCGCCGGATCTTTTCCGGCAGGTCCGGCCGCACCAGGTACAGATACCAGGCCGTGGCGATGCCGGCGAGCGCGAGCCAGACCGGCGGCGCGGCCAGGCCGTGCAGCAGGAAGCCGGCGGCGCCGGTGAAGCCGGCGCCGATCTGCGCCAGCGTATCGGTGGCCGGGTAGACCAGGATCGAATCATCGAAATAGGATCCGAACAGCAACGGGCCGACCATCATCCAGCCGATCATCAGCGACGGGATCGCGAGCAGGACCAGCGGTATCGTCACCACCAGCGGCGACTCGTGCAGATGCGAGCGGGTGTGCTCGTCCATGCGCTCCTTGCCGTGGAAGACCAGGAAGAACATGCGGAAGGTATAAAGCGCGGTCACGAACACGCCGGCGGTCACCAGCACCCAGGCGAAGGTCGCGCCAGGAATCTGTGAGGCGCCGACCGCCTCGATGATCGCGTCCTTGGAGAAGAAGCCCGACGTGCCGGGGAAGCCGACCAGTGCCAGCGATCCGATCAGGGCCGTCCAGTAGGTGATCGGCATGTACTTCTTCAAGCCGCCCATCTGGCGGATGTCCTGGGCGTGATGCATCGCGATAATCACCGAACCGGCGGCAAGGAACAGCAGGGCCTTGAAGAAGGCATGGGTCATCAGGTGGAAGATGCCGGCGGCATAGGCCGAGGCGCCGAGCGCGACGGTCATGTAACCGAGCTGTGACAGCGTCGAATAGGCGACCACCCGCTTGATGTCGTTCTGGACGATGCCGAGCAGGCCCATGAAGAATGCAGTCAGTGCGCCGATGATCAGCACCACGCTGAGCGCGGTCACCGACAGCTCGAACAGCGGCGACATGCGCGCAACCAGAAAGATTCCGGCGGTCACCATCGTCGCGGCGTGAATCAGCGCCGAGATCGGGGTCGGGCCTTCCATCGAGTCGGGCAGCCAGACATGCAACGGCACCTGCGCCGACTTGCCCATCGCGCCGATGAACAGCAACAGGCAGATCACGGTCATCAGCGACCAGTCGACGCCGGGGAATAGCTGTATCGTCATGTCGGCCATATGCGGCGCGGCGTCGAAGACATCGGTGTAGTCGAGACTGCCGAAGTACATCAGGATTGCGGCGATTCCGAGCAGGAAACCGAAATCACCGACGCGATTGACGAGGAAGGCCTTCAGATTGGCGTAGATCGCCGACTCGCGCTGGTACCAGAAGCCGATCAGCAGATAGGACACGAGACCTACCGCCTCCCAGCCGAAGAACAGCTGGAGGAAGTTGTTGGCCATGACCAGCATCAGCATCGAGAAGGTGAACAGCGCGATATAGCAGAAGAATCGCGCATATCCCGGGTCATCGCGCATATAGCCGATGGTGTAGATATGCACCATCAGCGAGACGAAGGTGACGACCGTGATCATCAGCGCCGTCAGCCGGTCGATCAGGAAGCCGATCTCGAGGCGGATGCCGTCGCTGACCAGCCAGGTGTACACCGAACCGTTGTAGGCCGGGTTGCCGTCAAAGACATGGTGCTTGAACACGACCAGCGACAGCAGGAACGAGACTGCAACGCTCAGCGTCGTCACCCAGTGCGCACCGGCGCGACCGATCACGCCGCCGAACAGGCCGGCGACGATCGATCCGGCCAGCGGAGCCAGCGGGATCGCGAGATAGACGAGTTCCATGCCGGTCATCGCGCGCTCATCCTTTCAGGGAATCGAGGTTCATGACGTTGATCGTGCGCCGGTTGCGGAACAGCACGATCAGGATCGCGAGCCCGATCGCCGCCTCGGCGGCCGCGACGGTCAGGATGAAGAACACGAATATCTGGCCGGCATAGTCGCCGAGATAGTGCGAAAAGGCGATGAAATTGATATTCACCGCCAGCAGCATCAGCTCGATCGCCATCAGCAGGATGATCAGGTTCTTGCGGTTCAGAAAGATGCCGGCGAGGCTGATGCAGAACAGCAGCGCGCCGAGCAGCAGAAAATGCGACAGCGCGATCATGATGCCTCCCCTCCGCCGCTGCCGGCACCACCCTGCCCGGCCTTCCGGTCGCCCTTGCGCACCGGTTCGAGGCTGACCATGCGGATACGGTCGCCGCGACGCACCATGACCTGCTCGGCCGGATCCTGGTACTTGGTCTGTGGACGGCGGCGCATGGTCAGCGCAATCGCGGCGACGATCGCGACCAGCAGGATCGCGGCGGCGAGCTCGAACGGATAGACATATACCGTATAGAGGATCGCGCCGAGCTCCTCGGTATTGCTGTAACCGGCCGGCGCCCGCGCAGGGGCGCTGTAATGGTCGAGACCGAAGTGCTGCGGACCGATGACCAGCGCCATCTCGACCAGGATCAGCGCGGCGACCAGGGCCCCGACCGGGAGGTACTTGATGAAGCCCTCGCGCAGCGGTGCAAAGTTGATATCGAGCATCATGACGACAAACAGGAACAGCACCATGACAGCGCCGACATAGACCAGCACCAGCACGATGGCGAGGAACTCGGCCTCGAGCAGCAGCCACACCGCGGCGCTGGTGAAGAACGCGAGCACCAGAAACAGCGCGGCATGCACCGGGTTGCGCACGGTGATCACCATGATCGCCGAGAACACCAGTATCCCGGAGAAGAAATAGAAAAGTGCCGGTTCTATATTCATCGGTAGCGCGCGTCCTGCATGCGATCCGCGGCGATCTGGGGCTCCAGCTTGTCGCCGACGGCAAGCAGCTTGTCCTTGGTCATCACGTTCTCGCCGCGTTTCTCGAAGTGATACTCAAAAATGCGTGTCTCGACGATCGCATCGACCGGGCAGGCCTCCTCGCAGAAACCGCAGTATATGCATTTGAACAGGTCGATGTCATAGCGCGTCGTGCGCCGGGTGCCGTCATCGCGCGGCTCGGCCTCGATCGTGATCGCCAGCGCCGGACAGACCGCCTCGCACAGCTTGCAGGCGATGCAGCGCTCCTCCCCGTTCGGGTAGCGCCTCAGCGCGTGCAAGCCGCGGAAGCGGAAGGACTGCGGCGTCTTCTCCTCCGGGTACTGGACGGTGATCTTCTTCGCGAAGAAGTAGCGCCCGGTCAGATGCAGGCCCTTGAACAGCTCCCACAGCATGAAACTCCTGAAATAGTATCCGAGATTCTTCATCAGCCGTCTCCGCTCAGTCGAACCACGGTCCGATCTGCGCCATTGCAGCCACGCCGACGACGAGGATCCACGCGATCGTCAGCGGAATGAAGACCTTCCAGCCGAGGCGCATGATCTGGTCGTAACGGTAACGCGGGAAGGTCGCGCGGAACCACAGGAACACAAACAGGAAGAATGCCGCCTTGGACAGCAGCCAGACGATTCCGGGCACCCAGGCGAAGAGGTCTTCGAGGACCGGAATCCCCTGGAACGGCGACAGCCAGCCGCCCAGGAAGAACAGCGCGGTCAACACCGAGATCAGGATCATGTTCGCGTATTCGGCGAGGAAGAACAGCGCAAAGGTCATGCCGGAGTACTCGACATGGAAGCCGGCGACGATCTCCGACTCGCCTTCAGCGACGTCAAACGGGGCGCGGTTGGTCTCGGCGACGCCGGATATGAAATAGACGAAGAACATCGGCAGCAGAGGTATCCAGTACCAGTGCAGGATGCTGCCCTCCTGGCCGCGGACGATCTCGCCGAGATTCAGGCTGCCGGCAACCATCAGCACGGTGACCAGCGCGAATCCCATCGCGATCTCGTAGGCGACCAGTTGGGCCGCCGAGCGGATCGCGCCGAGGAAGGCGTACTTCGAATTCGAGGCCCAGCCGGCAATGATCACGCCATAGACGCCGAGCGAGGTCATCGCGAGGATATAAAGCAGGCCGGCATTGATGTCGGCAAGCACCATGCCGTCATCGAAGGGGATCACCGCCCATGCCGCCAGCGCGGGCGCCAGCACCAACACCGGCGCGATCACGAACAGGAAGCGGTTCGAACGGTGCGGGATGATGATTTCCTTGAGCGCAAGCTTGAGTCCGTCGGCAATCGGCTGCAGCAAGCCGCGCGGCCCGACGCGATTGGGACCGATGCGGACCTGGATATAGCCGATGACCTTGCGTTCCGCCAGCGTCAGGTAGGCGACGGTCAGCATGATCGGCACCGCAATCGCGACGATCTTCACGATGATCCACAGCAGATCGCGGAGCCACTCGGGCACCGAAGTCCACATTGATATCAGCATCTCGATCATCGGCTCACTGGCTCCGTCCGCGTCGCTCGACCGTCACGGCGCCGAAGGCCGGACCGAGGCCGCGGGCCCCGGCGATCGCGGTGGCAATCACGATGCTGCCGTCGGCGACGCGCCCGTCGAGCGCTATGCGCAGTTCGGCGGAGCGTTCACCCTGACGGACCAGCGCGAGGTCGCCGTCTTCGAGGCTGAGCTTCGCAGCCATGGCAGGATGGACGCGCGCGAGCGCGGCATAGCGGGCGTCGGCAGTCTGCTGCAAGGCGCCGGCGCGGCGCAGGATGTTGTCACCGGCGTAGATCGGGACGAACGCGGCGCGCATGAGTCCGCCCCCGACCGCGACCGGCGAGGCAGGTACAGCCCAGTCGAGCGCGCTTGCCGGCAGCGTGTCGCCGGTGGCTGCGCGCAGTGTATCGCGCACTTCTTCGCTGGACATGTAATCGAATCCAGGCAGATCGAGCAGGTTGCCGAGCACGCGCAGGACCTTCCATGCCGGGCGCGTCTCCGCCAGCGGCGGCACTACGGCGGCAAAGGACTGCCAGCGACCCTCGCCGTTGACGAAGGTGCCGGAAGTCTCGGTGAACGGCGAGACCGGCAGCAGCACATCGGCATATTCCTGCATCGTCGCGCTCAGGTACGGGGTCAGCACGACGACGCACTCGGCCTGGCCAAGCGCTGCGAGGGCGCCGGCCGGATCGGCGCAATCAAACTCGGGCTCAATATTGACCAGCAACCAGCCCTTGAGTCCGCGCTCGATCATCGCCCGCGCGTCGAGTCCGGATTCCCCGCCCGGGCGGGCCCCGGCGGGGCCGCGATGCGGTACCGCGCCGGCCAGCCAGGCGCCGGCGACATTGGCGCCGCCGGTCAGGAAGCCGAGGGTGCAGTCCGCGGCCCGGGCCATTGCAGCGGCCAGCGCGCGCAGCACGGCATAATCGGGATGCATCCCGGCGATACCACCGAGCATGATCGTGCCCTTGCGCGCCTCGACAAGACGCGTCGCGATCGCGCGCGCCTCATCATCGACCGTCGCCGATTTCAGCAAGGCTTCGAGATCGCCGGGCACGGCTACGCCGCTGCGATCGAAGACAGCGCGGGCAATCGCCGCCAGCCTGGACGTCATCTCTGCCGGCGACGCGGCGATATTGGCGGCGACCGGGAAGTTCCAGTCCCACGCGACCGGATTCAGGAACATGATCGAAGCGCCCTTCAGCGCCGCCTGGCGCAGGCGATGGGCGAGTATAGGCTGCTCCTTGCGAATCCAGGATCCGATCAGCAGCGCGGCATCCAGCTGCCCCAGCGCGGCGATCGGCTGCCCCAGCGACGGATAAAGCGGCGCGCCTTCCTCACCGCGGAAATCAGCCTGGCGCAGCCGGTGATCGACATGTTGACTGCCCAGCGCGCGGGTCAGTTGCTGGGCGAGATAATGTTCCTCGAGCGTCGCATTCGGCGACACCAGCGTGCCGATCTGATCGGCGCCGGAGCGCGAACGCACGCCGGCGAGTCCGGCGACCGCGGCCTGCATCGCGGTATTCCAGTCCGTCTGTTCCCAGCGGCCATCGCGCTTCACCATCGGCACGGTCAGCCGTTCCGGACTGTTCAGCCCCTCGTAGCTGAAGCGGTCGCGATCAGACAGCCAACATTCATTGACCGCCTCGTTCTCACGCGGATCGACGCGCATGACACGGCGGCCGCGCGTCAGCACGGTCATTGCGGAGCCGGCGCAGTCGTGCGGCGACACCGATGGCCAGCGCTGTACTTCCCAGGCGCGGGCGGTATAGCGGAACGGCTTCGAGGTCAGCGCCCCGACCGGGCACAGGTCGATGACGTTGCCGGACAACTCGGACTCGACGGCCTTCTCTATATAGGTGCCGATGCGCATGTCCTCGCCACGCCCGGTGGCGCCGAGCTCGCGCACGCCGGCGACTTCGTCACCGAAGCGCACACAGCGCGTGCAATGAATGCAGCGGGTCATTTCGGTCTCGATCAGCGGACCGATATCCTTGTCCCGCACCACACGCTTGGCCTCGGCGTACTCCGAACGGTCGGAACCGTAACCGATCGACATCTCCTGCAGCTCGCATTCCCCGCCCTGGTCGCAGATCGGACAGTCGAGCGGGTGATTGATCAGCAGGAACTCCATCGTGCCCTGCTGGGCTTCGAGCGCCTTCGGCGAGCGCGTGAAGACCTTCATGCCCTCGCTGACGGGCGTCGCGCAGGCCGGCAGCGGCTTCGGCACCTTGTCGACCTCAACCAGGCACATGCGACAGTTGGCGACGATCGACAACTTCTTGTGGTAACAGAAGCGCGGGATATTGATGCCGGCGGTGTCGGTGACCTCGATGATCATGTCGCCGCGCCGCGCCTTCAGCGCAACGCCGTCGACCTCGATATTGATGGTTTCGTCCCGGACCTTGTCGGATGCGACGCTCATGCCGCCTCCTCGCTGTCGCGCGCGCCAACCATGCAGCGCTTGTGTTCGATATGGTATTCAAATTCCTCGCGGAACTGCCTGACGAAGCTCTGCACCGGCCAGGCGGCGGCGTCGCCGAAGGCGCAGATGGTGCGGCCCTCGATGCGACCGGCCGTGCGCAGCAACAGATCGAGGTCCTCGGGCCTGCCCTGTCCTTCCTCGATGCGTTTGACGACACGCCAAAGCCAGCCGGTGCCCTCACGACACGGCGTGCACTGGCCGCAGGACTCGGCATAGTAGAAACGGGAGATGCGCAGCAGCGCCCGCACCATGCAGGTGCTGTCATCCATGACGATCAGTCCGGCTGAACCGAGGCCGGAACCGGCCTTCGACAGCGAATCGTAATCGAGATCGCAATCCATGATGACATCGGCCGGCATCACCGGCATCGAGGAACCGCCGGGGATCACGGCCTTGAGCTTGCGGCCGGGACGCAGTCCGCCGGCCATTTCCAGCAGGTCACGAAACGGCGTGCCGAGCGGGATCTCGTAATTGCCGGGTTTCATGACGTGACCGGAGACCGAGAATATCTTCGGGCCGCCGTTGTTCGGACGGCCGAGTCCCAGGAACCACTCGCCGCCATTGCGAATGATCGCCGGCACCGAGGCCAGGGTCTCGGTATTGTTGATCGTCGTCGGGCAGCCGTAGAGGCCGTAGTTGGCCGGGAATGGCGGCTTGAAGCGCGGCTGGCCCTTCTTGCCCTCGAGCGACTCGAGCAGCGCGGTCTCCTCGCCGCAGATGTAGGCGCCTGCGCCGAGGTGTG
>CAYLKC010000060.1:0-10150 GCA_964384095.1 uncultured Chromatiales bacterium
CTCCAGTTGGTAGACTTGTCAGTTATAGACTGTCCACCAAAAGCTGGGAACTCCACCCCGGGACAACCTGATTCTGATAGACGATTTTCCCTTTGAGCGTGTAGTTCACTTTGACCAGACACTCGGCGAGGAGGAGGACATCGGTGGCGGTGGTCGCTACTCGATCTTCGCGCCCAGTTCCATTGAAAGCGCGGAATTCTCGCCCGGCGGCTGGGGTGCTGCATATGGAGGGCGCTCTGGTTCGTTGCTGAAGCTCGATGTCGCTGGCGGCAGCCCGACGCCCAGCGCCAGTCTGCGGGTGGACATCGCGGGGCTCGAACTCAACTACGAGGGGCCAAGCGGCGTCCATGAGGATACAACGGTGTTTCTCACGGCGCGTCAATTCGATTTCGGCCGCGTCTTCGATATGATCGAAGAATTGGACATTGGCCAGCCGAAGCTGACCGATATCATCCTCAAGACGGTGACATCCCTCGATCCTGACAACACGATTGAATTCCTCGGCATCTACGCGCCGGAGGAATACACGCGGGACATCCACAATGTCCTCGAGTCCCCGAACTTCGAGGACGTGTCGCTGTACGACACCGAGCAGGACCTCTACCTGACGGGGCTGACCTGGCGCCGTCTGGTCGGGGCGACCGGTGAATGGACGAATCGAATCTACCTCCGCGCGAACGACAAGATTTCAGCGGAGGGTGAGGCTTATCCGGACCTCGTGCCGGAGAGGACGCCGGCCGCGGACGTCCCGGTGGAAGAGCGCCTGATCACCGTCACCGAGAAGGAAACCGAGATCGGCTGGCGCAGCGACTATATGACTCGCAACCGCTTCGGCCGGGGATCGGCCGGGCTGCGCGTCTGGCAGACCGACGTCGAGTATTCGACTTTCCTCAGGCAGGACTGGGACCGGTTCGTCTATCGTTCGACCGACCCGCGCCCGCCCGGCCAGCAATACATTACGCTGACACCGGATGACATCAACTCGGTTTATGAGGCGAAGGAGACCAGCTATGCCGCCTACGGTGAGCAGGTGTTCGAGTTTGCCCGCTGGGACCTGAGAGCAGGGCTTCGCTACGATCGCGATGGCTTTTCGGACGAATCGCTCGTTTCTCCGAGGCTTGCGGCGAACTGGCGCCCCGAGCCGGGCATGCGAGTGTCGGCAACGGCCGGCTTGTTCTATCAGTCGCCGCGCTTTCTGGTCCGCGCGGCCAGCCCCGAGAACTTCACTATCGAAAACGAGCGAATCACGCACGTGAGTGTCGGCTTCGAGAGGGACTTCGGCCCGGACTGGTCGCTGCTCGTCGAGCCGTACTATCAGTGGCTGGATAATCTCGTCGTCGAGCAGGAGCGCACCAGTGGCCGGGTCACCAACGACGGTGAGGGCACGAATCTCGGCCTGGACGTCGTTCTGTCACGGCGCTTTGCGAATGGCTGGTTCGGGAATGTCGTCTACGCCTACAACAATGCACGCATCGATGATAACGATGGCTTCGGGGCCTATGACGCCGATTTCAACCGCAAGCACTTCTTCTCCATCGGCGGCAGCTGGGAGCTCAGCGAACGCTGGAAGTTCGGTGCACGCTGGAAATGGGCGACCGGGCGACCCACGGACGACTTCATCATCCATGAGGACGTGCTGGGTCCACGCTACTCGAAGGAACTGACGCAGCAGAACGCGGGTCGGCTTGATGACTATCACTCGCTCAATATCCGGGTCGACTACCGGCGCACCCTCGGCCCGGTGGACCTCATCGCGTTCCTGGACGTGATCAACGTCTATGCCGGCCCAGGCGGTGATGCGCTGGAGTTCGACCCGCGGCGGGGCGTAAATGTCGCAGACGAAGGGGAAGCATTTCCCATCATCGGCCTGATATTCGAGCGCTCCTGGTGAACCACCTGCGTGCAAGACTCGCGCCCGACATCTCGCCCGCCAGCGCCGATGAGGGGGTTCTACCCCCTCACCACGGACTTCCTCACCACATACCAGTTGTTCTGAATATCATGCGCGAGCCGGTGGGTGATCACCTGGCAGAAGCCCGCGCGTTGCAGGTATTCGCGTGTCTTTTCCTCTCCCCACATCGCGCCGAGGCCCTCGCCGTCCTGCGCGAGTGAGACGGTCATGCAGTGCATGCAGGAGATCGTGTAGAGCAGGGTGCCGATCGGATGCTCGGCGTCCCGGTGCACATGCCCGGTGCCGCTGATGTCCTGCATCAGGTACACGCCGTCCGGCCTGAGCGCGCGGTGGATGCCTTTCAGCACGTTGAGCGGCCGGGCCTGGTCGTGGATCGCGTCGAAGGTGGTGATCAGGTCGAAGCGCTCCGGTTCGGCCCGGCGATCGAAATCGCTCAGGTCCGCGACAGTGAATGCCACGTTGGCGAGGCCGGCGCGGGCCGCGTGCGCACGCGCATGGTCAATCGCCTCCTGCGAGAGGTCGATGCCGGTGAAGCGGCTGTGCGGAAACAGGTCGGCGAGGCGATGCAGGATGCGCCCGCGACCGCAGCCGACATCGAGTACTTCGATGCCCTGCGCGAGGCGCTCGATCAGGCCGGGCGCCAGCGGCAGGATATGGGACTCGAGGGAGGAGAGCACCGATTGCCCGCTGTCCTCGGCCATGACCTCGTGGAAGCGCGGATACCTCTCGTACGGAACGCCGCCGCCCCGGGTGAAGCATTCGACGATATCGTCCTCGACGCCGCCGAGCACCCCGATGTACTGGGCGAAGACCGCGAGGTTGTCGGCCGCGGCCTTGCGGGTCAGAAAGCCCGCGTGCTCGGACGGGAGCCGGTAACGCGCGCCGGCGGGTTCGAACTCGATGATGCCGCCGGTCACCATCGCGCCCAGCCACTCGCGCACATAGCGTTCCTCGAGCCCGGCGCGGGCCGCGATGTCGCCGGAGGTGAGGGGCGGGCAATCGCGCAGGGTGTCGAAGAGACCGGTGCGGTGGCCGATCGAGATCATCAGGCACAGCGCGCCGTGGTTCAGCGTCTCCAGCAGGCGGCCGGAGAAGGCCTCGGCGCGTCCGGCATCGAACGGATTCTCCTTCTGCATCGCGTAGGTCATGGTCGAGCTCCTCATGGTTTGGCCGTTGTCGGCCGTGCACCTACGTTAATCCCGGCGGCTGGACTAGACTAAGGCCGTTCGGGACAGAAAACGGACGGATCGGCCATGACAGACACGCAAGAGGGGCTCAGGGTAGCGCTGCTGGCGGTCCCGGAGTCCACCGCCTCGACGCTCTACGGCATGTACGACATGCTCGGCTCCACCCGGCGGGACTGGGAGTTGCTCGTCGAGGGAGTCCCGGGACGGCCGCTGGTCCACCCGATGATCGTCTCCGGCGACGGTCGCCGGATCCGCAGCCCGAGCGGTCTCGCAATCGAGCCCGAATATTCCTTTGCGGATTGCCCGCGCGTGGACGTCGCCGTGGTGCCGGACCTGATGATCGCACCGGACGAGGACATCGCCGGGCGCTATCCGGCCGAGGTGAGCTGGCTCCGGGAACGTCATGCCGCGGGGACCTTGCTTGCCACCGCCTGCACCGGTTCGATGATCCTCGCCGAGGCCGGTCTGCTCGACGGCGAGGACGCCACGGTGCACTGGGCCTATTGTGACGCGATGGCCACGCGCTATCCGGCGGTGCGGGTGCACCCGCACCGGGCGCTGGTGATCGCGGGTGAGGGGCGGCTGATCCTCGGTGGCGGCGGCACCGCCTGGCATGACCTGACGCTGTTCCTGATCGCGCGTTTCTTCGGTGTCGAGGAGGCGATGCGCGTCGCGCGGCTGCATCTCGTCGACTGGCATCACGTCGGCCAGCAACCCTTCGCGGCGCTGTCCTGCCGGCGCCAGGCCGGGGACGCCGTCATCGCCGATTGCCAGGCCTGGATCGCGCAGCACTATGAACGGGAGGCGCCGGTGACGGAGATGGTGCACAGGAGCGGCTTGTCCGAGCGCTCGTTCAAGCGACGTTTCGCCCGCGCCACCGGCATGGCCCCGCTGGAGTATGTGCACACGCTGCGGCTGGAGGAGTCCAAGCAACTGCTGGAGACCTCGGACCTGGCCGTCGAGGCCGTGGCCAACGAGGTCGGCTACGAGGACGCGAGCTTCTTCGGACGGTTATTCAGGCGCAAGGTCGGCATCACGCCGGCGCAGTACCGCCGGCGCTTCGGTACCCTGCGCAAGGCGCTGGCGCAGGGGGGCGGGGTGTAACGGACTGCTCAGAGCCGGGTATACCTGCAGGATACCTGTCGCTGAAAGCGAGGCCTGCCGGTGAAGCAGGCCTCGCTTGTCATTATAGTCGCGTCGGATTACTGCAGATATACGGTTAGCCCCAGTCCCAGAGAAAATCCGCTCAGGTCGAAATCAAGGCCGAAAGTATCGTCCTCCAGCGACGCCGAGACAAATCTCAGCGTCGTGTCCAGTGAGACATTATCGCCAAGGAAAAACGCCAGTGTGCCGGCCACGGTCACGCCGTAGCCATCTGCGGAATCACCATCCATATCGATATCCGCAAGGACAAAGGCGCCTTGGAGTTTCAGGCTGGTGCCCGGATTGAGGCTGATGTTGTAGGCGAGCGCCGGACCCAGAAGCAGGGTGGTTGCTTCGGAAGATACGCCTCCCGAAGAGGCTTCTGCATTCTCGTACGCGGCTGTGATGCCAAGCGCCAGGTTATCGGAAAAGTAGTACAGCACATCACCGGACAGGGTGAAGGTGTCTGTGTCGAGTGCTTCTATGCCTTCGATTTCGAGCTCTGTTGAACTGATGTCGATATCAAAGTCGCCGCCGATCTCGACGGTCCCCATCGGCAGATCGCGGGCAACGGCATAGGATGAACCGGCGATCAAGGCGGCAAATATTGCCAGTGAAATGGCTTTCTTCATTGTGAATGGTTCTCCCTGGGTTATCGTTTTTGTGTATTTTCGGGGCGAGGATGGGCAGTGCCCCTGTGTGTCCCGTCACGTCAGGGCACCGATAGATTTAAAGCACATCAGGCTGGCGGGTGAAATAATTCGAAAGGACTAATTTCGGCGGCAGGCGTCATAGCCGATGGCAAAAAGCCTGACCTTGCCCTCGGGGATGTCCCGAAGGCGCAAGGCAGATGCCACGCGCCGCCCCGCAAGTTCGGCGCAGGGACAGCAGCTTCCCTCAGACCCCTGAGGTCAGCGGGATCACGACGAAGACAAACGCCGCCGTGCCGAACAGCAACACGAGCATTCCGAGTTTACCGATGCTCATGGCGCAACCCTCCATTCGCTGTGGTCGTCGAAATACCCCGGACCGCGCCTGACGGGCGCGGGTCCCTGAATGTACGCCTGTCGGCGGGAGGTGAAAAGGGGGGGGCATGCCCCGCGACGGTCGCGGTGTGGCCGCGCCGCCGCGAGGCAGGACGGGCGGCGTCAGGCGCCGGTGAGGATCGGCAGGACGACGAACAGGAACAGCGCGGTCCCGAACATCGCGACCAGCATCGTGTAGTGACTCATCTTGACCATGATTCCTCCTTTACCTTCTGATAGTTAAGGATTACCTTGCAGACCCGATCGACCTCCCCGGGCCAATCCCGACCATTTCCGTCAATAATAACCACATAAATAATGACGTAATAAGACCGTACTATAGATAATGAATAAAGTCCATACATTTTGTATACAGATTGCGCCGGGATCCCTGCGGTGCGAGTCTGTTGCGTCGATTCAACCATGGGTGGGGAATGGACTTTTCGTTCGAGCACACGTTCTATGAAATCGCGGCGCTGATCCTGTCGACGCTCGGTGACCAGGTCGTTCCGGCGATCATGCTGTCGACCTGCATGATCACCTATTCGCATCACCTGTACCGGATCTTCGAACCCTGACTCGGGATGTTCGAGCGCCGTCAGGCCTTTCGCGAGGATGCCGCTGAGGAAACCTCCGCATCGTCCCGCTACGACTTCCTGCTGTTCGGCCTCGGCCGCTACGGCCGCGAGATCGGTCGCCGTCTCGCGCGCGACGGTTACACGGTCTACGGCGTCGATTTCGATCCCGAGTTCATCGCCCACCTGCCGCTGGCGCATGTGCGCGGCGTGATCTCGGCGATCCCGCGCAATACCGTTGGCCTGACCGACACCGATCCGCGTCTCGCGCTGCTGCACGGCCTGCGCAGCGCCGGGTACCACGGTCATCTCGCGGTCGCGATGCACACGCCGACCGATGCGGACCTGCTGCGCGCCCAGGACGTCGAGCTGATCCTGACCCCGTTCTCGGATGCCGCCGACTTCGCCGTCGCGGCGCTGGAAAAATCGATCTCCGTGGTCCAGGATCGCTAATCGGACCGGCCCCGACGCACGTTTTGCTACACTCGGCGAGGGGCGTCCATATCGTCCGACCAGGTAACCGAAAGAGACCATCCATGGAAATCTCGTCGCCACTGCTGGCGCAGGTGTTGATGCTGCTTGGCGCTGCCGTTGCCGTGATCCTGCTGTTCCATCGCTTGCGGATTCCCACCATCCTCGGTTACCTGCTGGTCGGGGTGATGCTTGGTCCGCATACCGCCGGCCCGATAATCGAGAACCAGCAGGTCATCCGGGTGCTGGCGGAGTTCGGTATCGCATTCCTGTTGTTCTCGATCGGACTCGGGTTCTCGATTGCCCAGATACATTCGCTGCGCTACCAGGTCTTCGGTCTCGGATCAGCGCAGATCCTGCTGACCACAGTGCTGGTCGGCGTCGGCGCCTGGCTGCTGGGCCTGCCGGCGGCGGCGGCCTTTGTCGTCGGCGCGGTGTTCGCGCAGTCATCGAGTACGATCATCGGGCGGCAGCTCGCGGAACAGCATGAGGAAAACACCCGACCGGCCCGGCTGTCGATGGCAATGTCGGTCTTCCAGGACGTGACCTCTGTGCCGTTCGTGGTCGTGATCCCGGTCCTCGGCGGCGCGGCTGTTTCACTGGGCGGTTCGCTGGGAATGGCCCTCGGCAAGGCCGTGCTCGCGATGGCGGTCGTGTTCGTGATCGGCCGCTGGATCCTGCGGCCGCTGTTCCAGCTGGTGGCGGCGCGGCGCTCCGCAGAACTGTTCACGCTGGCGGTACTGTTCATCTCGCTGGCCGCGGGCGGCGCGACGATGAGTCTCGGCCTGTCGATGGCCTTCGGCGCGTTCCTCGCCGGCGTGATGCTGGCGGAGACCGAATTCCGCCACCAGATCGAGTCCGCGATCCGGCCATTCCGGGACGTGCTGCTCGGCATCTTTTTCGTCAGCGTCGGCATGCTGTTCGATCCGTTCGCATTGCCGGAGATCTGGCCGTGGGCGCTGGGCGGCGCCGTGGCGCTGATGACGGTCAAGACGCTGCTGGTCGCGTTGACCGCGCGCGCGGCCGGCATCGATCCGCAGACTTCGTGGCGGACCGGCCTGCTGCTCGCCGTCGGTGGCGAGTTCGGATTCGCATTGCTCGCGATCGGCATCAACGACGGTGTCATCGGCGGCGCGACGGCACAGGCCGTGCTGATGGCGGTGCTGTTCTCGATGATCGCGGCGCCGTTCCTGATTCGCTACAACCACCATATCGCTGCCCGCATCACCCGCAGTGCGAGTGTGCCCGCGGAGGCCGTACCCGTGCTGGTCGAGGCGACGGACGGCGCGCAGTTGCGTGATCACGTCATTGTCTGCGGCTATGGCCGGATCGGTCAGAGCGTCGGCCATTCGCTCGAGCAGGAGGGGATTCCGTATGTTGCTCTCGATCTGGATCCGGTCCGCGTCAGCGAGGCGCGTACCGCCGGGGAAGCGGTGATCTACGGTGATTCCTCCGAACCCGGCATCCTCGATGTCGTCGGCGTGGACCACGCGCGCCTCGTCGTGATCAGTCATGAGGATGTCGCCGCCGCGCACAAGACGCTGCAATACATTCGCGCTTGCCGTCCAGATCTGCCGGTCATGGTGCGTACCCGCGACGAGGGCCCGGTGGACGGGCTGCGCAGGGCGGGCGCGACCGAGGTTGTGCCGGAGACCGTCGAGACCGGCATGATGATCGTGTCGTACGCATTGCTGTTGCTGAAGGTGCCCATGTCGCGCGTGGTCCAGCGTATACAGCGTCAGCGATCGGAACGTTACCGCTTGTTCCACGAACAGTTTCGCGGCAGCGGCGGGTTGTTCGAGGATGGCGATGCCGATCGCCTGCGTCCGGTGCCGGTCGCGATCGGCAGCCGGGCGGACGGCCTCACGATCGGGGAGCTCGGCTTCGACAGCGTCGTCGTCACCGCGCTGGTCCGCAATGGCCGACGCACGCTGAGCCCGACCGCGGAGATGCGCGTCGAACCTGGCGACATCCTCGTGCTGTTCGGTTCCCCGGAGGACCTGGAGCGGGCCGAGCGCAGCCTCCTGGCCTGAGCTTGCGGCGAAAACGATGATCGATCAGCCGCTTGTGCCCCCGCCGCCCCCGCGGGGCAATGCTTAAGTACTTATTGAAAAAAGGAAAACATGTTCCTATAATATGCAACCTCTTGGTGAGACGGCAGAGTCGTCGGCGATCGGGCCACTCATCACCATGCGGTAGACAGCAGGCGCCGTCGCGGCGCCGCGGGTAGTCTGAGTGGGCCTTTGGCCCATTTTTTGTTTTTGGCGGGGTGAAGCGGATGGAAGGCAACCCGAGACTGCGGCAGATCCTCGAGCCGGCCGTGATGATGTCGGGTTGCGAGCTGGTCGCGATCGAGTATGTGCCGCGCGGCGCCGGCCAGACCCTGCGTCTGTACATCGACAGGGAAGGCGGGATCACGGTCGACGATTGCGAACGGGTCAGCCGTCAGGTCAGCAGCGTCCTCGATGTCGAGGACCCGATCAGCGGCCACTACACCCTCGAGGTGTCGTCGCCGGGTCTCGACCGGCCGCTGACGGCGGCGCGCGACTTCGAGCGCTTCAGCGGGCGCGAGGTCAAACTGCGCACAGATGCGCCGGTCGACGGCCAACGCAATTTCAGGGGGCTGCTGCACGGCCTCCACGGCGGCGAGGTGCTGCTCGAGGTCGACGGTCGCGAGATACGGCTGCCGCTGAACAGGATAGAGAAGGCCCGGCTGGTGCCGGAATTGTAGGAGGCCGGGTCCGGGTTCGCGGATGCGGGCGGTGCGGTACGGATTATTTGCAGAGGCAGTCGAACATGAGCAAGGAAATCTTGATGGTCGTTGACGCGGTGTCCAATGAGCGGGGCATCGGCAAGGACGTGATCGTCAGCGCTATTGAATCGGCGCTGGCCGCGGCGACCAAGAAGCGCTACCAGGGGGAAATCGAGGTCCGCGTCGCGATCGACCGCGAGACCGGCGAGTACGACACCTTCCGCCGCTGGCAGGTCATCGACGAGTCCGATCCGGAGGCGGTAATCGAGAATCCGGACGCCCAGCTGACGCTGGCCGAGGCCCGCGAGCGCAATGCGGATATCCAGCCCGGCGAGTTTATCGAGGAGCCGATCGAGTCGCTGGCCTTCGGTCGCATCGCCGCCCAGGCCGCGAAGCAGGTCATCATCCAGAAGGTCCGCGAGGCCGAGCGCGCCCATGTCGTCGAGCAGTACGAGGATCGCGTCGGCGAACTGCTGACCGGCGTCGTCAAGCGTGTCGACCGCGGCAATGTCATCATTGATGTCGGCGCCAACGCCGAGGCGCTGCTGTCGCGCGAAGACCTGATCCCGCGCGAATCGGTGCGCCCCAACGACCGCCTGCGCGTCTATCTCAAGGCGGTGCGCCCGGAGTCGCGCGGACCGCAGCTGCATGTCAGCCGTACAGCGCCTGAACTGCTGGTCGAGCTGTTCAAGCTCGAGGTGCCCGAGGTCGGCGAGGGGTTGATCGAGATCGTCGCTGCCGCCCGCGATCCCGGTTCGCGCGCAAAGATCGCGGTAAAGAGCAACGACGAGCGCATCGATCCGGTCGGCGCCTGCGTCGGCATGCGTGGTTCGCGCGTGCAGAGCGTCTCGAACGAACTCGCCGGTGAGCGCATCGACATCATCCTGTGGGATGACAACCCGGCCCAGTTCGTCATCAACGCGATGTCGCCGGCCGAGGTCGAATCGATCGTCGTCGATGAGGAATCCGGCAGCATGGATCTTGCGGTCAAGGAAGAGCACCTGTCGCAGGCGATCGGCCGCGGTGGTCAGAACGTGCGCCTCGCCAGCCAGTTGTCCGGCTGGGAACTCAACATCATGACCGAG
>CAYLKC010000060.1:10160-11800 GCA_964384095.1 uncultured Chromatiales bacterium
CTGCAGAAGATGTTCATGGAGCAGCTCGACGTCGATGAGGACATTGCGCTGATCTTCGTGCAGGAAGGCTTTTCCAGCATCGAGGAGATCGCCTATGTGCCGACCAAGGAGCTGCTCGAGATCGAGGAATTCGACGAGGATATCGTGCAGGAGCTGCGCGATCGCGCCCGCGACGTGCTGTTGACCCGCGCGATCGCCGGCGAGGATCAGTCCGGCGGCGGCGAGCCGGCCGAGGATCTGCTCAATCTCGACGGCATGGACGACGAGCTGGCGCGCAAGCTCGCGGCCGGCGGCGTCGCGACGCAGGAAGATCTCGCCGAGCTCGCGGTCGATGACCTGCTCGAGATCGATGACACGCTCGATCCCGAGCGCGCAAGCGCGCTGATCATGGCGGCGCGGGCGCCGTGGTTCGCGGAAGAGGCGGCGAAAGAACGGCAGCCCGCCGAGTGAACGCCACGCGGTATATTGTGAACGTAACGTAGTCAATGACAGGCAGGCAGTGAACTTATGGCAGATGTAACGGTTAAACAGCTGGCCGACGTTGTCGGCATTCCGGTCGATCGCCTGATTTCCCAGCTCGGCGAGGCCGGGCTCGAAGTCAGGGGCGAAGACCAGACCATCAGCGACAAGGACAAGATGGAGCTGTTGACGCACCTGCGCAATGCCCGCGGCAACGAACCCGTCAGGGAAGGTGACCCCAAAAAGATCACGCTGCGCCGCAAGACTGTCAGCGAGCTGAAGCAGAGTACGCCGTCGCCGGGCGGCAGCCGCGTCAAGGCGGCCCGCACCCGCAAGGTCAATGTCGAGTATCGCCGCAAGCGCACTTACGCAATGCGGGGCGAACTGGTCGCGGCCGAGCACGAGGCGGCGAAGACCCGCGAGGCCGAGGCCGAAGCGGCGGTGCAGAAGGCCGAGGCCGAGTCCGCATTCCGCGCCCCGCCGGTCGAGACGCCGGTCGAGACGCAGACGCCCGAACAGACCCCGGTCACGACGGTCGTCGAGGCGGAAGCCCCGGCCCCGGTCGCGCCCGAGCAGCCGCCGGTCGCCGCCGAACAGTCGGCCGCCGCGCCGGCGCCGAAGACCGACGACGACAAGGGCGACAAGAAGGGCAAGCGCCGCAAGAAGCGTGAGGATCGTGATACCCGTTACGGTCGCGAGGAACTGCATGTCGCGTCCTCGAAGCTCGGCGCCCGCCGCAAGAAGAAGCCCTGGTCACGCTCCGCGACGCCGACCGCCGGCGGCGGCCGCCACGGTTTCGAGATGCCGACCGCGCCGATCGTGCGTGAGGTGATGATCCCGCAGACGATCACGGTCGGTGAGCTGGCGCAGAAGATGTCGGTCAAGGCCGCCGAGGTCATCAAGACCATGATGACGATGGGCAGCATGGTGACGATCAACCAGGTCATCGACCAGGAGACCGCGACGATTCTCGTCGAGGAGATGGGGCACAAGCCGCGGGTGCTGCAGGAGAACGCGATCGAAGAGGCCCTGCTGACGACCACCGCCGGTGACGAGGAGGGCGGTGAGGCCGCCACGCGTCCGCCGGTGGTCACCATCATGGGCCATGTCGATCACGGCAAGACCTCGCTGCTCGACCGCATCCGCCGCACCCGCGTCGCCGCCGGCGAGGCCGGCGGCAT
>CAYLKC010000061.1:0-11481 GCA_964384095.1 uncultured Chromatiales bacterium
GCTGTTCGACACCGTCGACACCGTGCGCGGCTGTCTGCTGGTATTCGCCGGCATGCTCGAATCGATGACCGTCCGCCGCGAGGCGATGCTCGAATCGGCGCGCAAGGGCTACGCAACCGCGACCGACCTTGCCGACTACCTGGTCCGCAAGGGGGTGCCGTTCCGCGATGCCCATGCGGTCGTCGGCAAGGCCGTGCGCCACGCGATCGATGCCGGGGTCGACCTCGTCGACCTGCCGATCGCGAAGATGAAAGAGTTTTCGCCGAAGATAGACGATGATGTCTACCCATTCCTGAGCCTCTCCGGCTCAGTCTCCGCCCGCGACCACCTCGGCGGCACCGCCCCGAACCAGGTCCGCGCCGCGATCGCCCGCGCCCGCGCCCGCCGCTGACCCCCTCCGGGGGCTGACCCCGGACGGGTGTGACGGCTGTAACATTTTCCGCCCCCGGCCGATAACAACAGGCTGGCCAAATATTCCGTTGCTGGAGCTTTCCGGGGGGTTGCCTTGCCTGATTTCAGGGCCATCAAGACGCGTTTTCTCGCCTTCAATCGCGACCGCCTGACGCGAATGCGCGAAACGTTGCGCAATCGTCAGCGCGAGATTCTCGATCTGCTGCCGCTGCTGTTCCATGTCAACCACCGCGACCTGCCCGGCTTCATATCCGAGGCCACGCCGGTCGGCGTATCCGATTTCTCGCCCGGGCTGCGCCTGCTCGAGAGCGCCGCGAAGATCGCCCCCGACTTCCGCTACCGCCGTCGCGCCCTGCCGCGCTACGACATCCATTCGCTGTTCCTGATGGGCAGTAGCGGCACGATCGCGTATTCGACCGAGAGCGATTTCGATATCTGGGTCTGTCACGACCCCGAGCTGTCGGTCGTGCAGATCGCTGAGTTGCAGCAGAAGGCGCGCGCGATCGAGAAGTGGGCGACCTCGTTCGACCTCGAGGTGCACTTCTTCCTGATGAACACCGATCAGTTCCGCGAAGGCCGGGTCATCGAGATGTCGGCCGAGAGCAGCGGCAGCGCCCAGCATCACCTGCTGCTCGATGAGTTCTATCGCACCGGACTCCTCCTCGCCGGACGTTATCCGATCTGGTGGCTGGTGCCGCCGGACGAGGAGGGCGCTTACGAGGAATACACACGACGACTGATCAGCGACGGTGTCGTGCGCGAGAACGAGACGCTCGACTTCGGCGGTCTGCCGCGGGCGCCGGCCGAGGAGTTCTTCGGCGGCGCCTTGTGGCAGCTCTACAAGAGCATCGACTCACCGTACAAGGCGGCAATGAAACTGATGCTGATGGAGGTCTACGCCGCCGAATATCCCGATGTCGCGCTGCTGTCGATGCAGTTCAAGCAGGCGATCCACGCGGGCAATGTCGATCTGACCCGGCTCGATCCCTATATCATGCTGGGCACGAAGCTCGAAGACTATCTCCGTGGTCAGAACGATGAAGAGCGACTCGCATTGATGCGCCGCTGCTTCTACTTCAAGGTCAATGAACGCCTCGGCGATCCCGATACCCGGCGCAATGCCAGCTGGCGCCGCGAGGCGATGGCCGAACTGACACGCAGCTGGGGCTGGACACGCGAGGACATGCAGCGTCTCGACAGCCGCCGCCACTGGAAGATCCACGAGGTCCTCGAGGAACGCAAGAGCCTGGTCAGCGCGCTGACCCAGAGCTATCACTCGTTGTCGCGCTTCGCGCGCACACAGAACATGCTCGCGCGCATCAACCAGAGCGACCTGAACATCCTCGGACGCAAGCTGTATGCTGCGTTCGAGCGCAAGGCCGGCAAGATCGACATCGTCAACCGCGGCATCTCCGACGACGTCCGCGAGAGCCATGTCTCGATCCACCAGCTCAACGGCGCCAGCCACGGCGGCTGGGAGCTCTATCGCGGCAAGGTACAGGCCGACGACATCAGCGGCAGCAAACCGCTGAAGCGCAGCCGCAGTATCCTCGAGCTGCTGGCCTGGGCACAGCTCAACCAGCTGATCGACGAGCAGACCGGCTTCACGCTCTATACCCGCGACAGCGTGCTGACCCTGAACGAGCTACGCGCGATCGTCCGCGCCCTCGACAAGATCTTCCCCGGTTCGCATCTCGCGCCGAGCACCTTCGAGGAACTGTCGCAGGCGCCGCGCGCGGCCGACTTCAATGTCTTCGTCAACCTCGGCGTCCAGCCGATGAGCGTGCGCGTGCGAGAAGGCAAGCACCTGACCAGCAACAAGACCGATGCCCTGAGCTATGGCGGTGTCTGCGAGAACCAGGTGGTCAGGCTCGAACAACTGGTGCGCACGAGCTGGCAGGAAGTCCTGACCTATCCGCATGCGGGCGACGAGGGCCTGTTCGACTGTCTGGCGGCCTATCTGCGCTGGTCCCCGCCGTCGACCGGCACCGCGCCGCCGCGGGCGAGGGTCTGGTGCTTCTCATCGCCGCAGAGCATGTCTATCACGCGCCGCATCGAGGAGCTGTTCGCCGACATCGGCGACTGCTGGTACCGCAACAACCCGCACTACGCCACGACCCGCTACATCCTGCTGGTCGGACAGAAATTCCATGTGCTCTCACTCGACGGCGACAACCTCGTACATCAGCGCATCGACTCCTACAACGAGCTGATCGACTACCTGTCTCTGCCGCTCCCGACCTTCAGCCCGGTGCGCATCGACCGCAACGCCCTCGGCCGCGACATCCTGCCGATGATCTTCCAGAACAACCGCGCCGGTGCGATCCAGATCTATTATGTCGAGGAAGGCCAGGCAGTCTATCTGTATTTCATCGACGAACGCGGCTCGCTGTTCCATCGCCGCGTCGCCAAGACCGACATCCAGTTGCTGATCGGCCAGTATGTGCGCTTCCTTCGCGCGATCAACGCCCGCCAGGCGATGCACGTCGCCGCCGGTGACGAGAAGGCCGCCGGCACCCCGGTCATCGAGGTCTTCCAGGCGCACAAGAAATATCACGGCAAGAGCGTACTGGTGCGCCATAGCGAAGAGACCGACGGCGGCGCCGGACGCTACTTCAACGTCCAGGTCATCACCAGTCTGTCGCCGCGCGGTCGGCCGGAATTCACGATCTACATCGACGACCACGAGTTCTCGTCGCTCGAGTTCGGCGACGACCTCTATCGCCGGGTCGCCTCCCATATCCTCGAGCTGCGCAAGAACGGACCGCTCTATCCGATCTACATCACCGACATCGACCTCTCGCACGAGATCGTCGGCATGACCTCGGCGGCACAGTTGCAGACCGTGCATTACCTCGACTACAAGAAGCGCATCGAGGACAAGCTGAATATCGCGCTGGCCTCGATGCTGGAGACCCGCGTCTCCGGTCAGCGCTAGCCCCTGAGCGCCTAATTCTGTAAGCTTGAAACCCTGTTGCGCACCACAGGGGCATCCCCGATATGAAACGCCGTGAACTGATCACGAAGGCCGGCGCCGGCGCGCTGGCCGCGGGCCTCGGCCTCGCCGCCGCCGGCGCCTCGGCCCCGGCCACCCGCTTCAACTGGCGCCTGGTCACCACCTGGCCGCCGAACTTCCCGATCTTCATGGACGGCGCCAAGCGCTTCGCAGCCGAGCTCAAGGAGATGAGCGGCGGGCGGCTGAACATCCAGGTCTTTGCCGGCGGCGAGCTGGTGCCGCCGCTGCAGACCTTCGACGCGGTATCGCAGGGCACCGTGCAGATGGGCCACGGCGCCGCCTATTACTGGTCCGGCCGCGTGCCGGCGGCACAGTTCTTCACTGCGGTGCCTTTCGGTCTCAACGCGCAGGGCATGAACGCGTGGCTATACAGCGGCGGCGGCCATGAGCTGTGGCGCGAGGTCTACGCGCCATTCAACCTCGTACCGTTCCCGATGGGCAATACCGGCGTGCAGATGGGCGGCTGGTTCCGCAAACGCATCGAGTCGCTCAATGACCTCAAGGGTCTGCGCATGCGCATCCCCGGCCTCGGCGGCAAGGTCATCGCCAAGGCCGGCGTCAACCCGATCCTGCTCGCCGGCGGCGAGGTCTACACCGCGCTCGAGCGCGGCACCGTCGACGCCGCCGAATGGGTCGGTCCGTTCCACGACCTGCGCCTCGGTCTCTATCGTGCCGCGAAGAACTACTACTATCCCGGCTGGCAGGAACCCGGCCCGACGCTCGAACTCATCGTCAACAAGCGCGCCTGGGACGAACTGCCAAAGGACCTGCAACTGATGGTCGCGAACGCCGCGGCATCGAGTAATGTGTGGATGCTGTCGGAATTCGAGGCGAAGAATCTCGCGGCCCTCGAGGAACTGAAATCACGCTGGCGCGTCGAGGTCCATGCCTTTCCCGATGATGTGATCCGGGAGTTGAGACGCCTGTCGAAAGAGACGCTCGATGAAGAGGCGGCAAAGGATGAGGTATTCAGGAAGGTCTACAAGCACTACACCGACTTCATGAAGATCAACGATGCGTGGCGGGATATTTCGGAGACGGCGTATGCGAGGGCGCTGGGGGTGTAGGCGACCTCATCGATGCATCAGACTTTCCGGTCATCCAGCCCCTGAAGTCTTTTGAAGGTATCCGGATACTTCCGCACCATCAGTATCAGAGCTGCCGCCTGGGCGTTCGGTCGGGCGCGGCCCTGTTCCCAGTTTTCGAGCGTGCGCGTCGATACGCGAAGACGCCGCGCGAACACCGCACGGGAAACCCGCAACTGCTCACGCGTCGCGCGTATCACGTCGGCTTCGACTTCCAGCGGCGGAAGGTCCTC
Organism: uncultured Chromatiales bacterium; assembly: GCA_964384095.1. Classification (GTDB taxonomy): domain Bacteria; phylum Pseudomonadota; class Gammaproteobacteria; order SZUA-140; family SZUA-140; genus JAITWN01. Next base: position 4,746 of record CAYLKC010000061.1, read on the forward strand.
GACCTTATGAGTGCGCAGCGTGATCTTGCCCTCACGCTGCTTCCGCATGGACGCCACCCCATCCATCAGTTCATCGAATAACTTGCGTTTGCTGCTCATCGCTTCCGGCTCCTGGCCACCAGTTCGGCATGGATCGCCCGCTTTAAATGCCGCCTTTCCTCTTCCGACAGATCCGCCGTCTCGTCCTTGTCGTAGATCGTGAAAAACCAAAGCTGGCAGTCTGTTGTCAGGTAATAATAAATCACCCGCAAACCACCCCGTTTTCCCTTGCTACGCCGGCGATCCTCCCAGCGCAGCTTCCGGAAACCGCCCGTACCAGGGATGACGTCACCGATCTCCGGGTTCGTCAGAAGTGCTTCCTGCAACCAGCGATAGGATTCATCGTCCATATAATCCGGCAGCAGACGGGAAAATATCGGCGTCTCAAGGAAAACCAGATTCATGATAATCTATACGCTATATGCGTATAATACAAGTCGTGACGAAATCGTGCGGGAACATGCCGGCATCTGCGGAAACTCTAACCGTCCGCCAGGAAATTAGAATGAGATGAACTACGAAAGGACGTTCGGTGCTTGTCTCAGCGTGTGTATCACACACCACCACCGGCGATGACTTCCGGCAGCTACAGCAGATCAGGCGACGTCGTGACGACCGATCTCCGCGTGCAGACGGATATCAAGCGCGCGAATCACCTTCATGATCGTCGCGAATTCCGGATTGCCTTCCGCTGACAGCGCCTTGTAGAGACCCTCGCGCGCGAGCCCCGTCTTGCGGGCAAGTTCGCTCATACCCTTCGCACGCGCAATATCACCCAGCGCCGCACGGATCAGACTGCCGTCGCCGGGATCCTCTTCGAGACAGGCATCCAGATAGAGCGCCATGTCCTCGTCGGACTCGAGGTGATCGACGACGTCCCATTTTTTCAGTTTCTGTTTGGCCATTGCGATCAAATGTATCCCATAGTTTACATAGCATCAACATCTGACGCGCTAGCATCATCCGGTCCTGAACCCATTCCAAGCCGAAAACTGATCCCAAAACAAGCCGTTCACCAGATCACTCCCAGCCGCCTGATTACGACAATAGCTTTGTCGGTTAGCTGAAAACGTCCCCGTAAAGAGGGGTTGTATTTCAAGTAGTACATAATAAAATATAACCCTGTATACAACCATGCCATGGACGGTTGTCATTCATCACGCGGCCCGGAGTACGCTTGCGCGTCTTGATCTGCCTACTCGCCAGCGCATCGGCGCCTGGCGCATCCTGTTCACCCGCGACGATGAAATACGAGTCATCGCGATAGATCGAATAGGCGCCCGAGGAGATGTCTACAAATGATCAGGGCGGTGAAAAAGATCCAGGTCATCCAGTCGCTCGACGGTAAACCGGAATATGTCCTTTTGCCTTATGAGTTGTACCAGCAACTGCAGGGTGAGTTGGAGCGCAAGATCAACGAACGCCGTGACACAGAGAATGCGGATTATGTGCCGTTCGTGCTGGAAGACTTCGTCGATAACCCCGCAGCACTCGCCCGGATCCGTGCGCGCATCTCACAGGCCGAGCTTGCACGACGTATGGGCGTCAGCCAGGCTTATGTCAGCAAGTTTGAACGGCAGGAGCGGGTAACGCCGAGGTTGATGGAGCGTGTAAGGTCAGCGCTGCAGAGCTGAACGACTTTTCGACTCGATTAAATCTGCCAGCTTCGCCAAGGCCATCTGCCAGCCCAATTCATTGTCGGCTAGAGAAACGCCGCATGGCAGTCCTTCATGTACTGCAATGAGATCAGTCCCGTCATTCGCATCGATCAAGCGGATCGTGATGGTCATCTTTCCTTGCAATGCAGGATCGTCAGTCTCGAACTCGTCCACCTCCACGATTTCTTCGTTCGGTATGAGTCTCACAAAGCGACCATGATATGTGTCGGTGTGCGCGGTGGTTTTACCGACGGCATCCGGATCCTGATACGTTAGGGAAATCCGGAAGGCGCCTCCCTCTCTCGCGTCGAACGAATGAACATGACAGGTCATGCCGTCCGGTACCTTCCACTTTTCGATTGCTCCCGGATCGAGAAGAGCTGAGTAAACGTGATCACGTGGAGCATCTATATGACGGGTTATCCGCATGGCGCTTGTATTTCTACCGCTCCGGCTCAGACGCGCACAAGAGCGCCGCACCCGCAGCCGGAAAGAACAAGAAAGGCGATGCGCTCTTGTGCGTCGCCTGGAGCCGATGGTTAGGGCGCACCTGCCTTAGTCGAACTTCTGGTGACTTTGAATGAGAGAGCATGACGGATCGTTCTCTCTATCATTCACATTGGCCAAGTGGTAGGACTTTTTTACTGCCTTTCCAATTTGCTGATTGAGTGTATCCAGCCCGTGCTCTTCCACGGCTCTCAAATAGGACTGCATCAGATCGCGGTCATTCTGAATAATAAGGAAGACTTCATTTGTGATTCTTTTATTAAGCCTGGCAATAGCCTCGGCTGCGATTTGCTCTGGGTTCACGGTTCCCTCCTCCAATCAATGAAACATCGAACATTTGACGAAAAGCCCTAACGCTCCGGCTCAGACGCGCACATGAGCGCATCGCCTTCCTTCTTTTTTCAGTCGGTCGGCGCGGCGCTCTTGTGCGTTGCCTGGAGCCGATGGTTATGCGCGCTCTTTCTTCTTGTATCTTGCTGCACTTGTAAACAACTCACCGACGCGAGTTCTCACACCTGTTTGGTCCAATTGGTAGCCCCGGCTTTCCATGATCTGGCGGACCATGCGACCTGTCATTTGCTTCCAACGATCCAGCCTAATTTCTTCTCCGAACTTCGCTAGAAGCTGCGGCTGAAGTCCTTCGAGGGCGGGCCTCTGAAGAAAAGTGGTCGTATCAAGGCAGGCAAGTGCCTCTTCTGTATTGAGAAACTTCCAGAGGGCCTTCCCCGTGGAAGTTTCAGCCAGATCGGAAAAAGAACCTGCATCGAATTCAAACATGGGCCATCTCCTTTTGGGTTGGGGATGGCATAATCATACATGTCTCATATGACATGTCAATACAGACATCTCTTTACGGCTATGCGGGGTCAGGGGCGCCCAAGAGCGCATAACGCTTGTGCTCAGACGCGTTTGACGGCGACCGACCGGAGCGGCAGCGAAGGGAGAGAGCGGTCAAACGACGGCTGGAGCACCTTGTTCGGCTTTCCTTACTATTGCTCATCTCGCAATACATTCATCGCGCCGTGAATTACTGTAAGAACATCAATCTGATCTGCCTTGATATGGTAGATGATCCTGAATGGGCCGGAGAATACTTCCCTTATCTGATCCAGGTCGTATTCTGGTACTCGACGCCCTGACATAGGAAACGCGCCGACCTGCTGGGACTTTCTTGTAATTTGGTCAACTATCCGTAGGGCATAGGTTTCCGAGTCCTGCGCTATATACGCATATATCGCATCCAGATGCGCCTCGGCCGTTTCGGTCCAATGCACTTTCATTCAGGCAATCCGTATTTTTTTCTTACCTCTGCCACATCCTTTGTTCTTCCGGCATTGCTGTCGCTCAGCCCCTTTTCGATGGCCTCGCGCACGTATATTTCACGCATCAGATCATCCCATGTCGCATCGGCTGGCAGTTGATCCACCAGCTTATGGGCTTCATCTTTACTGATCTTCGTGGACATCTTTATTGTCCTCCTTCATGCGAATGATCCTCGCCATGCTTCCGGCCGAACAGTGTATTAGGCTGACGCGGAAATATTGGTGATAGACGGATTCCATATATCACCACCTCCAATCACCGCTCTGCCCCTGATTTTTGGAAGATACGCCACACTCCCGGCGAAGAAAAGTCCTTGCCTGGCAGATGGTAAGCAATCATCCCCGCGCTCGCCCCCCCGGTGATGATCAATCATGCTTCCGCCGATGCTAGCCCGCGTCCGCATAGCATTGTTCGCATGGTCAGACAAAGGTCTAGCTAATTGGTATTAGCCGCGCCGGTGTTGTATCTGTAGGGGTCAGAGCAGGCTTCGCCACCTCTGACCTCGTGCTCATCCGAACTGAATCTGATTCATCACGCCCGGCAACCACAGCGCGATTTGCGGGAAGAGAAGGATCAGCCCGATCGTAACCAACTGCAGCCCGATAAACGGCATCACGCCTTTATAGACCTGCTGGATCGTGATCTCCGGTGGCGCGGCGGCCTTGAGGTAGAACAGGGAGAAACCGAACGGCGGGGTGAGGAACGAGGTCTGCAGGTTCATCGCGATCAGCACCGCGAACCACAGCGGGTCGATGCCCATGATCATGCCGATCGGGGCGAGGATCGGCACGACGATGAAGCAGATCTCGAGGAAGTCGAGGAAGAAGCCGAGCACGAAGATCAGCAGCATGCTGATCAAGAGGAAGCCCCACTGGCCGCCGGGCAGCGCGGTCATCAGTTCCTCGACGAGGCCGTCGCCGCCCATGCCGCGGAACACGAGGCCGAAGGCGGTCGCGCCGATCAGGATCAGGAACACCATGCTGGTGAGCCGCATGGTCTGGCGCATCGAGCCGTTCAGCGCGCCGAGCGACAGGCGGCGGCGCATGGCGGCGAGGATCAGCGCGCCGAGCGCGCCGAAGGCGGCCGATTCGGTCGGCGAGGCGATGCCGAAGAAGATCGAGCCGAGCACCAGCGCGACGAGCGCGAGCGGCGGTAGCAGGCTGATCAGCAGCCGGCGCGCGAGGCCGCGGCCTTCGGGGTTGGCGGTCAGCGTGGCGTCTACCGCCGGCGCGAGCCGCGGCCGGCGCCACGCAATGAACAGCAGCCACGCGATGAACAGGCCGACCAGCAGCAGCCCCGGCAGGACCGCGCCGATGAACAGCTCGCCGACCGGCACGCCGATGACGTCGCCGAGCAGGATCAGGATGATGCTCGGCGGGATGATCTGGCCGAGCGTGCCCGAGGCGGCGATCGTGCCGGACGCGAGCGCGGGATCGTAGCGATGCTTGAGCATCGCCGGCAGCGCGATGACGGTCAGCGCGACGACGGTCGCACCGACGACGCCGGTGGTCGCGGCGAGCAGGGCGCCGACGATGACGATCGACACCGCGAGTCCGCCGCGAATGCGGCCGAACAGCATGCCCATCGATTCGATGAGGTCCTCGGCGATGCTGGACTTTTCGAGCATGACGCCCATGAACACGAACAGCGGCACCGCGAGCAGCGTGAAGCTGGTCATGATGCCCCAGATGCGCATCGGCAACAGGTCGAAGAACTCGAAGCCGAGGAAGATCGCGCCGAACGCGAGCGACACCGCGCCGAGCGTGAACGCGACCGGATAGCCGAGCAGCAGCAGCGCGATCAGCGTCGCGAACATGACCAGCGCCCAGGCTTCCATGCCCATCACAACCTGACCTCTCTGTCGTCGGGCCGGCCCTTGCCGTGCGGCCAGCCGAACAGGGTCTGCGCGCTGCGGATCATCAGTGCGATACCCTGCAGCAGCAACAGCGCGAAACCGAGCGGGATCGCGGCCTTGAGCAGGAAGCGGTGCGGCAGACCGCCCGGATCCGACGAGCCCTCGCCGAAGCGATACGCACTCTCGACGAACGGGATGCTGCCGGTGATGATCAGCACGCAGAACGGGATCAGCAGAAACGCGCTGCCGAGCAGGTCGACAAGCGCGCGCGCGCGTTCGGACAGGTAACGGCTGCGATAGAACAGGTCGACGCGGACATGGCCGTCATGCTTCAGCGTATACGCGGCGCCGAGCAGGAAGATCAGCGCGAACAGATGCCGTTGCAGCTCCTGCAACATGATCGAGCCGCTCTGGAACAGGTAGCGCATGCCGACGTCGTAGACGATGATCAGCGTCATCGCCAGCACCAGCCACGCGATCAGGCGACCGCTCCATTCGCTGAACGTCTCGATCGCGCCGGCAATGCCGTTCAGGAGTTTGTGGACGGGATTCATCAGGCCGTCCGGCGCGACTCCCCGGCGTTGCGCTTCTTCAGGTGCAGCAGCACCAGCGAGATCGCCGCCGGCGTCATGCCGGGGATGCGCGCGGCCTGGCCGAGGGTCTCGGGGCGGACCGCCGCGAGCTTCTGCCGCACCTCGTTCGACAAACCGTGCACCTGCTGATAGTCGATGTCCGCCGGCAGTCGCGTCTCTTCGTGGCGGCGGTGGCGCGCGATCTCGTCGTGCTGGCGCTCGATGTAGCCGGCATAGCGCGCCTGGATCGTGATCTGTTCGGCGACCTCGGCGTCGTCGACGGCGGGGCCGGCGTCGGGCAGGGCCATCAGCGCGTCGTAGCCGATGTCCGGTCGGCGCAGCAGGTCCATCAATGTGCCTTCGCGCGAGAGCGGCGCGCCGGTCAGCGCCGCGACCGCATCGGCGAGCGGGGACTCCGGCCGGTAGCGCGTCGCGCCGAGTCGCGCCTGCTCGCGCTCGAGCCGTTCGCGCTTCTGTTCGAAGCGGCGCCAGCGCGTGTCGTCGACGATGCCGAGCTCGCGGCCCTTCGCGGTCAGCCGCAGGTCGGCATTGTCCTCGCGCAGCAGCAAGCGGTATTCGGCGCGACTGGTGAACATCCGGTACGGCTCCTGGGTGCCACGGGTGACGAGGTCGTCGATCAGCACTCCTATATATGCCTCGTCACGGCGCGGGCACCAGCCCTCACGGTCCTGCACGCGCCGCGCGGCATTGAGGCCGGCGATCAAACCCTGCGCGGCGGCCTCTTCGTAACCGGTGGTGCCGTTGATCTGGCCGGCGAAGAA
>CAYLKC010000062.1:0-11409 GCA_964384095.1 uncultured Chromatiales bacterium
AGAAGATGAAGGTCGCGATGTAGAGGCCCCACATCTGGGGCCAGTTCAGGTTGGCGGTGCCGAGGCCGTATCGATACTGGTGGATCTCGGCGAATACCGCGAGTGACAGCAGGGCAAGGCAGATGGCGATCGAGACCCAGTACCCCATCCGCGGATTCTCCATCGAGCGGAGGACATCCTCGTTGATCTTGGCCCACTTGATGTCATCGTCGATATCGCGCTGATACTCGGCGGGAAGCGAACGAGAGGTGCTGGTGGTCATTGTCATGGCCGCATCCGTTGTTTACAGACTGATTGTTATATCCGGGATCAGACTTCGCGAACCCGCTCCAGGAACATCACGCACGGATCGGTGTTCAGGCTCTCGAACACCCGATAGCCGCGCATCTCCGGATCCTGTTTTCTCTGTTTGGTGACGCCGATCTCGACCTGGTGCTTGCGCCATTGTCTCGCGACTTCGGTATCGCCGACGCCGCCGCCCGGGGTATGCAGGGTCAGCAGGTCACCGAACTGGATCGCCGAGGTCGGGCAGGTCTGGGCACAGGCGGTGGTGAATTCGCCGTCACGCACCTTGCGCTTTTCCTTCTGCGCGAGGTCCTTCGCGGCGCGGATGCGCTGAACGCAGAAGGTGCACTTCTCCATGACGCCTTTGTCGCGCACAGTCAGATCGGGATTCAGCTGCATGTGCAGCGGAGCGGCCCAGTTCTCGTAGTACGAGAAGAAGTTGAAATAGCGCAGGCGGTACGGGCAGTTGTTCGAGCAGTAACGGGAGCCGATGCAACGGTTGTAGACCTGGGCATTGAGGCCGTCCGGGGTATGGTAGGTCGCGGCCACCGGACAGACGGGCTCGCAGGTCGCAGCGTTGCAGTTCTGGCAGTTCATCGGCAGGAAGCTGGCGCCGTGGTGCTGATACTCGGATACCCGGTCCTCGCCGAGGTCCGGTTCGTCCCAGTAGCGCTCGAGACGCATCCAGTGCATCGCGTGACCGGTGCTGAAACGCTCCTTGCCGACGACCGCGAGGTTGTTCTCGGCGTAGCATGCCGTCACGCAGGCGCTGCAACCATTGCACTTGTTGAGGTCGATGACCATCCCCCACATGTGCTCGTAATCGTGGTGGCCGCCTTCTTCCAGCCCCTTGCGATAGCTGGACCAGTCATTCAGAAGGTTCTGTATGGACATCAGGCTCTCCCTCTCTCATTGCGCTCGTACTGCTCGGCGGTCACCGACGCGACGAGCTTGCGGCCAACCTGCGATTCGCTGCCGCCGAAGATCACGAACTCGTTGCGTTCGGACTGCGAGCGGACCTTCGAGATCGAAATTCGCGTCGCGTGATGCGCCGGCTCGCCGGTGCGGCTGTCGGTGGCGGTGCCGACGGCCACCATCGGATTGGCGCCGCGGCCGTTGGCATAGCGGCCATAGCTGTCGTGGCCCTGGCCCAGCGGCACCGCGATCGCCTCGGGGTGCATCCCCTTGTAGGTATAGACGCGGGTCTCGAAACTGCCGTGCTCGGAGCTGACATTGACGAGGTCGCCGTTCTTCAGGCCGAGCCTGCCCGCGGTCGACGGATGCATCTCCGCCCACGAATCCCACACCACCTTGGTGATCGGATCCGGCAGCTCCTGGAGCCACGGGATATTGGCGTGGCGGCCGTCCCACTTGGTCGGATTCGGCGACGGCAGCAGCCAGAACGGACGCGAGGAATCGGCGCCCGGCTCGGCAACCCGGAACGAAGTCGCGCGCGCATTCAGCGCACCCGACGGTCTGCCGACTTCGAGCACGCCCTTCATCAGGGCCTCGCGCCAGAAGGCATCCTCGGACGGCGCGCCGCCCTTGAGGTCGACCGGCATCCCGGCGAAGGCCTGGCGCAGATAATCGTGATAGTCGGCAAAGCCCTCATAGGCCTCGACGCCGCGCATCTTCAGCAGGCTGAGCAGGGTATCGCCGAAACCGCGCGTCTGCGGATAGAGCGGCTCCATCAGCGGCTGTTGCAGGCTGATGAACAGGCGGTCGGTCGCGACGGCAGGCACATGCGTGCCCCAGTCCTCGAGGGCGGAATACAGCGGCAGGACGAGATCGGCGGTCTGCGCGGTCTCGTCATCGAACATCGTCATGACGACCTTGAACGAGGCCTTCTGCAGCTTGTCTGCCAGGCCCAGCGCGCGCGGCGTCGTGAACACCGGGTTCGCGCCCTTGATGAAGACGACGTCATAGCGGCCTTCGTCCAGCGCCTTCGCCAGCTCGAACATGCCCTTGCCGTTGCCGCCGCGCGGCTTCAGCTGCGGGAACGGGAAGCCGCCGGCCGACTCGATGGTCTTGCCGACATTGCCGAGGATCAGGTTCAGCGTCATCGCCGCGGCAACGTTGTCGTAACCGGCGGTATGGCCTTCCGCCGCTGCGCCGGCGAGCACGAGGCTCGGCGAACGCTGATGCAGGACCTCGGCGATCTTGCGGATATGGGCCTCGGAGGTGCCGGTGATGCCGGCGGCCTTGCCCGCGTCATAGCCGCGGATCTGCGCCTGGACATCGTCCGGCAGGCCCGCCAGGCTGCGGCCATGACGGGTCACCAGTTCGTTGGCGACTGCCAGCGCGAGCACGCCCTCGGCGCCGGGTCGCACCGGCAGCCAGAGGTCGGCGTTGGCGCCGGTCAGGGACATCTTCGCCTCGGCCTGGATCAGCGTGCCGCGCGGCGAGGTGCGGAAATCGGCGTATTGCGCCGAGTACGGCACCGGCGCCTCCCAGGTGCCGAGGAAGTCGGCGCCAAGCGAGAAGATCGCGGCGGCCTTGTCGATGCGCAGACGCGGCGTGGCCTCGCCGAGCATGTCGTTGCAGACCTGGCGCCAGACCGAATTGTTGATCGCCTCATGGACGTAATGATTGCCGGACCCGATCGACTCCATGAAGGCATCGACCAGCACGGCCTGGTGGCCGCTGAGGGTATCGGTGACCATCGCGACGCGGTCGCCGCTGATGCCGGAGCCGGGACCGACCTTCTCACGCACCAGCGCGATCGCCTCGTCCCAGCCGATATCGACGAAGGAACCGCCGCGACGAACACGCGGGCGGGTCAGGCGATCCGGGTTGTAATGAGTCTGCAGGCCGGACTGGCCCATCGCGCACAGCTTGCCCTTGTTCAGCGGCGACTCGGGGTTGCCCTCGAGCTTGAGCACGCGACCTTCGCGCACACGCCCGTGGACGCCGCAAGCGGTCGGACACTGCTGGCAGGTCGATGCGTACCAGACGCCGACGCCGGGAATGACGAATTCTTCCGGCACCAGGTAGGCGACGACCGGATTGCGGCCTTCCCGGTGGGTGACGAAGCTGGGTCGGTCACAGGCCGCCAGCGTGGCGCCGGCGCCGCCCCAGCCCAGCACTTTCAGGAAGGATCTGCGTTTCATTTTAAGATTCATAGGGAAACCACTCCGTTCCAACCACGCCCTTTTCCGATTTCAAGCCCGCCGATCCAGAGCCTGCCGGGGACACCGTTATTTGTGACACTTCCAGCAGTCGAACGGACCGTCGTTCGCCTCGTGGCAACGCACGCAGAAACCCATCGTCAGCGGCCTCACCTTCTCGGCCACGGTCATTTCCCGGACCTTGCCGTGACAGAACGCGCAGACCTCTTCGGCACGCTCGACGGACATGCCTTCGTTATTGAAGATGAATCGATCGAGGTGCTTCTCGTGCGTGAAATGCACGAAATCCGGCACGTCGTGGACCTTGACCCACGGAATCGGCTCGTTGTTCTCCCAGTACTGCTTGAGCTGCTGGATGCGCGGCTTGTCGGTCGCGATCGTCAGATGGCAGCCCATGCACTTGCTGGTCGGCGGGATGCCGGCGTTCTTGCTGCGGCGCGCATAGGTATGGCAGTACATGCAGGGGATCTCGTTGACCTCGACATGGATGTCGTGAGGGAACTCGATCGGCTGCGGGACATGCGTGCCGGAATAGGTGGCGGTCGGAGGCACCGCATTCGGCACACCCTGCGCGACCGCCTGGGCGGACGCGAACAGCGCGAAGAAGGCGAAGACGGCCACGGTGAACAGGGATGCGGGAAGCGAGCTCGAGCGGGATTCAGAGACTGCTCGTCGGCCGATGGCTCCCGGCTGCCGGATGGACCGGAGTCCAGAGATTGATAGCGCGATAACTGACATCTCCCCCTCAACTTCAGCTGATGATAAGTGCATTAACAGGAGTCGCCATGACGCCCGATGAACTGCTGCCTCACGACAAGTCCCCGAGAAAAGCGGGGACGCATCGCCCAGGTTTCGTTATCTGAGTGATCGTTTGATCAAGCTGAAAGTGATTCGCCGGCAGGACTCTCGATCGGCGAATCTGTTCTCCTCCTAGCACCGTCAGCAGTGCTGCGCTCAGAACGATGATGGTCGTTCAATCGCTACAAGCTGCCATTACGGGTTTGATTATTATTATCTTGTTCGATGGCGTCGAGGGAGGAATGGTAGATCAGGATGCTCGGATATGTCAACGCTGGACGACGCGTGTCCCGACTTGATGTCTGCGTGATCTGCGTGCGTCATGCACACGCCTGTCTCTGATCACAGCGCGCCGGTTTTCCGACAAATCCCCCAATTGTGGTAGCGGAATCACGCAAGGGCCATTCAGGCGGGATTGTCGATATCGATGAAGGTGAATTCGATGCCGAAGGCCCCGGCGAGATGGCGACCAAGGGCCTCGACGCCGTATCGCTCGGTGGCATGATGGCCGGCCGCGTAATAATGGATACCCGTCTCACGCGCGACATGAGTCGTGCGCTCGGAGATCTCGCCGCTGATATAGGCATCGACGCCGAGTGCAGCCGCGGCCTCGATATAATCCTGGGCGCCGCCCGTGCACCAGGCGACGCGGCGTATCAGCGGCGCCGCACCGGCAATATGCAGGGGCGCGCGTCCGAGCGCATCGCCGATATGGTGCGCGAACGCCACGGCATCGCGCGGGACGCGCAGGCGGCCGCGGGCCAGCAGGCCGGGCTCGCCGGGCGCCGGCGCAGAGGGCTCAGGGTCGATGCCGAGCACGCGCGCGAGCTGGGCGTTGTTGCCGTAGACCGGATGCGCGTCGAGTGGCAGATGATAGGCGAACAGATTCAGGTCCGCCGCCAGCAATCGACGCAGGCGCGCGCGCCGGTAGCCGCGTATGCGCGGATCCTCGTTCTTCCAGAACCAGCCATGATGGACCAGCAACGCATCCGCGCCGCGCGCGGCCGCGGCGTCGATCAGCGCGAGGCTGGCGCTGACCCCGCCGACGATCCGGGCGACCGACGAACGCCCCTCGACCTGCAGGCCGTTCGGGGCATAATCGGTAAATCGGTGTATTTCCAGCAGCTCATCGAGATAGCCGGCGAGCGCCACGGCCTCCTTCATCACCCCTCCCCTGCGGTCGTCGGTCACGGCTTCTGTGCTAGAGTAGCCACAGCATGCAGATACGCAAACTCTTTCCCTGGTTCGGCCAGGGCATGGTGATCGGGCTGGCGCTCGGCCTGCTCGTCGTGTTCCTCGTTTCGACCTATGTCATCGCGCCGCGGCCCGTCGTCGAGTTCCGCGAGGTCGCCCGCAGCGAACAGCCGGAGCCGGCGCTGCCGGGACCGGCATCCTACGCAGGGGCCGTCGATATCGCCGCGCCCGCGGTCGTGAACATACATACCACAAAAACCGTCACCCGGCGCGGCTCGCCGCTGCTCGAGGATCCGGCCTTCCGGCGCTTCTTCGAGGAATTCATGGTGCCGCCGCGCCAGCGCCAGCAGACCAACCTCGGCTCGGGCGTCATCGTCAGCGAGCAGGGATTCGTGCTGACCAACAACCATGTCATCGAAGGCTCCGACGAGATCCAGATCACGCTGCATGACGGCCGCACCGCGAAGGCGGCGATCGTCGGGAGCGACCCCGAGAGCGATCTCGCGGTGCTGCAGATCCCGATGAACGACTTGCAGACGATCGCCTTCGGTGATTCCGACAGCTTGCGGGTCGGCGACGTCGTGCTGGCAATCGGCAATCCCTTCGGCGTCGGTCAGACCGTGACCCAGGGTATCGTCAGCGCCACCGGGCGCAGCCAGCTCGGCATCTCGACCTTTGAGAACTTCATCCAGACCGACGCGGCGATCAACCCGGGCAATTCCGGCGGCGCGCTGATCAATGCGCATGGCGAACTGATCGGCATCAATACCGCGATCTTCTCGCGCTCGGGCGGCTCGCAGGGCATCGGCTTCGCGATCCCGACCAGCATCGTCAGACAGGTGATGACGCAGATCATCGAACATGGCGAGGCGATTCGCGGCTGGCTCGGCATCGAGATCCAGACGCTGACGCCGGAACTCGCGGAATCTTTCGGGCTGCCCGACACCACCGGCGTGATCATCGCCGGCGTCCTCGCCGACGGCCCTGCCGCGCGCGCCGGTCTTCAGCCCGGCGACATCGTCACCGTGATCGGCGACGTCGTGGTGTCCGACGCCCGCACTGCGCTGAACCTGATCGTCAAGGTCATGCCCGGCGAGACGATCGCACTGAAAGGCCTGCGCAACGGCGAACCGATCGAACTCGAAGTCACCGCCAGCAAGCGCCCGCAACCAACCCAGCGTTGAATAGCCCCCCCCTTCGCCAAGCGAAGGGGGGAAAGAAAGGGGGGATGCGAGCGTAGCGAGGATTCTTTGGCTCGCGGTGGGGGTTACTCGCTGCGCTCGCATCCCCCCCTGCCCCCCTTCGCTTCGCGAAGGGGGGAAGAAAAGGGGGGGTGGTCAAGGCTGCTCCTGCTGCTTCTGCTCTTCCGTCGCCTTGGGTCGGTAGAGCCTCGACAGCACCACGCCGAGCTCGAACAGCAGCCACATCGGGATCGCGAGCAGGGTCTGCGAGATCACATCCGGGGGCGTCAGCAGCATGCCGAGCACGAAGGCGCCGACGATGACGTATGGGCGCTTGGCGATGAGCTGCTGCGGTGTCGTGATGCCCGCCCACACCAGCACGATGGTCACGATCGGGACCTCGAAGGCCAGGCCGAAGGCGAAGAACAGCTTGAGCACGAAGGACAGGTAGTGACTGATGTCGGTCATCACCGTCACGCCTTCGGGCGCGGCGCTGATCAGGAAGCCGAAAGCCAGCGGAAAGACGACGAAATACGCGAACAGCGCGCCGCCGTAGAACAGGAGCACGCTGGCGACCAGCAGCGGCAGCGCGAGCCTGCGTTCACTGCTGTACAACCCCGGCGCGATGAAGCGCCAGACCTGGTGCAACACATAGGGCATCGCGACGAAGAAGGCGAGCACCAGCGTGAACTTGAACGGCACCAGGAACGGGGCGGCGACCTCTGTTGCGATCATCGAGCTGCCCTGCGGCAGGCGCTCGATCAGCGGCACGGCCAGCAGCGTGTAGAGCCGGTTCGCGAACGGGAACATCGCGAGGAAGATCACGCCGACGACGAGGACGATGCGCAGGATGCGCGAACGCAGCTCGAGCAGGTGCGCGAGCAGCGGCATCTCGGGATCAGGGGGGTACTTACGGGGACCGCTCATCGCGACCTTGTCCTGACGCCCCGGACCCGGTCTCGCCGGTGCCCTCAGGCGCGTCGAGCGGGATCTGCGCGCGCGCCTCGTCGAGCAGCTTGTGGAGCTCGGCGATCTCGGTCTCGCGCTCGACCATCTTTTTGAGCTCTTCGGCGTGGGCAGCCTCGCGGCTCAGTTCGTTCCTGAACTCGCTGGCAACCTCGCGGGCGCGCGTGATCCATGAACTGACATTTCGCAGCAGCACGGGGAGATCCCGGGGGCCGACCACGACCAGCGCGACCACAGCGACCAGGGCCATTTCCCAGAAACCGATATCGAACATCAGGGCGTCACTCCCGCCGCCGCAGCGGCCTGCGGGGCCGACCGGGCTCAGGCCCGCTCGTTTTCCTTGGTCTCGACCTTGCCTTCGATGACGCGCTCACCGTCGCGGTGCTCAACGGACTCCTTCTTGCCCGCGTCGTCCTTGTCCTGGCCCGGATCGCGGACGGCGTCGCGGAAACCCTTCATCGCGCCGCCGAGATCCTTGCCCATGCCGGCGAGTTTCTTGGTGCCGAACAGCAGCACCACGATCAGCAGGATGATCAGCAGTTGCCAGATACTAATGCCCATTGCCTGGTTACCTCTCTGGATGTTCGTCCGGCCCGGCCGGGTCCGTCATGTCCTTGCGGCCTTTTCCTCGATCCCGGATCGCCCGAAGCGGCGTTCGAGTTCGGCGAGCACCTGGTCCGGGCCGAGCCCGCGGTGGGCGAGCAGGACCAGGGTGTGGAACCACAGGTCGGCGGTCTCATGCACCAGGGCGGCATCGTCGCCCCCGTGACCGGCGATGACGACCTCGGTCGCCTCCTCGCCGATCTTCTTGAGGATCGCCCCGCTGCCCTTGCGGAAGAGCCCGGCAACGTATGAGGACTCGGGATCCGCCTGCTTGCGCGCCTCGAGGGTCGCGGCAAGTTCTCTGAGTACATGCTCCATCGGCTTCGGGACCTCGGTTACGCCCAATAATACCGCGATTCAGCCGCCGGAATCACCATAAATGTCCGCAGGATCGCGCAGCACCGGCTCCGTGACGCGCCATTCGACGCCGTCCAGGCGGCGGAAAAAGCAGTGCTCGCGCCCGGTATGACAGGCAATGCCGCCGGCCTGCTCGACGCGCAGCAGGATGCAATCGGCATCGCAGTCGATGCGGATCTCACGCACCCGCTGCACATGGCCGGACTGCTCGCCCTTGCGCCAGAGCTGCCCGCGCGAGCGCGACCAGAACACGGCCTCGCCACTGCGCGCGGTCTCGGCCAGGGCCTCGCGATTCATCCACGCGAACATCAGCACCTTGCCGCCGGCCTCGTCCTGCACGATCGCCGGCACCAGGCCGTCCGGGGTCCACCTGATCTGATCGAGCCAGTCGTCGCTCATCGGGTCGTCTCTGCGGGTTTCGCCCTATTATGCCCTGAATATACTTCGGGATGATGTCAGATGCGTTAACAGGCCGTGAACGACGCCCGGTGGGTTTTCTCCGCGAATGGCTCGCCTCGCTGCCGCTGCGCGGCACCCTTCGGGCTCCGGCGAGGCTGCGCTTGACTTCGCTGCGCAAACTCACCGGGCGTCGTTCACGGCCTGTTAATGCGGGTCGTCGAGGCGAACCGGGATGCCGCGGTCGGCCAGATAGCGCTTGGCCTCGCCGACCGTATGCTGACCGTAATGAAAGATGCTCGCGGCCAGCACCGCGTCGGCCTTGCCGGCGAGCAGCCCGTCGGCGAGGTGCTCGAGGCTGCCGACGCCGCCCGAGGCGATCAGCGGCACGGGCACTGCGTCACTGACCGCCGCCGTCAGCGCAAGGTCATAGCCATCGCGCGTACCGTCGCGATCCATGCTGGTCAGCAGGATCTCGCCGGCGCCGAGCGCCGCAACCTTCACGGCCCATTCGATCGCGTCGAGGCCGGTCGTCCGCCGTCCGCCATGGGTGAACACCTCCCAGCGCGGGTGGTCACCGTTGCCGACGCGCTTGGCGTCGATCGCGGCGACGATGCACTGGGAGCCGAAACGCTCGGCGGCCTGGCGGATGAAGTCCGGGTTCAGTATCCCCGCGGTGTTGATCGCGACCTTGTCGGCGCCGGCATTGAGCATGCGGCGGATGTCGGCCAATTCACGGATGCCGCCGCCGACGGTCAGCGGAATGAATACCTGCTCGGCTACCTGCTCGACGACATGGACCAGGGTCTCGCGCTCCTCGGCGCTGGCGGTGATGTCGAGGAAGACCAGTTCATCGGCGCCCTGGGCGTCATAGGCGCGCGAGATCGCGACCGGGTCGCCGGCGTCGGCAATGTTCTCGAAGCGCACACCCTTGACGACGCGCCCCTTGTCGACGTCGAGGCAGGGGATCACCCGTCTGGCGAGACCGCTCATTCGCCGCAGGCGTCCGCGAGCTTCTGACACTCGGCGAAGTCGATCCTGTTCTCGTACAGCGCGCGGCCGAGCACGGCGCCGACGATGCCCTCGCCGGCGACCTCGCACAGCGAGCGGATGTCGTCGATGCTGGCGATGCCGCCCGAGGCGATCACCGGAATCGTCACCGCGCGCGCCAGTTCGGCAGTGGCCTTGACGTTGACGCCGCTCAGCATGCCGTCACGGCTGATATCGGTATAGATGATCGCGGTGACGCCGTCGCGCTCGAAATGGCGGGCGAGGTCGATGACGTCGTGATTCGACAGCTTGGACCAGCCGTCGATCGCAACCTTGCCGTCCTTCGCGTCGAGCCCGACGATGACGTGACCGGGATAGGCCAGCGCGGCATCGGCGACGAAATGCGGTTCATTGACCGCGCCGGTGCCGATGATGACGTAGCTGACGCCGCTGTCCAGATAACGCTCGATGGTCTCCTCGTCGCGGATGCCACCGCCGACCTGGATCGGCAGCTCGGGCCAGCTCCGGGCGATCTCGCGGATGACCCTGGCATTGACCGGCTTGCCCTGGATCGCGCCGTTGAGGTCGACGATGTGCAGGCGGCGCGCGCCGGCCTCCACCCATCGCCCCGCCATCGCCACGGGGTCATCGGAAAAGACCGTCGAATCGTCCATGCGTCCCTGGCGCAGGCGAACGCACTGTCCATCCTTGAGATCGATGGCGGGTATCAACAGCATGACTTCATCCTCACAGGCATGATTGGCGGTACACGGTCATTATCACAACGCCGACTCAGGCGCCTCCGTCCCAGGCAATGAAATTGGCGAGCAGCGCAAGTCCCGCGCGCTGGCTCTTTTCCGGGTGAAACTGCACGGCGAACATGTTGTCGCGCGCGATGGCGGAGGCGAAGGTTTCGCCGTAGTCGGTGGTCGCGGCCACGACGCCTTCGTCGCGTGGCCTGACGTAATAGCTGTGCACGAAATAGAACCGGCTGTCCTGCGGGATCCCCTCCCACAGCGCATGCGGGCGAAGCTGACGCACGCCATTCCAGCCCATGTGCGGGATCTTGCGCCGTCCGTCCGCGGCCGGGGCGGTGGCGGTGAAACGCACGGCCTCGCCCGGAACGACAGCGAGGCCGGCGGTGCCGTCGTTCTCTTCACTGCTGTCCATCAGCGCCTGCATGCCGAGACAGATGCCGAGAAACGGCCGGCTCGCCGCGCATTCGCGGACGACGTCGTCGAGTTCGAGGCGGTGCAGTTCGGACATGCAGTCACGCAGCGCGCCGACGCCGGGAAACACGACATGGTCGGCGGCGAGGATGCGCTGCGGGTCATAGCTGACGACCACGCGGCAGTCGCCGCCGGCGTATTCGAGCGCGCGCGACACGGAACGGATGTTGCCCATCCCGTAGTCGATCACCGCTACCGTCGTCATTGCACCCTGTCCATCATTCAACCGGAAACCGGACGATATCAGATTCCGCTCAGAGGCTGCCCTTGGTCGAAGGCATG
>CAYLKC010000063.1:0-11346 GCA_964384095.1 uncultured Chromatiales bacterium
GCTTGTCGATGCCCATGCCGAAGGCGATCGTCGCGACCATCACGAGCCCGTCCTCACGCTGGAATCGCAACTGGTTTTCGGCGCGCGCCGCGGACTCCATCCCGGCGTGGTACGGCAGCGCGCGAACCCCCTGCGTCGCAAGCCAGGCCGCGGTCTCGTCGACCTTGCGCCGCGACAGGCAGTAGACGATCCCGGCGTCGCCGGGATGGGATCCACGAATGAAGCGCAGCAACTGCGCGCGCGCATCGCGCTTGTCGACGATGACGTAGCGGATGTTCGGGCGGTCGAAACTGGAGACGAAGACCCGCGCCTCGCGCAGTGACAGGCACTCGATGATCTCGTCACGGGTCTGGGGGTCGGCGGTCGCCGTCAGGGCGATGCGCGGCGCCCCCGGGTAACGCTCGTGGAGCAGCGATAGCTGGAGGTATTCCGGACGAAAGTCGTGCCCCCATTGCGACACGCAATGGGCTTCGTCAACCGCCAGCAGCGCAATCGGGATCCTGTCGAGCAGGTCGAGCATGCGCGGCGTCGTCACCCGTTCCGGGGCGACGTACAGCAGGTCGAGTTCGCCGCAGCGCAATGCGGCCTCGGTTGCGCGCGCCACATCGGCGTCGAGCGAGGAATTGAGGCAGGCCGCGCGCACCCCGAGTTGCTTCAGCGCGGCGACCTGGTCGGCCATCAGGGCGATCAGCGGCGACACGACGATGGCGACGCCGGGACGCAGCAGGGCCGGCAACTGGTAGCACAGCGACTTGCCACCGCCGGTCGGCATCAGCACCAGCGCGTCGCCGCCACCGGCGACATGAGCGACAATCTCCGCCTGGGCGCCGCGGAAGCCGGCGTGGCCGAACACCGTCGACAACAGCTCGAGCGCGGTCTTTTCCCGCGCCGGCATCGGCATCTCCATACCCGGCGACTCCTCTGACCCTGCCCGCCAAAAAGTGTAAACTGTACCATTGTCCCGCGTGTTCGCGCGAATGCCGGATCTCGCGCCGGACCCATGCCGAGCCGGGGCAATGCCTGCAATCGAACGGAATATATTAGAGAATCATGATGACCACACAGAAAGGCGCCGCCCTGCGCTCCACCCTGATCACGATCGCGATCGTCGTCGTCGCGCTGGCGATCGCCGCGACCCAGCTTCCCCGCGGCTTCAGCGAGGACGTGTCCGTGATCGGTCAGGGGAAACCCGTGGTCGTGCTGGTCCATAACAAGGAATCGATGCTGAGCCTGAACCTGATGACCCTGATGAACGAGGTCCGTCCGGACTACCGTGATTACGTCGAGTTCCTCACTGTCGATATCGCCACCGACAACGGTCGATCGTTCGTCGACCGCTATCAGCTCGACGGCAGCATCATGCTGGTGCTGTTCGACCGCGACGGCGCGGTGCGCGGCATACTGCCCAATATCGAGGACGAGGCCAGGTTGCGCTCGGTGCTCAATAACGCGTTTTCCCTGAATGTGACATGACCGCGCGCGTACGGGCCCCCCGCCGGGAGATCTTCGGCTGGGCGATGTTCGATTTCGCGAACCAGGCCTACACGCTGCTGATCATCACCGTCGTCTTCGGCGACCTCTTCACCCGCATCGTCGTCGGCGACGCCCCCGACTACCGCTGGGGCAATCTGCTCTGGAGCCTCGCCCTGGCGACCAGCTACCTGCTGGTCGTGGTCTGCGCGCCGGTCACCGGCGCGATCATGGACCACACCGCGAGCAAGAAGCGCTTCCTGTTCGCGAGCTATCTGCTGACCGTCATCGCGACCGCGGCGCTCTATTTCGTCGCCCCCGGCTACGCGATGCTCGGCGTACTGCTGATCGTGATCTCGAACTTCGCCTACTCGATCGGCGAGGCCTTCATCGCCAGCTTCCTGCCGGACCTCGGCCCGCCGGAGGACCTCGGCAAGATCTCCGGCTTCGGCTGGGCGCTCGGCTATATCGGTGGCATGGCCTCGGCGATCTTCGTGCTGCTGGCGCTCGGTGAGGTCAGCACGGAGAACTTCGAGCGCATCCGCTGGGTTGGGCCGTGGGCGGCCGTGTTCTTTCTCGTCGCCGCGATCCCGACCTTCCTGTGGGTCCGGGAGCGCGGGCGGGCGCGTCCCTTGCCAGCGGGCAAGGGCTATCTGTCGATCGGGCTCGGGCGGGTCCGTGAGACGGTCGGACACCTCGGCGCGCAACGGGACCTCGCCACGCTCCTGGTGTCGGTGTTCTTCGCGATGTGCGGGATCTACATCATCATCAGCTACGCCTTCATCTACGGCGCCCAGGTCATTCGCTGGGACGAGCAGGTGCGCACGCTGATGTTCATCATCGTACAGATCACCGCGGCGGCCGGGGCGCTCGGCTTCGGCTTCATCCAGGACCGCATCGGCGCGCTGTTCACCTATCGCCTGACGCTGGTGATGTGGATCGTCGCAATCGCGCTGATCTGGGCGACGCCGGCGCTGACCGGGCTGCTGCGGACCGCGATCGGCGTCGACTGGCAGGCCCAGCATGTGTTCCTCGTGGTCGGCTGCGTCGCCGGCCTCAGTCTCGGCGCCTGCCAGTCGGCGACCCGCACGCTGGTCGGCCTGTTCTCGCCTCTGTCGCGCGCGGCCGAGTACTTCGGCTTCTGGGGCCTGTCGATGAAACTCTCCGGCGCCGCCGGGCTACTCGCGATCGGCCTGCTGCAGGCGCTGGTTGGGCTGCACACGGCGATCCTGTTCTGCATCGTACTGTTCGGCGCCGCGCTGGTCGCGTGCCGGGGGATCGACGAGGCCCGCGGGCGACGGCTGGCGGAAGGAGACCAGTACGGGTAATCCTGCCTTACTGATCGTGTGCCCCGCCCTGCGCACCTTCGCTGAGCTGGTCCGAATAACGCCGCCAGTAACCGGCCTGTGCAGGATCGATCCGGCTGCGGCAGCCGAGACTGAGCCCCGGTGACAACGTCAGCGCCGGATCCCCCGGAAGATTGGCGCGACAGGCCTCGTCCCAGGGCAGGCCCAGGTATTCAAGCACCTTTCCGGTCACCTGATCCGGATCGCGCACCAGGTCGTCGTAGCGCACTACCAGGATATCGAGTGGCGAGTTCTTCTGCCAGTGCGCGGTCAGTCGCGCATTGTCACTTATCCAGGAGCGGCAATCTTCGAGATTGCAGCTGTAGGCGTGGCTTTCGTTCCGGTGCAAGGTGCAAAAGTTGGCGATCAGCAGGTCGCGCTCGTCCCGCTCGACATGAATCACGCGCACCCCCGGCAACGCAACCGCAAGCACCCCGAGCAACCGGGTATTGAACGGATGGGTATTCAGGCAGCGCCTGCCCGGACCGGCCTTGGCCGCCTGCCAGCTCATGCAACCGCGCGCGAACATCGCGGCCGCCTCACGGCCATCGGCGCCAGCCGCGGCGGTGATGGCCGGTCCCCAGCGGGCAGACAGCTGGCCCAATACCGGGGATTCATCGAGATTGACCAGCCGTGGGTGCCCGGAGAGCAGGCTGGCGAGCAGTGACTTGCCCGAGCGCGACACGCCGGTGATGATCACCGGGGGTTGTTCGATTTGCTCGCCGTAGTCGGCGCGGTCAGCGAAATAACCGGGATTGAAGTGTTCGATGACGGCATCGACACTCGCTGCATGCCGGCGACGATCGTACGCCTGGCCGCTCAGCAGAAGCAGACGTTCCGTACAGGCATTGCCGGCGCGGTAGGATTCAAACGCATGGGCGTATTCCCCCGCCTGCTCATGAATGCGGGCAAGGGTAAAATACGCGATGGCGCGCTGCTCGTCATCATCTGCCTCCGCAAGCGCCCGACACGCCTGCGCATGGAGGGAATGCCCCGGAGCGCAGGGAACCAGCCTGATCCGTTCATACAGCATCCAGGGGTCGAAAGGATGTTGCCGCAAGCCCTGATCAAGCATCTCACGAGCCTCGTCGAGCTGGCCGAGCTCGCGGGCAGCATGGGCCACGGCTCTCATCGCCCGCGAATCATCGCGGCCTGACTGCCGGAGCTGCCGACCGAGATGCATCGCCTCATCCGGCCTGCGCTGGCCGATCAGGGCCTGGACCAGGTACAGGAGGACGGCAGGATCTCCGGGCTGCTGGCGCAGCGCCATCCGGGCCGCATGCTCCGCACCTCGATAATCATCGCGGTGCAGACGCAAGCCTGCCAGCAGGATCCAGGCCGCAAGCCCGGCGCCATGATGGAGGGCGCGACGGCAATAGTGTTCACCGCGCCTCAGATCGCCCCTGGCAATATGGGCCTGCGTCAGCAACCACCAGGCTTGCCGCTCTCCCGAACGCGCGGCAGCAGTCAGGGCCACGATCGCAGCATTGAAATCGCCGGCACGCAGGGCACTCATACCGCGCTGCAGTGCAGCATGCACCAAGCGGCCGCCGGTTGCCCGCCCCGCCATTTGCCCTTTGCTTCGGGCATTCGATTTTCGGTCGATCATCCTTCAGACGCAGACACGTCGCAACCCGGTGACGCGCTCGAAATGACCCTTGTCACGAGATCACGGGATGTAGAGATTGGTATAGCTTACGCCCGGTGGCTCGAAGGGCTCCACCCAGGAGGCCGGATTCGGATCCTCGAGGCTGGTGTCGGCAACATGCTCGCCCGTTGACAGATTGTAATAGGAGGTCGTGCCGATGGTCGTGCGTCCGGCGGGATCCGTGGTCACATAATCGCCGCCGACCCAGGTCGCCTGGATCGCATCACCCGGATTCCAGGCAATATCCCCGCCATTGCCCGGCAACAGGGGATCGAACGGATCGAGGACCCTCGTCGCTGTCTGGAACTGTCCCTGCACCCTGCTGATGTGGAACATGACCGGGTCGTTGAAACCGGTGCCGCCTCCGGCATTGGTGCCGACCGCGGATGACATATGCATCGCCCGGTCAGCCGCGGTGGCGCCCTGGATCAGATGAAAGATGTTATCGACCGAACTGGTGTGCAGGAAATTCTGATCGGGCACCATAATACGCTGGTAGACGTCGATCGTCGGATCCGCGGGGCCACCATTCGCCCAGCCGAGCCTCTGTCCGACCTGGTAGACGAAATCACCCCCGGTGGACGGCAGACCGCCGCTCGCCGACTCGGTCACGTAGGCAAGGTCACGCTCCGCGATACGCATGTTCGCAGCCAGCCCGTTGACACCCTGCCTGACGAAGGTCTCGGACTTGAACGCGAGGCTGTCGACCTCGAAATCGTCAGCCGTCGGATCGCCGCTCGCTGCCGAATCCGTGACGATGGTGTGCACATAGGCCTCGCCGCCGACGATGATGATGCGCTGGAACAGGCCGCTGCTGTTGACGATCGCGGGTCCGCATTCTGCAGCCGGCGGGCAGGCCGCCGGCGTCACGACGCCGCCGACCACCGTCCAGGCATCATAGGGCACCGGCAGATCGACCGTAACGGTAGGATCGACGGACGGTGGAGACGCCGGCACCGACGCCTGCAGCGGTATCGGCGGAGCGACGACCGCGGTTGGCGCAACAGTGACGGCCGCGCTGAGCGAGGGCAGCGTGCTGAACGGCGGGACGACCCAATTCACCGCCTGCGCATCGATCAGACTGGTCAGCGCGGTCGAGGTGCCCTGGTCCTCGTTGCGGAAACCGGTATGGCTGAATTCATTACCGTCCAGGACCTGACCGATCCAGAGCGCCGACAGCATCTCGCCAAGCCCCCAGTCGATGTCGCCGCCATTACTCCCGCCGGGCAGCAGGGTGCCGTCGCCGGTGCGCGAAGTCAGCTGATAGAAGCCTGCGGCCTTTTCATAACGAAACTGCTGTACATCGTCACCGCCCAACGCCACCCGCTGGGACAGCTCGACGTCGAGATGATTGTTGAATCCAACGCCGTCGCTGGTGATCGCGGCTGTCGAGCGGAAACGCTCGAGCGGATTGCCGGGATCAAGGCTGTAATCGACCTCGGCGATGTCCTGATTCATCCTGACCCACGGAAAGGCGATGCTGTTCGCCCAACCGAATTCGTATTCCATGGTATTGACGAAGCGATTCTCGAGCGTCGCGCTGACGAAATCACTCTCGATCAAGGTCTGGCGGGAAGATATGCCATCCCCGCGGTTATACATCCTTATGAAGTCTTCATGGACGAAATTCAGGCTGCCGCGATCGCTGGTGAAGGGGTCGGCAGCGGCGTCGCCGCTGACACCGGGTTCGGTGATGATGAACTGGATATAGCTGCCTGCCCGGGGACCGCTTTCGATGAAGACGTCGCGCTGCAGCATGCCGTTGTCGACCAGCTCGTTGCTGCAAACGGCCTGAACGCCACCGACGATCGGACAATCGGCTGCGATGATGCCTTCATCGACAGTGAAACCGTTAAAGGGGACGGGCGGACCGCCCGCCTCGGAAACCGCTGAAATAAACATGGCTGCAAACGCGACGATCGCGATGCTGCCTGATACAGCACGGCAGTCACTCTGAACTATTTGATTCACCTGACACCCCCGGCAATGACGCGGGTTCTGGCCTCGCGTGAATCCTCCGATGCGCGCCCCGCCTGTCTGGTAAGCACGGGGGGCCTCATGCCCCCCGTGACTCATACTACTGATACTGCTTCAACTGCTATACGACCGCATACCTGTCTCAGAACGGGCCCGAGTAGTTCCAGGCGTTGTTGCCGATGTAGGTATAGGCACTCGTGCCATCAAAGTTGAACACATCGTTGGCCGTATAGACGCCTTCGAAGACCGCACTGCCATCACCACCGCCGACCGTCGACAGCGCGAAGTCATCCGCAACGAATGCGGTCGCCGCATACGGGAAGTTGGTGTTCTGGAAGAACGTGTCGAGCGCCGCGAAATCATCGACGGCAGTCGGCGCCGCGGCGCCGCGCTGCATCGTGAAGTCATGGAAGCTCGCAAAGAACGCGTCCTGCGCCGCCTGATCGACAAACTCGCCGGCTGCCTGGGCCTGCCAGGCATCAATCAGCGCACCGAAGTTCGCCATCGACTGCTGCGTGGTGAGGAGGTCACCCTGCACGCCATCGATCGTGAAGCGCGACCATGCGCCGTTTGCCTCGGCCTTCGGCACTGAGCCGCTGCGGCTGCCGAAGCGCAGGTACTCATTGACCTCGCCGCCGACCGTCGCTCGCTGCAGGCGGAAGCTGATCAGGCTGTCCGGGATCGAGATGTCGAGGAACGTCCCCTCGGCGCTCAGATCGAGGAAGCGCGTATCAGCCGCATAACGCGAACCGCTGGCAGACGGGCTGTTCATCTGGTTGTTGAAACGGGTCATTCCCGTATTGCCGGCCTCGTCGACCGAGCCGCGCTTGTTCTCGAAGCGGAGATACAGCGTGTGGTTGTCCGGGTTGGTGCCACCGGCAACGAACTCGGGTCCGAGATCAACCCACTGCGAGTTCGACACAGTCGCGACATAATCAGCGTCGGTGATGTGCAGACCGGTATTATCCGCGCCGACCAGGAAAGAACCGGTGTTGATTGCCGTATTGGCCTCGAAGGTGGCAGTGGTGATGTCGCTCGTCAAGGCAAGGCCGCCGGCACCGGTTGCGCTGACGACACTAGTCGAGGAGAACTCACCGTCTGTGATCGTGCTGACGAAGTAGGCGCCATCGTTGCAGGTCTGCTGCACCAAGCCGCCCTCGTTGAGGGACTCGACACATCCGGTCAAGACCGGCATGCCTGCGGCCAACGCCAGGCCTGGCACTGCGATGATGGATCCAACGACCGCACTCCTGACTGCATTCTTCAATTTCATAATCTCTACCCTCACTGATGGTTTAGTACGAGTTAGTATGTAAAGCGGGGCATTTCTGCGGCCCTCGCTCCCCGGACCGGGTCCGGCTCACCTGGAAATCCCTCTCGTACCGTTGACTTCCTGCTTGCCCTGGGCTTCCGTTCCGCCACCACGCTGTGCTCTCGTGGCATTCATCAGAAATCCTTTCAGAATCCTTTTACAACTTGAAAGCGAGTTTGAAGCACGGCACAAGGGTTGAATACGGGCAGAGGGCGCGATTTTGAGGAGCCCTTGGTGAAAAGAGGAATCAGACTATGGTCTGTCTCGCACTTCCGGCGCAGACAACGACGATCAGAAACGGAAGCTCATGCCGAGATTCACGAACTCACTGCGTGCATCTCCGAGACCGGTGCTCTGAAAAGCGACAGGATTTCCATCCGGGTCGTGTACGAGCCCGACAGGCAGGTTGGAACGAGACAGTCCCCGGGAATAACTCAGGCTGAAACTCATGCGATCATATCCCGGAATGATGTAATTCAGCGCTGCGGTGAACGTCGTCGTGTCCAGCGTCCTGCGCCGCGAGACGCCATCCGCATGCAGCGCATTGGTATCCGGGTGGCGGTACTGTCTATGCTCATGGTCGAGGGCAAGCACTCCGCTCATGCCAGGGATATTGTCCATCGCGCCGAACAACCCGAAGAGGTTCGGCACGGCACGACGCCAGCTCAGACTGAGCTCATGTGAATCGTAGGCATAGTCCGTCCCCCACGGATCCTCGTTGTTCCTGACGCCATAGGTATAGTTGCAGAGCCATTCGCCCGTATGAACGGAGGCGAAGGACAGGCCGAAACCGGCGCCATAGGCATGGGTCTCGGTCAGGTTTCTTCCCGGCAGGCTGTTGCCCGAATAATATGCCTGGTACTGGATCGCCCAGTTGAGCGGATCCGTTCGCTCCGCGGCCAGGCCCGTCAGCATGCCCAGCCGTTCCTGTTCGATCCGCTCGAGTTCCGCCTCCGCCCTGGCGCCGATGGGGTGAGCGCCGGCTTCGGCCAGGACCCGCTCCAGCAACGGAAGCGACTGGTGCGCACGCCCGGTCTCCGTATAGAGCAGGCCGAGGCGGAATACCGCGTTCAGATTGTCAGGATCGACATCCCGTATCCGCTGGAATTCAGCCTCGGCCTCAGGGAATCTGCCCAGTTGCTGCAGGGCCACCCCGGTATTCAGTCGCGCCAGCGGGTCATCGGGATGGACATCGAGAACCGACTGCAGGATCGCAAGCGCGTCGTCGTATCTCCCCTGCGCAATGGCAGCGAGCCCCCGGGAAAATCCGGCATCGTCGAGGGCTGCCCTGTACGCGACAGGATCCTGCGCTGTCGAAACCTTCTGTGCGATCATCTGCCGCAGATTACCTGCCGCCGACCGCCAGAGGTCCGCAACACTGTCATCCGATATCAGTTCATCGAGCAATGCCCCGGCATCATCGGCACGCCCCATTTCGACATACAGGTCAGCGAGCCATAGCCGTGCGACGGGATTGTCGGGGTCTGCCGCAAGACTCCGCAAATAAAAGCCTTCGGCGCCTGCGTGGTCAATCCTGCGTTGACGGATGATGCCGAGATGCAGGAGTGTCATCGGGTCATCGGGCGCGAGCGCAAGCACCTCGTGGAATCGCTCCTCGGCTGCGACCAGGTCGCCCTGACGCAACAGCGTCCACGCACCCGCGTACAGACGCATGCCTGCCATCGACTCGCCGGGCGACTCCACTGCCGGCAGCCCGGGGACCTCCGGACCCTCTGCGGTGCTCTCCGTCGCAGCGGCCGGCACGGGATATCTCTCGTTCAGCGTTGTCAGCAGCCGCGGATTCCCGGGGCCAGGATCGAAGCCGACCCGCCGCCGCTCAGTGCGCACGATGACCGACTCGCCCGTTTCGGATATACGTCCTTCACCGCGCACGCTGAACAACGACAGCGGATCGCGCAGCCTGAAGCCGCCAGAAAGACTGACGTTCGCGGTACTTCCACCGTCACGATCCCGCATCAGGTCGCTGAGCCGGGACAGATGCACCGACCCGGAATGATAGTGACGGAGGTGATTGGCATTACCGACCACCCCGGCGCGGGTCACCAGGATATCGTCTTCGGTGGAGTGATTGCCTACATAGATCAAGCCGGTATCCAGCCGCACATGATAAGCCGGACTCAGCCTGAAGTTGGTGCCGAGATTGTAGGCGATCTGCGTCGTGAATGCGCTGTTGAGCGCCCCTGTCTGGTCGATATCCTGTTCACTGATCACGGATTCACCGACGATCAGCGAGTAGCGCAGTTGCGACGTGAACAAGGCGAGACGATCACGAAGAATATCCGCCCGTCTGCGCGCTTCCTCGACAAATCGATTACCGGGACTGCCCCTGCGGACGATCTCCCGATATTGCACCAGCGCCAGGTCGCTGTCGTTGCTGCGCTCATACAGTTCCGCAAGGTTGAAGCGGGTGGACACATTGTCCGGCACATGTCGCACAGCCTCCCTGTAGGCGCGAATCGCATCATCATTACGGCCCAGCTGATGATAGATCGTTGCAAGCATCGTCCATGCCCGCCCGTCAGCCCTGCCGTGATCCGCGAGGCCGCGCAACTGCCGGATGGCGGCATACGGCCTGTGCTCCGTGAGCATAAGCCGGGCGACCTCGATGACCAGATCCAGGGCAGCCGCCGCCGCCCGCTCCTCATCGTCGTCGAGCGATATCGCCCTGGCATAAGTTTCGATTGCCTGCATGTGCCTGCCCGCCGAGGCATGGATCATGGCAGCCATATGGTTGGCCTGTACGTTGTCAGGTCTCAACTTGAGGACCGCGTCCAATTCGCGCAGGGCGTCATCATCCCTGCGCAACTGGAGGTAGAGCTGCGCGAGATTGATGCGGGCGGCGGCGTTATCGGGCGCGTTGTCGACGACACGCCGCATGATTGCGGTAGCCTCGTCGATCCTGCGCGCCGCGATCATCTCCTGGAAGCGCTGGTTATAGAGGACCGTCAGTGATGCCAGTGCGTCGCGCCCGGGCTGAGACTCACGGTCGATCGCTACGGCCTCCTCATATATCCTGATCGCATCGTCTCTGCGTTCGAGGACTTCGTATACCCGCCCCAGCAGCAGCCGGGTTTCCTGATGGGACGGGTCCAGCATGATCGCCCTTGTCAGGTGGATCTCGGCTTCCGCGAGCCTGCGCTGCTGATAGAGCACGAGGCCGAGCTGATAACGCGTTACCGGATCATTGGGCGCCGCTGTCAGCAGGCGCTCGAATACCTCGCCGGCCTCTTCCAGATCGCCGCTACTGGCCAGCTCGAGCCCCTTCGAGAATCCGAGCATATCGCGAGCCTGCCCTGCTTCCTGTGAAGCCGGCGCCTGCTGGATTACCATCGCCAGCTGCGACAGCGACTTGATCGTCTCTCCCCTGCTGCGATACAGCAGTGAAAGGCGCATTCTCAGCGCGACATCCTCCGGATTGATTTCCAGCAGGCGCTCAAATGCCCGGTCTGCCTCTGCCTGCCGCCCGACGAGGCCGCGGCCCTGCCCATCCTGCGCGGCGCCCTGGAGGCGCCCACGCGCGCCATCGTCGCCAACGCCGGGCTTGAGCCCAGCCCCATCCTGGCCCGGCTGCG
>CAYLKC010000064.1:0-11230 GCA_964384095.1 uncultured Chromatiales bacterium
ACGACCGTCGCCGAAACGAGCCGCAGGTTCATGCCTCACCCAGAAATTCAAAAATCATGATGCGACCGTTGAATGCGTCGGCGACGTAAATCCGGTCGCGGCGGTCGGTCCAGACCCCCGCCGGGAGATAGAACTGGCCTATCCCGCTGCCGGTACCCCCGATCGGTAAAAGCAATTCTCCCCGTTCGGTGAATACTAGCAGATGGTCATAATAGGATTCCACCACATAAACCAGACCGTTGGCATCGACCGCCACGCCCTTCGGTCGCGGCAGGTCGCCGACGTAGAGGCCACGGCGACCGAATTCGCGGACGAAGCCGCCATCGGCATCGAAGACCTGCACGCGCGAATTGAGCGTATCGGTGACATAGAGGCGGTCGCCGGCAAAGCTCAGATAGGTCGGCGCATTGAATTCGCCCGGGGCCTCGCCGCGGCTGCCGATGACGCCGATGAATTCGCCGTCGTCGCTGAAGATCTTGATGTCATGGGCCTGCGCATCGGCGATGTAGAGGCGCCCCCGCGCCGGGTCGCGCGCGATCCCGACCGGCCGCGAGAAGCGCCCCTCGCCGATGGCGCCGAGCGGCTCGCCATTGCGATCCAGGCGCACGACGCGCCGCAGCCCGGCATCGACGACCAGCGCCTCGCCGTTGACGCCCGGGGCGATGCTGACCGGGGTCTGGAAGCGCATCGCGCGTCCGGCAGACTCCCAGACATGCAGCCGCCCGGCCTGCTCGTCGAAGACGAAGACCGCAGCGCGGCTGACATCGGTGACCAGGATACGGCCGTCCTCGGCGACGTAGCCACTCTGCGGACGCTGCAATACGACCGGCGCGCGCTTGCCGCTGACGAAGCCGGCCACCCAGGCGAACACGCGGCTGCCGAAATTCTGCCGGTCAGCGCGGGGGAGGTTCTGCTCGCCGGTCAGCTGGCCGACCAGGCGGTAGCGCGGCGGATCGGGGGGGGACGGCCAGACATGCTGCTCCGCCTCGGCCTCGTATTCGTAGGTAAGTACGCCCGGACCGCTGGTCGCGCAGGCCGCGAGCAGCCCCGCCGCCAGCACCACCGCGACCTTCCCTGTGCCGGTTGACGGGGCGCTGCGCACGCGTCACGGCCCCCCGGACGGCGAAGGTTCCCGGGAGGCGAGCGACAGTACCTGGATGCGCCGGTTGAGACTGTCCGCGACGTAGAGATTCCCCTCGTCGATCCACAGGCTGGTGATCCTGCTGAAGCGGCCGGGCGCGGCGCCGTGTCCGCCGATCACGTCGACGAGGCGGTCACCGTCGTAGACCTTGATGTCGTCGGCCATGTAGTCGGCGACATAGGCGAGGCCGTCACCGGCAACCGCGATCGCGATCGGGAAGGTCACGGTATCGGGCTGGAAGGACTCGAGCCAGCCGCCGTCGAAGGCCATGACCTGCACGCGATGCTCGCCGAAGCGGGTGCCGATGTAATAGCCCTTCGGTCCCTGCGCCAGCACGCTGATGCCGGTGAACTTGCCCGGCCCGCGGCCGCGGCCGCCGAATGCGCCGACCGGCAGGCCCTCCGGGTTGTAGACCAGCACGCCGTCGTTGTTGCCGTCGGCGATGAAGATATAGCCGGTGGTGTCGTTGACGCGCACCGACACCGGCCGGGTGATATTGATGTGGTCCTCGATGACGCGCAGCTGGCGGCCGTTGCGATCGAAATGCAGCACGCGCGCGCCGTCGGTATCGGCAATCCACACCGAGAGGTCGCGGGCGAGATAGAGGTCGGCATCGTTGCCGCTGACGACCCCGCGCAGGTCGAGCGCGCGTTCGAGGCGATCGAGTCGGGCATCGTAGCGGAACAGCTGGCGGTGGCCGACGTCGAGGATATAGATGAGATGTCCGCGCGCGGCGACCGCGACCGGTTGCAGGAAACGGACGTCGGGCGGGCCGGTGACGAAATTACCGCCGGTGACCAGACCGCCGTCGATGGTCTGCCACAAGGAATCGCGCGCCTCGAGCGCCGCGGTCCGCGTACCGCTGTCGATGACCGCGCAGGCCTGCAGCAGCAGGACCGCGCAGGCAAGGCTCAGCGCAGCAAGGTGATTTCTGGAGAGACGGAGTGGCATCTGCCGCAGTTCATCGTGGGTGCGAAGGCGACGCGGCCGTGACAGAGCCCGCAAAACTCGCCCTGGATAATGGCCGACATGTTGACCGGATTCGCGCCCTTCTTCGGTATGAACGGCACCGGATGGCAGTTCGCGCAGGTCAGCCACTCGGTGTGCTGGAGATGCGGAAACCTGACATTGGGCATCGATTGGGTGTTCGTGAAGATGATGTCGAAGTCCACGGTGAACATCTGGCGCGAGCCGTCGAGGCTCTGGCGCGGATCGATGAGACCGCGGTTCAGCGTCCGCACCCAGTCGATCAGGCCGCCGGCATCGCGCGGAAAGCGGGCCATCGCGTCATACGGGTCCTGGAACACCGCGGCGGCCTCGCCGTTCGGGTCGCGAATGCCGTCAAGCGCGGTAGGGACACGCTCGCCGGACAACTGGAAATGACCGACATTGCGCTCCCAGGTCGGCGCCTGCTGCGCCTGCGCGAAGCCGGCGCCGGCCAGCAGCCAGGCGAACAGCAGAAAGCCCGGGACGAGCAGCGATGGACGGATAGAATATGTCGCGAGCTTCATGTCTCTCACCTCACGCC
This sequence comes from uncultured Chromatiales bacterium, assembly GCA_964384095.1. Taxonomy (GTDB): domain Bacteria; phylum Pseudomonadota; class Gammaproteobacteria; order SZUA-140; family SZUA-140; genus JAITWN01. Next base: position 2,670 of record CAYLKC010000064.1, read on the forward strand.
GACGACCTGCAGGGCGCGCTGGATATGGCTGGTCGCCCCTTGCAGCATCAGGATCGCCTCCTGGTAGTCCCCGCTTGCGACCTCGGCATCGACGAGGCCGCGAATCTCCTGTGCGCGATCGACCGACCGCATCATCAGCGCGCGCGCCTGCTCCGTCGGCTGTCTCTGTTCGATCGCGATCGGGACCAGGCGTTCAAAACTTTCGTAGCGCGCCAGCTCGTACTCATACTCGTCACGCGGTGTCTTGAAGTCGAGCTCATACGAGATCGACTCGTCGGCGAGCATCTCGGTCAGGGCGCGGGTCAGCGTGTTCTGCGTCTCGGTCAGGAGCGCGATCGCGTCGGGGTACTGGCCGCGGTCGGCGAGTGCGCGGGCGCGCGCCATCGACTGGTCGACGCGCTGCAAGTCGACCTGGCGGATCCGGCTGCGGTCGCGTTCGCGCATGCGCTCGACATTGCGGGTGTAGGACTCGCGGAAGGTCACGGCGCCTTCGTAGAACATCTCGAACTGCGCGCGCTGGGCCTCACCCTCGATGTCGCGCGGGACATGCCGCGAGGCCTCGCTCATGATGCGCATCGACTCGTCGACCAACAGCAGCGCAATGTCGAGATCGCCGCGACCGACCGCATCGCGGGCGTCGAGATAGTTCTGGCGCGCGGCCTGCTGGAGGTCCAGCGCGGCCTGGATGCCGCTTTCGCGTATGCGATCGGCGGCGGCGGAGCTATTGATGAACATCGACGCGAACTCGATCTTCTGCAGCACCTCGGCCTCGGAGATCGTCGCGACCGGGGCCGCAGTCTCGGCCACGGCGGCCGGCGCCGCTTCAGCGCGACGCGCAGCGATCTCTGCCCGCACCCGCACCTCGTCGGCGGCATCGACGACATGGATCGCGCCGCCCATGCTGCGATGATTGCGGCACTGGTAGTACAACAGGTCCGGGGTGTCGGCGTCCGGCGTGAAGGTGACCTTGCCCTGGTAGATGAACTGGCCGCTGACGCCGCCGGTCCACGCCGCGGCGCCCCAGCCGGTATCGTCCCGCGACAGGTAGAAGTCGTGCTGGACGCCGGTGTCGACGTTGAAGGTATAGGTCTTGCCGCGCACAACGACCAACTCCCCGCCCTGTTCGCCGTTGACGACGAAGCCGCGGTCATGGCCGACGCCGAACCAGGGATGGCTTGCGTCCTTCTCCGCCGCGCCGACGTTGAACTCGAACGGGGAGGCAGGCCGGGCAGGCTCAGGCGCCGGCTCAGGCTTGGGCTTGGGCTCGGGTTCGGTGGCAGGCTCGGGTTCGGGCGAGGCCTGTTGCAGCGGGATGATCTCGACCGCGCTCGCGCGCGCGTCGATGCCCTCGTCACGGACCGCCCCGTCTTCCGGGGCGGCCTCGACTTGGTCCTCGACATCGACGACGCGAGCGGTCTGTGACACATCCTCTCCCACGGTTGCGCAGGCCGACAGCAACACCGTCAGACCCGCCGGCAACAGCCAGGCGCCGAAACTCCGATATGGCATGCTTTCCTCGCGAGGAACCGCCCTATCTCCAGGGATTGTTCAGCGTCGCCTCACTCAGCGGCGGTGACCAATCGGCCGGCTTCGGCTTCGAGTGACACTTCGTGCAGGTCTGCATGTTGACCGGGAAGGCCACCTTGCCATGACAGACACCGCACTTCTCGCCGAGCAGGATCGCGGACATGCTGATCTGGTTCGAACCCTGCTGCGGCACGAAGATGCGCGGATGGCAGTTCGAGCAGAACAGCCACTCGGTGTGCTGGCGATGCGGGAACACGACATCGGGCACCGATGCGCGCACCGGACGGATGATGTCGAGGTCCATCACGAACGGTTCCTCGGCGGAATTCATGCGATCCCAGCGCGGGCGCAGTAACTCGTTGTCGATCGCCTTGACCCAGTCGACCCGGTTGCCGAAGTTCGTCGTCGGCAGGCCCTGGAAGGCCTGGGCCGGCGGCTGCAGGCGATGGGTCGCCTCGTTGTCCGGGTCGTTGATGCCGGATTCCGGCGGCGGCAGATGCGGCGTTTCCTTGCGCAGGTTACGGTTGAAGGTGTTGACGTCGCTGGCCTGGGCCAGCATCAGCGGCGCGCCCTGACCGACGGGGTCGGCGACGGCGGCCGGGCCCTGCCAGGCGAAGGTGATCAACAGCGCCGCAGCCGACAGGCCGGCGGCAATCCCGTGAGTCCTCGAAATCTTCATGTTTGGCTCCCCCTTCCTTCAATGATTACCGGGGTGGCTGGCCGGCGGTGGCGCCGGGGTCCAGCGGCCGGTGCGCCGGCGCGACGAGTCGCTGCACGGTGCTGCCATGGATCTGGGTCGGCGTGCCCGGGAGACCGGAGTGGCACATCGCGCAGTTTTCGACCGACCAGGCGATCTCGCCATTGTGGCAGGCGCCGCAGAACTGGCCGTCGATGATCTTTGCCATCGTGATCTTGTTGCCGCCCGCCTTGAACTCGAAGCCGAGGTCGGCATGGCAGACCTTGCAGCGGAAGCGGATGCGGTGGAACCAGTGCGAGAACACGACCGGGCGCATCTCGGCGGCGTCAGAAAAGTTGTTGATGACGACATCGCCATATTCCGCATGCGCCGTATTCGGCGCCGCGGCCCACATCCACAGGCCGACCAGGAGTCCCGCAATCAGCGAGAAGCGGACAGGATTCCGCGCGATATTTGGTGACATGACTAACCTCTCCTCAATGGATATACAGATAATTATTGTTGTCTCGGGCGGTCACCGGCGGGGCAGTCAGAATCGCCGGTTTACCTGGAAATACACAAGGCTGTATTTTTCTTCGTTGTCCAGATTGATGTAGCGCCAGCTCGCGCTGGTGTCCAGCAATCCGATGGCATATGTCAGCCTGTTTTCCCACTCGGCGCGGTCGATGCCCTCATCGAGCGCCGCATGCCAGATACGCAGATCCGAGTGGAACCGCAACTGGGCGATATTGAACAGGTCCATGTGCTGGAAATTGACCTGTCCGCTGGCCGCTACTGTATCATCATCGCGGATTCCAATGAAGTCCCGGCGGATATACTGGACGGTCAGATTGCCGGACAGCGTGCTGCGCAGGCTCAGATTCTGGGTGCGCAGGAGCTGGACATTCGCGAACTGCTGCTCGTCCTCCTGGTCGCCGAAGCCGCGGGAGTCCGACAGGGTGACCTGGAACATCGTCGTCGATGCCTCGCCGTAGAGGTCCCACGAGAAGCTGCCGGAGTGGTCGAGCCGCTGGGTGCCGACATCGGCGTCCCCGGACTGCTGGATACCGCTGACCGACTGGCTCAGGCTGAGGCGGAAGGTGCCCCGCCCGTCGGTCAGCCACAGGCGCTGGGCGTCATGGCCGACGCGCAGCTGCGAGGTGAGAATCCCCTCCTCATCGAGATCCTGGTGCTGCACCGAACCCTGGGTATACCAGTTCCAGGTCATCCCGGAGAGGATCTCGCGCAGGTCGGACTGGTACAGGGCCCCGACGCGCTGCCGCGACGATTGCGTGCGCTCGTCGTTGTCGATGACCGTGCCCTCGACATTGGCGTCGAGGCGCAGGTTCTTGGTCAGCTGGTAGAACAGGCCGCTCATCGCGCTGACGCTGGTCTGCTCGATGCGGTTGCCGGCGTTCTCGGCGTTGAGGCCGAACACGCGCACGCCGGCGCTGACCGACAGCGGGCGGTCCATCGGGCGGTAGAACAGGAAGCTCGAGGCCTGGGTCAGGTCCATCAGGCTGTCGCCGAGATTGGTGCCGCCGAGCGGCTGGGTCTGCTGCGTCTCGGAGTCGTAATGGCTCAGCATCGTATCCATCCGGAACGCGCGATTCGGATGGTAGTAGTGATCGACGTTGACGACGACGATGTCGGTCTGCAGGTCCTGGACGTTGCGCTCGATCTCCTGGTAGCTGGTCTTGCCGACCAGCGTGTGGCGCGGGCGGCGGATGTTCATCTCGGCGCCGACCAGCTGGTCGAGGTAGTCCTCGCCGCCGCGCGACTCCCATTCATTGCGGTCGAAACGCGCCTGGAAGCGGTCGCCCTGGTCATTGAAATAGGACTGGCGCAGCGCAAGGCGGCGGGTCGTGAACTCGCGGCCGCCGAGCGTCGTTACAGTGTTCGGCAGCGACACCGTGTCGACGCGGCTGTCGCTGGTGCGGTAGGACAGCGAGAACGGGGTCTTGCTCTGGGACAGCACGTTCAGGTCGAGGTCACCGGTCAGCACCGTGGTGTCGGTCGACGTATTCGCGCCGCTGTAGTCGGTGCTGTCCTGGGTCACGCGCACGCCGGCGGTCAGCGTCGCGAACCAGGGCTGCCAGAGATAACCCTGGGCATTGACGCCGGCGCGGAGCTGGTTGCTGCTGGCATCGCTGCTCGAGCTGCCGGTGATCGCACGGTAGGTATAGCCGACGCTTCCCGAGACGTCGACGAGCTCCATCGCCGCCGGCTGGGCGATCCACAGGACTGCGAACAGCCCCGGCGCAAGGCGCCTCAGATCAGGTTTCCCCACCAGCATGAATGCCCTTCCCCCGCTTCATCCGCCGTGCGCCTGTCATCGTTATTATGTAGGGCGAGTGTCGGGCCTTGGTCAGCCGTCGGTCGCCAGCACCGCCTGGTTGATTTCTATGGTCGTGCCCTTGCGCAAGTCGTCGAGCAGGCGTTCCCGCGCCTGTTCCTGCAACTCGCGCTCGAGGAGGCCGCGCGCCCGCTCGGCCACCTGCCCGAAATCATTCAGCCGCGGCGCCACCCGCTCCTCGAGGCGGAACACCGCGAAACCTTGCAACAACTGGACCGGCCCGGACAGCTCCCCCGGCGCCAGCCCGTCGATCACCGTCTGTGCCTCGGGCGCCAGCATCCCCTGATGCAGATAGCCGAGGTCGCCGCCCTCCTCCGCGGAGCCGTCGGCGGAATGCAGCCGCGCCAGCGCGGCAAAATCCTCGCCGTCGCGGAGACGCGCAAGGATCCGCTCGGCCTCGTCATGGGCCGCCTGCCAGGCCGGCCCGCCCGCCCAGGGCTCGACCTTGAGCAGGATCAGCGATACCCGCAACCGCTCGGGCGTCGTGAACTTGTCCGGATTCGCCCGGTACCAGGCCCGCAGCTGTTCCTCGCTGATCTCCGGGATCGCCTCGACCTGCGCCTTCAGCTGCATGATCACGCTGTCGCCGAGCAGCTGCTCGCGCACGATCGCCCGCGCCTGCTCCGGGTTTGCGCTCCCGGCAATACGCCCCGCCCAGGCTTGAAGCTCGCCATCGACCCAGTCCCCATCGGGCTCGAGTCCGCGGCGCTCTCCTTCCTGGAGCAGCAGGATACGGTCGATGATCTCGTCGGCAACCTCGCGGCGAAAGGCCGCGAGCTGTTCCTTCGGGACGCTGCCGTGATAGAAGCGCTGGCGTACGCCGGCGTGGAAATTCGCCTCGAACTCCTCGACCGGCACGACCACGCCGCCGACGGTCGCGAAGATCCGGACGCCATTCTGCTCCGCGCCGTCGCCGTCACGGGGCTCCCCGGCCACCGCAACGGCGAGGCAGGCCATCAGCAACACTGTCGTGGTCAGCAAACTCCGCATCTGATCGATCCAACTCTGGCCACGAGACCGGATGCCCACGCCGTCCCGAAGATTTTGTCCCTGCCCCCCCGCGCCCCGGATCCCGTTATTTGTTGTGACAGGTCAGACAGACCGCACTGCCGGCCGGATCGATCCGCAGGAACAGCGGATTCTGGTCCACATGCGGATCGTGGCAGGAGGCGCACTCGACATAGGGTTGCGGCTCGCCGACGAACACCCCGCGCGACGCGGTGCGGGTATAGAGCTTCATGTCGGTGCGCTCGAAATCGGAGGTGCCGCCCTCGATCGTCGTATTGACCCACCAGATGCGGCTGGCGCCGACGATCTTGCTCTCGGCCTGGTTGAAGTCCGGATCGCGGCCGGGGCCGAACGGGTTCGACAGCGCATAGCCGCCGCCGGCGTACTGCACGCCGATCGGATGGTCGTCAGTGAGGTCGGTGGAGAGGTTGGTGATCACGCTCGGCGGACCGAGGCGGCCGCCGACGGTCGCGGCCTGGCCACTCCAGACGCCGGTGCGGAAGGCCCAGTTCTCGGCGCCGGAGCCCGGCTCGTTGATCAGCGCGTCCATCGCCTGGGTGCCGTCGTGACAGGACAGGCAGGCCAGCGACACCGAGCCGATCGGCTCGATCTCGGCATCGAGTGTCGTCGAGCCGAGCTGGTCGTAGGTGGTGTAGGCGGCGCCCGGCGTCAGGTTGCGGTTCCACAGCGGCACTGCCGCGGTCGCGTCGGCGCCGTGCGGGGTATGGCAGAATACGCAGATCTCGGAGGTGCCGCTGAAGTTGCTCGCGGCGTTGACGCCGGTACTGCCGAGGTTGTGCTTGGTGTTGAAGATACCGGCCGACGCGGCGGACGCGGCGAGCAGCAGCGCGAACGCCGCCACCACGATCACCCGGTATTGCGTGAAGGTACGGTGATCCCCTCGCATCGTAGTACCTTGACCTCCCCCTCTGGCCGGATCACCGGCTGATCACCAATGCCGTGATTGTGTTGCGACTTTAGCACAATGGCCCGGACATTTCGACAAGCCGGGGCGTCTGTCGCGCCCCTCTGCCTGCCCGCCCGGACCGGCTACAGGCCGATGTCGAAGCGGTGGATCAGGCCGGCCGACAGCGTGCTGACATTGCGGCCGGCTGCCGCGGCCGGGATCGCGCCGTTGTCGCGCGCATCGGGCGTCTCGCGGACGATATCGTCATGGTACGGCTGCAATCCGTAGCTGGCGTTGTCGTCGTTGATGACCCCGGCTACGAGGACATAGAGCCCGGTCCGTGGCGACACCGCGTACGAGAAACCGGTCGCGACCATGTGCGCGCCGCTGTCGGGGGCGTCGTTGCGGTCGTCGAGCATCGCATAGGCGAATTTCCACGTGAAATTGCCGGCGACATGCGCGAGATTCAGGTACAGCGCCTCGCGGCGCGCCTCGCGACCGCCGGTGTATTCCCCGCTGCTGGCCTCCTCCCAGGCCGCGGCGACCGTGGTCCCCTGGCCGAAGTCCCAGCCGAGCGCGAACTTGCGCGCCTTGGCGTCGGACTGCGCCGGGCCCTCGGTGCGACCGAGGGCCTCATAGGCGAAGCCGGCAAACAACTGGCCGTGTTCGAAGCGCAGCGATGCGCTGTAGCCCGACAGATCGGCCTCGTCATCGCCGAGCGGCAGGTTGTCATTGTCCTGGTTCGCGATATAGCCGAGATCGAAGCGGACGCGCTTGCCCTCCGGCGTCGCATAGTGGATCAGGTTGCGCGCGCGGCGATGAAAGACCGGGTCGCCGTCGATCGAACCGAGCGCGGCGCTGATGTCCCCGCGGGTCTCGTGGAAGATATCGAGGCGGTCGGTCATCGCGCGATAGGGGGTCACATGGCGTCCCGCGAGCAGTGTGCCGATCCGGCTCTCGAGCGCGACATAGCTGTCGCGGCCCTCGCCCCAGCCGCCGTCGTCGAGATCGACGGTGGTCTCGTACTGCCAGCGCACAGCGAGCCGGTCGCTGACCGCCTCGCGCCCGCGCAGGCCGATATGCGAGTGATTGCTGGTGACCGACAGCGCGGTCTTCTTGTTGGCCGGGTCGCGATCGCCGTTGTTGACGACATCGAGCGACAGGTGCGCGGCGCCGTACAGGTCCATCGCGGCGATGGCCGGCGCCGCCGGCAACAGGGCCGCGAGCGCGGCGACGAGCAGGGGATTACGCATCGACTACAGTACTCCGTTACAGGCGGGTTGCGGACATCCGGGAAAGGTACCCGATACGGTGGAGCGGATACAAGCCGAAGGGCGGAAAAAAGAAAGCCGGGCGCGAGGCCCGGCTTTCGGTACTGCTTGCGCCGTCAGATCGGCTTAGAACAGGAACGCCGCGGCGAGGGTGATGGAGTCGCCGTCGACGCTGGTGCCGTTCTCGAACTCGTCGTTGCGCCACTCGAGACGCAGGTCGAAGTTGTCGGCGGCCTGCCAGCTGCCGGCCAACGTGATCGCCGTCTCATCGGTATCGTTCGCATAGCTCGTCATGTCGTAGCGCAGCGCGACACCGAAGCCGCCCGCGAAACCGACCGAACCACCGAGACTGATGACGCTGTCGACCACTTCCGCGGCGGTCAGATAGTCCAGCCAGACCTTGATCGGCATGTCGTTGGCGGCCAGGCTGTAGGCGGCATTGAAGTTGATCAGGTTGCCGACAAATGGGCCGGTATCCTGGTCCTGCGTCAACGTGCCGAGCGCGAGATCCAGGCCCTCGACCGGCGAGGCCGAGATGTTCAGCAGCATCGAGTTCTCTTCAGCTGCATCGCCGATGTCATTCAGCAGGCCAACGGTGATCTTCGCCGGTCCGGCCATCACGTGGGCCGCGACGCCCTCGATGTTGTTGCCGTCGGTGCTATTGGTCTGCGAGGTTGCATCGTTCAGCGCATGCCGAACCTGGCCATGCGTGATGAAGTGATTCAGCTCGGCCTGGTCATGGGCCTCGATGCCGAGCGGGTTGTTGAAGCGACCGATCTGCACCTTGACCATGTCGTGGGCCTTCCACATGCCATA
>CAYLKC010000065.1:0-10786 GCA_964384095.1 uncultured Chromatiales bacterium
GCATGCGCCCGCCGGACACCGCCTCGTAGGCGTCGAGCAGGTCCTCGCGCTCGCGGACGGCATAGAGGAACACGGTCATCGCGCCGATATCGAGCGCGTGCGCCCCGACCCACAGCAGGTGATTCAGGATACGGGTGATCTCATCGTACATGACGCGGATGTACTGCGCGCGCAGCGGCGGCTCGATGCCGAGCAGCTTTTCCATCGCCAGCACATAGCCGTGCTCATTGCACATCATCGAGACATAGTCGAGGCGATCCATGTAACCGATGTTGTGGATGTACGGCTTGGTCTCGGCCAGCTTCTCGGTGGCGCGATGTAGCAGACCGATATGCGGATCAGCGCGCTCGATGACCTCGCCATCCATCTCCAGGACCAGGCGCAACACGCCGTGCGCCGACGGGTGCTGCGGCCCGAAATTCATCGTGTAATTGCGGATCTCAGCCATGGCCGGCCTCCTCACGGTCCTGATCGCCGACGAGATAGCGGTGATCATCGCGGATCACCCGCGGCACGTTGATGCGCGGCTCGATCGAGACCGGTTCATAGATCACCCTGCGGCGCTCGGGGTCGAAACGCATCTCGACATTGCCGGAGATCGGAAAGTCCTTGCGGAACGGGTGACCGACAAAGCCGTAGTCGGTCAGCAACCGGCGCAAGTCGGGATGGTCGTCGAACAGGATGCCGTACAGGTCAAAGGCCTCGCGCTCGTACCAGTTGGCCACGTTCCAGATGTCGACGACGGTCGACACGCGCGGCTCCTCTTCGTCGAGCAGGCTGCGCACACGAATGCGCTGGTTATGGGCGATCGACAACAGGTGATAGACCACGGCAAAGCGCGGGCCGCTGCGCGGGCGATCACCGTAGCCGAGATAATCGACGCCGCAGAGATCGATCAGCTGTTCAAAGCGGAAACCGGGCTCATCGCGCAGCGCCAGACACACGTCATGGACGCGCGCGGCCGCGACCTCGATCGTGAGTTCGCCGCAGCGCGACACCTCGCAGGACTCGAGCGCTGGGCCAAACCGCTCCCGGGCCCTGGTCGCCAATGTCTGGATGGAATCGGGCATCTTGTCTGTGCGTCAGGCCTTAGCGGGCAATCGTATTGGTGCGGCGGATCTTGTTCTGCAACTGGATGACGCCGTACAGCAGTGCTTCGGCGGTCGGCGGGCAGCCCGGCACATAGATATCCACCGGGACGATGCGGTCACAACCGCGCACGACCGAATAGGAATAGTGGTAGTAGCCGCCGCCGTTCGCGCAGGAGCCCATGGAAATGACCCAGCGCGGCTCGCTCATCTGGTCATAGACGCGGCGCAAGGCTGGTGCCATCTTGTTGACCAGCGTACCGGCGACGATCATGACATCGGACTGGCGCGGACTTGGGCGGAACACGACGCCGAAGCGGTCGAGGTCATAACGGGCGGCGCCGGCATGCATCATCTCGACCGCGCAGCAGGCAAGACCAAAGGTCATTGGCCACAGCGAACCGGTCCGCGCCCAGTTGATCAGCTTGTCCGCGGTCGTAGTGACGACGCCTTCCTTCAGGATGCCCTCTATTCCCATTCCAGGGCCCCCTTCTTCCATTCGTAGATGAAGCCGACGACGAGGATCGCGAGGAACATCACCATCGCCATGAAACCGAACATGCCGATCTCGTCGAGCACGACGGCCCACGGAAACAGGAAGGCGATTTCGAGGTCGAAGATGATGAACAGGATGGCGACCAGGTAGTAGCGGACGTCGAACTTCATGCGCGAGTCTTCGAAGGCCTCGAAGCCGCATTCATACGGCGCGTTCTTGTCGCTGTCAGGGCGATACGGACCGAGCACGAATCCGGCAAGCAGGGGCACCACGCCGAACAGCACGCCCATGACGATAAAGACAAGTATCGGTAGATAATTCTCTAGCATGAGATTACGTCACGGATTCCGGGGGATCGAGTCGACCCCTTGATGAGGCGATGGAATGGTAATCGCCCCGTAGAGCCCCTCCGCGACCGGCTCATGGGCCCGTCGCTGCTTATAATTGTTGACTGCCAAGCTCGCCTGTTCGGTGAGTCTAGGCCAGCGCTTTGCGCGGTGTCAAGCCGAAGCCGACGGCATAATCTCTGAATAAACTGACAAATTTCCAATGGTGCCGATGGACGGACTCGAACCGTCACGGCTTTCGCCACCGCCCCCTCAAGACGGCGTGTCTACCAATTCCACCACATCGGCAAAAACAATCACGCAACGGCCAAACGCTGCGTCACGACTCGAACTCTGACTGCCCTTTTACTCCTCCGCCGGCGCGGAGAGATTACCCGGAATGGCGGGGACATCACCTTCCGGCCGCACACCGCGCTCCATGCCGCTGGCCGGCGACGGACGATCGATGATCTCGGTCACGCTCGGACGATCGACCTGCTGGCTGTACATCCAGGCCAGACCCAGGCTCGACAGGAAGAACACCGTCGCGAGGATCGCGGTCATCCGGGTCAGGAACGATCCCGATCCCTGGCTGCCGAACACCGTCTGCGAGGCGCCGCTGCCGAACGCGGCGCCGATTTCGGCGCCCTTGCCGCGCTGGATCAGCACCAGGCCGATCAGCGTGATCGCGAGCAGCATGTGAAAGGCTATCATAAGAAACAGCATCGGATTCATTTCCTCGAGCGTTAGCCGCTCAGCTTATGCCGCGTCCGCAGCGCGGCAGATCGACAGGAATTCCTGCGCCTGCAGGGAGGCGCCGCCGATCAGGCCGCCGTCGATATCGGCCATCGCGAACAGCTCGGCGGCATTCGCGGCCTTGACGCTGCCACCGTACAGGATGACGCTGCCGCCGGCGACGGCGCTGTCCAGTCCGGCGATACGCCGGCGAATGAATTCGTGTACGTCCTGCGCCTGCGCAGGCGTCGCGGTCTTGCCGGTACCGATCGCCCACACCGGCTCATAGGCGATGACGACGCCGGCCAGTCGTTTCGGCTCGCCGAGCCGCGCAAACACCGCGTCGAGCTGGCGACCAACGACCTGTTCGGTTTCACCGCGCTCGCGTTCCTCGAGCAGTTCGCCGACGCACAGGATCGGAGTCAGGCCGCCGTCCAGCGCGGTCGCGCACTTCTCCGCGACCAGGGCATCGCTCTCTCCATAGATAGCGCGACGCTCGGAGTGGCCGATGATGACATAGCGGCAACCGAAATCGCGCAGCATCGCCGCCGAAACCTCGCCGGTGAAGGCGCCCGGACCGGCCTGCTCACACAGATTCTGCCCGCCCCACGCGATCGCGGTCCCGTCGAGCCGCGACTGGACCATGTCGAGATACGCAAAGGGCGGGCACACCGCGATGTCGGCGCCGTCGATATCACCGGCCCCGGCGACGATACCCGCCAGCAGCTCCCCGATACTGTCCCGGGTGCCGTGCATCTTCCAGTTCCCGGCCACGAGCCGCCGCCGCATGTCAATACCTCTCTGATCCTGCTTCAGAAAACAGGCAAGATTACCGCCCCGCGCCGAATAAATCAATCGCGGGAAACACATGTTGTGTGCCATCGTCCCGGCCGCCGCACCCCGCCTTCCGTGGCCATGACTCGCGTTAATACATCCATGTAGCTCTCCGCCGCAGGGATGCGGCCGAGAGCTACAGGGACGTATTTACGCGTGTCCTGGACACAGGCCGTCCAGACCCTGCATACCACAGATGCAAAAGCGGTTACGACGCTCAGGCGCCGTTGCGCTGGAGTTCCTCGCGGACGACGTCGGCGAGGTGGTGGGCGACGGTGTGGACCTGCTGGGCGTCGGCGCCCTCGACCATGATGCGCAGCACCGCCTCGGTGCCCGAGCGGCGCAGCAGTGTGCGGCCCTCGTCGCCGAGCTGTGCCTCGACCTCGCGCAGCGCCGCCTGCAGCGCCGGGGAATCGCGATGGTCATAACCGTTCGACACCGGGACATTGATCATGTGCTGCGGATACTTGGTCATGCCAGCCTTCAGCTCGTGCAGCGTGCAGCCGGTCTGAACCATGTATTCGAGCACTTGCAGCGCAGCGATGATACCGTCGCCCGTCGTCGTGCGATCGAGGCAGATCAGGTGGCCGGAGGACTCTCCGCCGAGCCTGAGACCATGCTGCTGCATCAGCTCGAGGACATAGCGATCGCCGACCGCCGCGCGCTCGAGGCCGATATCGAGCGACTTCAGCGCCTGCTCCAGCCCAAGATTGCTCATGACCGTGCCGACGACGGCGTCGATCGCCACGCCGGCCTGGCGCCGCGCGCGCGCGAGGATGAACAGCAGCTCGTCGCCATCGACGACCTCGCCCTTGTGATCGACCATGATCAGGCGATCACCGTCGCCATCCAGCGCGATGCCGAGATCGGCCTTGTGCTCGAGGACCGCGGCCTGCACATGCCGGGGATGCGTCGCGCCGCACTTTTCGTTGATATTGAGACCGTCCGGCGCCGAGCCGATGCGGATCACCTGGGCGCCGAGTTCGCTGAATACGCTCGGGGCAACATGGTAGGTCGCGCCATGCGCACAGTCGACGACGATGCAAAGGCCCTTGAGGTCAAGGCCGAGCGAGACCGTGCTCTTGCAGAATTCGATATAGCGGCCGGCGGCGTCGACGACGCGCTCTGCCTTGCCGAGATGGGCCGAGTTGCGCGTCGTCATCGGCATATCGAGCATCTGCTCGATCTCGAGTTCGACGTCATCCGGCAGCTTGGTGCCGGCGCTGGAAAAGAACTTGATGCCGTTGTCGAAATAGGGGTTGTGCGAGGCGCTGATGACGATGCCGGCCTGAGCATGCAGCGTGCGGGTCAGATAGGCGATCGCCGGGGTCGGCATCGGCCCAAGCAGCAGGATGTCGACGCCGGCCGACGACAGGCCGGCCTGCAGCGCCGACTCGAACATATAGCCCGAGATACGGGTATCCTTGCCGATCAGCACCTTGCCATGATCGGCCGGCGACAGCACGCGGCCGGCCGCCCAGCCGAGCTTGAGCACGAATTCCGCGTTGATCGGACCCTCGCCGACGCGCCCGCGAATGCCGTCGGTGCCAAAATATCGCTTGTCGCTCATGCCCACTCTCCATGCATCACAGCGCCGCATATCACCAGCGCATCGGCTGTCTCCGCGACATCATGAACTCTCAGCATCGACGCTCCCTGCCAGGCGGCGAGCGTCGCGAGGGCAATACTACCATAAAGCCGTTCACCGACCGGCCGGCCGGTCAGCGCGCCGATCATCGACTTGCGCGAGAGGCCGGCGAGCAGCGGCAGGCCGAGCGCGCGGAACTCATCGAGACGGCGCAGCAGCGCGAGATTGTGTTCGACGGTCTTGCCGAAGCCGAAGCCGGGGTCGACGGCGAGGCGTTCGCGGGCGATCCCGGCGGCAATACAGGCGGTGACGCGAGACTCGAGAAAGGCGCGGACCTCGGCGACGACGTCGCCATAGCGCGGGGCCTGCTGCATGGTTCGCGGCTCGCCCTGCATATGCATCAGACACACCGCGGCATCAAGCCCGGCCGCTGTCTCGAGCGCGCCGTCGGCACGGAGCGCGCGCACGTCGTTGATCATCGTCGCGCCGGCGGCGACCGCGGCACGCATGACTTCGGGTTTCGAGGTGTCGATCGAGATGACGAGATCGGGCAGGCGGGCGCGGACGCCCTCGATGACCGGTATGACCCGGGACAGCTCCTCGCCGGAACTGACCGCGGCGGCGCCCGGCCGGGTCGATTCGCCGCCGATGTCGATGATCGCGGCGCCGGCCGCGGCCATGCGTTCAGCCTGCGCGACAGCGGCATCGACGGAAAAAAAATCACCCCCGTCCGAAAACGAATCGGGGGTGACATTGAGGATCCCCATCACGCGGGGGCGGCCGAGATCGAGCATCCGGCCGCCGCACCGCAGTCGCATCACCATCGCTCAGTGCTGTTCGGCCGGGCCTCCGATCGCGCCACCGTCGGCGGCCTTGCGATCCTTGTCCGCCTGCTCACCGCCGGACTTGCCGGCGCCGGACTTCGGCCCTTCGTACTTGCCCCAGTCCTTCGGCGGGCGCGGCTCGCGGCCCTCCATGATGTCGTCGATCTGTTGGCTGTGGATGGTCTCGTACTTCATCAGCGCCTCGGTCATCGCGTGCAGCTTGTCGATGTTCTCCTCGAGGATCCTGCGCGCACGGTCGTAGTTGCGGTCGATGAAGGCGCGGATCTCCTTGTCGATCGCGTGCGCGGTCTCATCGGAGACGTTCTTGTGCTGCGTCACCGAATGACCGAGAAACACCTCGCCCTCCTCCTCTGTGTAGGTCAGCGGACCGAGCTTCTCCGACAGACCCCACTTGGTGACCATGTTGCGGGCGATGTCGGTCGCGCGCTTGATGTCGTTCGAGGCGCCGGTCGTCACCGAGTCTGCGCCGAAGATCAGTTCCTCGGCGATACGGCCGCCGAACAGACTGGAAATCTGGCTTTCGAGGCGCAGCTTGCTGTAACTGTAGCGATCCTCCTCGGGCAGGAACATCGTCAGTCCGAGCGCGCGACCGCGCGGGATGATCGTGACCTTGTGCACCGGATCGTGCAACGGTACCTTGCGGCCGACGATCGCATGACCGGACTCATGGTAGGCGGTCAGGCGCTTCTCGTCGTCGCTCATCACCATCGAGCGGCGCTCGGCGCCCATCATGACCTTGTCCTTGGCCTTCTCGAATTCGATCATCTCGACGACGCGCTTGTTGGCGCGCGCCGCGAACAGCGCCGCCTCGTTGACCAGATTGGCAAGGTCGGCGCCGGAGAAGCCCGGCGTGCCGCGCGCGATGATCGCCGGTTCGACGTCGTCGCCGAGCGCGACCTTGCGCATGTGCACCTTGAGGATCTGTTCGCGGCCGCGGATGTCCGGCAGCGGCACGACGACCTGGCGATCGAAGCGGCCGGGACGCAACAGCGCCGGGTCGAGCACGTCGGGACGGTTGGTCGCCGCGATGACGATGACGCCCTCGTTGCCCTCGAAGCCGTCCATCTCGACCAGTAACTGGTTCAGGGTCTGCTCGCGCTCGTCGTGACCGCCGCCGAGACCGGCGCCGCGATGACGGCCGACCGCGTCGATCTCGTCGATGAAGATGATGCAGGGCGCATGCTTCTTGGCCTGCTCGAACATGTCGCGGACGCGCGCGGCGCCGACGCCGACGAACATCTCGACGAAGTCGGAACCGGAAATCGTGAAGAACGGCACCTTGGCCTCGCCGGCGATCGCCTTCGCGAGCAGGGTCTTGCCGGTACCCGGCGAGCCGACCATCAGCACGCCGCGCGGGATCTTGCCGCCGAGTTTCTGGAACTTGGTCGGGTCACGCAGGAAGTCGACCAGTTCGACGACCTCCTCCTTGGCCTCCTCGACGCCGGCGACGTCGGCAAAGGTCACCTTGACCTGGTCCTCGCCAAGCATACGCGCGCGGCTGCGGCCGAACGACATCGCGCCGCGCCCGCCGCCACCGCCCTGCATCTGGCGCATGAAGAAGATCCACACCGCGATCAGCAGCAGCATCGGGAACCAGGAGATGAAGATCTGCATCAACATGCTCTGCTGTTCCTGGGGCCGCGCCTGGATCACGACGCGGTTGTCGAGCAGGTCGCCGACCAGGCCCGGGTCGCCCGGGTTGTAGGTCGTGAACTTGTCGCCGCCCTGGGTCGCGCCCTGGATCGAACGGCCGTCGATGACGACCTCGCGGACATCGCCGCGGTTGACCCACTGGATGAACTCGGAATAGGAGATCTGCTGGGAGGGCACCTGCGGGGGGCTGAAATTGTTGAACACCGAGATCAGAACGACCGCGATGACGACCCACAGGATGATGTTCTTTGCCATATCGCTCAAGGTACTGTCCTCTATGGAGAAGGCGCCGCTACGTTAACCCGATATTACTTGCTTTCGCCGCTCTGACCAACCGCATCGCCGCCCCCGCCGCGGAAATCCCTCGCCAGCAGATAGACCTCGCGCGAGCGGGCGCGCGAGGACTCGGGCTTGCGTATCGCGACGCTGCGAAAATGCCGGCGCAGTTCCGCGCGAAATTCCTCGATGCCGGCGCCCTGGAAGATCTTGATCAGGATATCGCCCCCGGGCCGTAATACTTTGAGGGCGAAATCCAGCGCCAGTTCAGCCAGATACACGGATCTAGGCTGATCCACGGCATCCATGCCACTGATATTGGGCGCCATATCGGAGATCACAAGGTCTACGGGCCGCCCCTGCAGGATGGCCATGATCTTCCCGATGGCATCGGCGGCGCCGAAATCGGCCTCGATGATGTCGACGCCGGGCAGCGGCTCCATCGGCAGGCGGTCGAGCGCGATCACGACGCCCTTGCGCCCGACCCGCTGCGCGGCGACCTGCGACCAGCCGCCCGGCGCCGCGCCGAGCTCGACGACGACCCCGCCGGGACTGAGCAGGCGGTCGCGGCGGTCGATCTCGAGCAGCTTGTAGGCCGCGCGCGAGCGATAGCCCTCCTTGCGCGCCTTCTGCACGAAGGGATCGTCGTGGTGCTCCCTGAGCCAGCGCCTGCTGCTGCCGGTCTTCTTTGCCATGAATTTAATCTTTAGTCGACAAGGGGATATGGGCTACAATTCAGGCGCCATGACACTGACCCCGAAACAGCGCAGCTACCTGCGCGCCCTCGCCCATGATCGCCGCCCGGTGGTGACGACCGGCCAGAAGGGCCTGACCCCGGCCGTGCTCGCCGAGATCGACGGCGCGCTCGGCCACCACGAACTGATCAAGATACGCCTGAACGTCGCCGACCGCGACGCGCGCGAGGCGATGACCCGCGAGATCTGCGCGGGCACCGCGGGCGAATGGGTCCAGAGCATCGGCCGCATCGCGGTGATCTACCGCCCGGCGAAGAAACCGGTCATCGCACTCCCCGCTTCCGACTGAGATTCCCCGCTGCATGTCGGGTTCGTGCGCTCCGGGCGCACGGTGGTCGTTCGTCCATGCCATGACCTTCCGCCGCAGGGATGAGGCGGAGAACTACAGGGAGGTATTTACGCGTGTCATGGCATGGACGAACGACCGCCGCACGCCCTCCGGATAACAAGCAGCTCGCATCAAGGGGTCGGAGTCGTTGATCCCTTCTGGTCAGGCAGATCCGGGCCGGGTGCGGGTCCGTCTTTCCAGGACCGCCATGAACCCATCCCTGGGGGCTGCCGGCGAGACATCCTGTCTCGCAGGCTCCTGAAAAGACGGACCCGCACCCGACCCTCATGCAGGCTCTCCGCGGGGGATCAACGACGCCGGCCACCGGATCCCTCAGAGGTAGCGGACCGCGACGACCTCGTATTCGCGCTTGCCGCCCGGGGCATTGACCACTGCGATGTCACCGGCCTCCTTGCCGATCAGCGCGCGCGCGATCGGCGAACTGACCGAGATGCGGCCGGCCTTGATGTCGGCCTCATCGTCGCCGACGATCTGGTAGCAGACCCCCTCGCCGCTGTCCTCGTCGACGAGATCGACCGTCGCACCGAACACCACCTTGCCGCCGGCATCCAGCGTCGTCACATCGATGATCTGGGCATTGGCGAGCTTGTGGTCGATCTCGGCGATGCGGCCCTCGATGAAGCCCTGCTGTTCCTTCGCCGCGTGATACTCGGCGTTCTCGCGCAGGTCACCGTGCGCACGCGCCTCGGCGATCGCCTGGATGACGCGCGGGCGCGCCACGGTCTTCAACTCATGGAGTTCCCGGCGCAGGCGTTCCGCGCCCTCGACCGTCATTGGAACCTTTTTCATGGACATGGCACTCCGTAAGCGCCTGTAGCGCATTCACGCCGATATCGCCGGACTGCTTCAGGGCCATGCCGGTTGCCCAGGCCCCTGCGATCGTCGTGGTGTATGTGACCTTGTGCTGCAGCGCCGCGCGCCTGATTTCGCAGGAGTCGGCGATCGCCTGCTTGCCTTCGGTGGTGTTGATGATCAGGGAGATCTCGCCGTTCTTGACCATGTCGACGATGTGGGGTCGCCCTTCGCCGACCTTGTTAACTTTAGCACAGGCAACCCCGGCGGTTTCAAGGGTATTCGCCGTGCCCCGGGTCGCAACGATCTCGAAGCCCAGCGCGACCAGATCGGCAGCGATGGCCGTCGCCCGCGGCTTGTCGGCGTCGCGCACGCTCATGAAGACGCGGCCGCTCCGCGGCAGTTCGATGCCGGCGGCCTGCTGGGACTTGGCGAAGGCCTCGGCAAAGGTCGCGCCGATGCCCATGACCTCGCCGGTCGATTTCATCTCCGGGCCCAGGATCGGGTCGACGCCCTGGAATTTGTTGAACGGGAACACCGCCTCCTTGACCGAGAAGAACTTCGGCACGATCTCGCGCGTCACGCCCTGCTCCGCCAGCGAGCGCCCGGCCATGCAGCGGGCGCCGACCTTGGCCAGCGAGATGCCGCAGGCCTTGGAGATGAACGGGATCGTCCGCGACGCGCGCGGATTGACCTCGAGCAGATAGATGTCCTCACCCTTGACCGCGAACTGCACGTTCATCAGGCCGACGACGCCGAGACGCCGCGCGATCGCGGCGACCTGGCGCCGCATCTCATCCTGCAGCGCAGGCGACAGGCTGAATGGCGGCAGCGAGCAGGCGGAATCGCCGGAATGGACGCCGGCCTGCTCGATATGCTCCATGACGCCGCCGATCAGCACCGTGTCGCCGTCGCAGACCGCGTCGACATCGACCTCGGTCGCATCGTCGAGGAAGCGGACGAGCAGCACCGGCGAATCATTCGACACCGCGACCGCGTCACGCATGTCGCGGGCGACCTCTTCCTCGTTGTAGACGACCTCCATCGCG
>CAYLKC010000065.1:10796-11030 GCA_964384095.1 uncultured Chromatiales bacterium
GACCAGCGGGAGGCCGATGCCGGGCGACAGCCTGAGCGCGTCCGGGGCATTGCGCGCGGTGCGGTTCGGCGGCTGGCGCAGGCCGAGCGCCTCGACCAGCCCCTGGAAGCGTTCGCGATCCTCGGCGAGATCGATCGCGTCCGGCGACGTGCCGATGATCGGCGCGCCGGCCGCCTCGAGCGCGCGCGCGAGCTTGAGCGGGGTCTGGCCGCCCTACTGGACGATGATGCCGGC
>CAYLKC010000066.1:0-10867 GCA_964384095.1 uncultured Chromatiales bacterium
ATCATCGAGATCGCCGGCGACTACACCGAGACCCTCGCCCGCCTGCAGGCACAGCGCGACGCCATCGGCGTGTTCGGCCTGAGCTTCTACGAAGCGAATCGCGATCGCCTCAAGGTGGCGTCGGTGTCCGGCGTAACCCCGTCGGTCGACACGATCCTGGCCGGAGAGTATCCGGTATCGCGTCCGATCTTCTTCTACGTCAAGGGCGACCATATCGGTGTCGTGCCGGGCCTGCAGGAATTCGCGCTGTATTTCCTGAGTGACGCCGTCTCCGGTTTCGGCAGCCCGCTCGAGCAGGCCGGCCTGATCCCGCTTTCCGATGATGAGCGGGCGAAGATCATCGCCGACGTTCGCGCCCGCAAATCGGTCTACTGACCGGGCTGCGGTCTGTGATGCTCCCCTCCTGTGCCGGGAGGGGGGCATTTTTTACCCCGGAAACCACGAAGCAGACGACACGAGATGAGTTCACCGGTACTACTGCTGCTGCTGCTCTGCATGATGGTCATCGCCTACCAGGTCGGTCTGGTGCGCAGCCGCGGACTGGTGGTGGCGAGCAAGGTGGCCAGCGTCAGGATGCACTCCCGCCCTCATCACCACGGCGTCGTGATCGCCCTGTGGGCGGCGGGTCCGGCATTGCTGCTGCTGGCGGCGTGGCAGATGCTGGCGCCGGGATTCATCGAAGGCAGCCTTGCCTCGCAGATCCGCGCCACGCATCCGGGGCTCGGCGAGCAGGATCTGAGTGTTGCGATGCGACGCATCGAGAATCTGGCCAGTAACCGCGGACTCGTGTTCGGAACGGCGGAGTGGGAGGTCGCGGCCGCGGATACGCTGTCCCGCATGCGGGAAACCTCCGCATGGATCCTCACCGGCCTGGTCGCGACGCTGGTCGCGCTCGGGCTGTTGTTCAGTTTCCACCGGATGAATCCGACCTTGCGGGCGCGCAGCCAGGTCGAGCGGGTCGTGCAGGTCGCGCTGATGATCAGCTCGACGATCGCGATTCTGACGACGGTGGGCATCGTGCTGTCGATGGTCGGCGAGACCCTCAAGTTCTTTACCTTCATCAACCCGGTCGATTTCTTCTTCGGCGCCACCTGGCAGCCCGTGTTCCATGTCACCGAGACCAGCGGCTACGGACAGTATGGAATGCTGCCGCTGATCGCCGGCACCGCGATGGTGGCCGCGATCGCCCTGCTGTTCGCGATACCGGTCGGCCTGATGATCGCGATCTATATGGCCGAGTATGCGCCGTCCCATGTGCGCAACTTCGCGAAGCCGACGCTCGAGGTCCTGGCCGGGATTCCGACCATCGTCTATGGCGTATTCGCGCTGATCACGGTCGGTCCTATCCTGTCGATGCTTGGGGGCATGGTCGGCCTGAATGTCCGCGCGACCTCGGCGCTGACCGCCGGTCTGGTCATGGGGATCATGCTGATCCCGTTCATCTCGTCCTTGTCCGACGACATCATCACCCAGGTGCCGAAATCGCTGCGCGACGGTTCTCTCGGTCTCGGCGCGACCAAATCCGAGACGATCAGGCGGGTGGTGCTGCCGGCGGCATTGCCGGGTATCGCCGGGGCGGTGTTGCTTGCGGCCAGTCGCGCGGTCGGCGAGACGATGATCGTGGTGCTGGCGGCCGGCAATGCGCCGGCGCTGACCGCCAACCCGTTCGAGGCGGTGTCGACGATGACCGTGACGATCGTCAACCAGCTGACCGGTGACTCGGACTTCGCGGGGCCCCAGTCGCTGGTAGCCTTCGCGCTGGGGCTGACCCTGTTCGTGATCACCCTGGTGCTCAATGTCGTGGCGCTGGTGATCGTGCGCAGATATCGTGAGCAGTATGAATAGCGTCGCGGCATCCCCGCATGAGCTCTCCCGCTCCGGAGTGGCGGAACGCGTCGCACGGTCGCTGCGCCGCCGGCGGAGGCAGGAGATACGCTTCCAGGCGCTGGGGATTGCCGCCACGCTGCTGGGTCTGGCCTTCGTGGCGATCCTGTTCATCAATATTTTCAGCAAGGGAGTGCCCGCGTTCTGGCAGGCGAGCATCGCCCTGGAGATTCACTTCGATCCCGCGGTCGTGAACATCAGCGAGATGCCGGTGCAGCACGCCGACGAGAGTGATAACGACTTCCGCCAGCGGCGCATGGACTGGGAGAACGAGGTCGGGATGATCAACTACAATCGCCTGATCCAGAATGCGCTTGCCGGCGTGATCCCGGAGGCCGCGCAATTCCCGCGGGACGCCGCCCGTATCGTCACCTCGGGTGAACGTATCGCCCTGCGCGACCTGGTCATCGCCGACCCCGGGATCATCGGACAGACCCGCCGGGTGCACCTGCTGACCGACGCCAATATCGATGTCTGGATCAAGGGCAATATCGATCGCGATCTTCCCGACGAGCAGCAGCAGTTAAGTCCGCGCATACGCGAATGGGTCGACCGCCTCCACAGCGAGGGGATCATCGATCTGCGTTTCAGCACCGCGCTGTTCATGAATCCGGACTCGCGATCTTCGCTGGCGTCCGCCGGACTCCGCGGCGCGTTCATGGGCTCGCTGTACATGATGCTGATCGTGCTGCTGGTAGCCGTTCCGCTTGGCGTGGCCGCCGCGATCTATCTCGAAGAGTATGCGCCGCGCGACAAGCTGACGGACCTGATCGAGGTCAACATCAATAACCTCGCGGCGGTACCGTCGATCATATTCGGCCTGCTCGGCGCGGCGGTCTTCATCAATTATTTCAAGTTGCCGCTTTCGGCGCCCGTCGTCGGCGGACTGGTGCTCAGCCTGATGACGCTTCCGACCGTCATCATTGCGACGCGCGCTGCGCTGAAGGCGATACCGCCGTCGATCCGACAGGCTGCGCTGGGCATCGGCGCATCGAAGACCCAGGCGGTCTTTCACCATGTCCTGCCACTCGCTATCCCGGGCATACTCACCGGCTCCATCATCGGCATCGCACAGGCGCTCGGTGAAACGGCGCCGCTGCTGCTGATCGGCATGAATGCATTCGTCGCGTCCGTGCCGGCGTCGCCGTTCGACCAGTCCAATGCGCTGCCGGTGCAGATCTATCTGTGGCAGGCCAACGAACTGCGCAACTTCTTCGAGAGCAGGACCTCGGCCGCGATCGTGGTCCTGTTGATGCTGATGCTGTTCCTGAACGGTCTCGCAATCTGGTTGCGCAAGAGATTCGAGACGAGGTGGTGACATGATGAAAAACGATGCAAACACGCCTGTGACATCGACCCTGGCCCCCGCGGCGGCGGTGCGTCCGGCGGCTGCGGCCGCGCGGATCAAGATGAGCGCGCGCGATGTCAGGGTCTTCTACGGGGACAGCGAGGCGCTGCATGGCATATCGCTCGATATCGTCGAGAACGAGGTGATCTCGTTCATCGGCCCCTCGGGCTGCGGAAAGTCGACCTTCCTGCGATGCTTCAACAGGATGAACGACACCATCGACAAGGCCCGGGTCGAAGGCACGATCACCCTGGACGGGCGGGACATCCATGATCCCTCGCTCGATGTGGTGTTGCTGCGCGCGCAGGTCGGCATGGTGTTCCAGAAGCCGAATCCGTTTCCGAAATCGATCTTCGAGAATATCGCCTACGGACCGCGGTTGCACGGGCTTGCCGAGAACAAGTCGGAGCTGATGGACATCGTAGAATCCAGCCTGCGGCGCGCCGGCCTGTGGGAGGAGGTCAAGGACCGCCTCGATCAGCCCGGCACGGGACTGTCGGGTGGGCAGCAGCAGCGCCTCTGCATCGCCCGCGCGATTGCGGTCAGCCCCGAGGTGATCCTCATGGACGAGCCCTGTTCGGCGCTCGATCCGATCGCGACCTCGATCATCGAGGAGCTGATCGACGAATTGAAGAAGAACTTCACCATCGTCATCGTCACACACAACATGCAGCAGGCCGCACGCATCTCGGATCGTACGGCCTTCTTCCACCTGGGAGACCTGGTGGAGGTCGACGAAACCGACAATATCTTCACGAACCCGAGTAACAAGCGCACCGAGGACTACATCACCGGTCGCTTCGGCTGATCGAGTCACGGCTTCGAGGATGACCTGATGACGGAACTGAACGAGCATATCGTTGCCAGCTACGACGAGGAGCTCAGGAGATTGCGCGGCGAGCTATTGAACATGGGGCGTCTTGCGATCGAGCAGCTCGAGCAGGGGATGCATGCCCTGAAGGAGAATGATGCGACGCTGGCGGATCACGTCATCGCGAGCGACGCCCGTATCGACGCCCTTGAACTCGAGGTCAGCAGCGACGTGATCCGGCTGCTGGCGCGCCGCCAGCCGATGGCGATCGACCTGCGGGTGGTGCTGTCCTCATTGAGGATCGCCGCCAACATCGAGCGCATCGGCGACTATGGCGCGAATATCGCAAAGCGCTCGCTTGCGCTGGCCGGGACGGGGCCCCGGCAGCCGATCCACGGACTTGCCGAGATGGCCGAATACGCGGCGAACATGCTGCGTGCGGCGCTCGACGCGCTGGTCCATGGCGATGCCGGGAGGGCGATGGCGGTGAGGGAGAGCGATCTCGAGCTCGACAAGCGCTACAACAGCTTGTTTCGCGAACTGCTGACCTATACCATGGAAGACGCGCGTAATATCAGCGCCTGCGCGCATTTTATGTTCATCGCCAAGAACATCGAACGCATCGGTGATCATGTCACCAATATCGCCGAGAACATCTGGTTCGAGACCGAAGGCCAGCTGCTCGCCGACGACCGCACCAAGGGCGACACGACCAATATCATGCCGTCGCCCTGAGCCGGGCGGGGGGAGAGCCTGAATGGATACAGATTACAAGGCGCTCGGGAAACACATCTCCCAGCGTTTCAACACCGAGATCGAAGGACTGCGCAACCGTGTGCTCGAGATGGGCGGCATGGTCGAGCAGCAGATGACGGACGCCGTCACCGCGCTGGTCAGTGCCGATACGGCGCTGGCGGAACAGGTCATCGCCAACGACATGCGGGTCAACAGCATGGAGGTGGCGATCGACGAGGAATGCACGCAGATCATCGCCCGCCGCCAGCCGACCGCGAGCGATTTGCGCCTGATCATCGCCGTCATCAAGACCATCACCGACCTGGAGCGCATGGGCGACCAGGCAGAACGCGTCGCGCGCATGGCGGTGAACCTGTCGTCCCAGGACCGCGTCCGCCGCAACCTGTCCTATGACGACCTGCGCACGATGGGCAATCACGTCGTGACGATGGTGCACGACACCCTCGACGCCTTCGCCCGCCTCGACGTCGAGGCCGCCCTGCAGGTGCCGCGCAACGACCTCGCCGCCGATCGTCTGTACGAGAGCATCATGCGCCAGCAGCTGACCTTCATCATGGAAGATCCGCGCTCCATCGGTCACTCCCTGAACGTGATGTGGGCCGCGCGCGCGCTCGAACGCGTCGGCGACCACTCACGCAACATCTGCGAATACATCATCTACCTCGTCAAGGGCAAGGATGTCCGCCATATCAGCATCGAGGAGATGGAGCAGGCGGCGCGCTCACCGCTCTGACCGCATCCCCCCTGCCCCCCTTCGCAAGCGAAGGGGGGTGAGCCGTACCGCCGCTGAAATATCATCCCCCCTTCGCTTGCGAAGGGGGGCAGGGGGATGTGCTTTGACATCGTCACCCGCCTCCGGTTATCTTCCCCCACACTCAGGTGTCCCGCGGGCCTTCGCCCAAGGGATGAAACGGGAAGTCGGTGCGCCCGGGCCATTCGGTCCCATGGCAATCCCGACGCTGCCCCCGCAACGGTAAGCGAGTCAAGGACCGGCATCCGCCACTGTGCTCAAGCACGGGAAGGCGCCGGTACCGGATCATCAGGATCCGCTCGCGAGCCCGGAGACCGGCCTGGGAGGATACCGTTGGACGTCGCGGCGGGCGACCGGGTCGGGGTGCATCCCTCCCTTTTTCATTTCTCCGTCGACGTTCCCGCGGCATAACGACAAGAACCGCGTGCGGGTGTGCGCGATGAACGGAGAATCCAATGTCCCGATGGTCCCTCTGCGTGGCGGGCGCGTTGCTCGCCCCCCTGTCTTTCCCGATGATCGCGACGGCCGCTGACGGTGATGCGGTCATCGTCACCGCGACGCGCACGGCGCAGCTCGCCGATCAGGTGCTGGCGCCGGTGATCGTGATCACGCGCGAACAGATCGAGCGCGCGCAGCCGACCGATGTCGCCGACCTGCTGCGCTTTCATGCCGGGCTCGACCTCGGCCGCAACGGCGGCCCCGGCCAGGCGACCTCGCTGTTTCTGCGCGGCACCAACAGCGACCACACGCTGGTGATGATCGACGGCGTGCGCATGCAACCGGGCACGATCGGCGGCGCGGCGCTGCACAATCTCGATCCCGCGGTCATCGAGCGCATCGAGATCGTCAAGGGGCCGCGCTCGTCGCTGTACGGCTCGGACGCGATCGGCGGCGTCATCAACATCCTCACGCGGCGCGCGTCCGCGGGCACGCAGGCCGAGGCTTCGGCCGGCGCGGGCAGCTTCGGCACGAGCAAGTTCACCGCCGGCGCGCGCCATGCAGAGGGCGGCTGGCGCGCCGGCGTCGAGGCGTCGCGCGTCGACACCGACGGCTTTCCGCCGATCAGCGGCTCGGACATCGATCGCGGCCACGACAATACGACGATCACCGCGCATGCCGGCCGCCGGGTCGGCGCGATCGATATCGAGCTGCGTCACTTCGAGGCGCGCGGCAACACGGAATATCTGAACCAGGAATTCGATGAGGCCTTCAACATCAGCCTGGTGCCGGTCGACCAGGACTTCCGCAACGCCGCAACTGCGCTCGACATCGGCTTCGAGCCATCGGCGTCATGGGCCTCCCGCGTGCAACTGAGCCAGGCGCGCGACGAGATCGACCAGAACCACAACGCGGACTTCGCGCATACCGACCGGCGCATGGTCGACTGGCAGAACGACGTGCAGTTCGGCGCGACACGGCTGGTGACGGCCGGCATCTGGTTCATGCGCGAGGAGGTCGAGGCGGTATCCTTCGGCAGCGGCTTCGACGAGCAGGCCGATACGAAGGCGGTCTATCTGCAGGACAGCGCCGAGTTCGGCCGCCACAGCCTGTTGCTCGCCGCGCGCTATACCGACCACGAGGCCTTCGGCGGGCACACGACCTGGGACGCCGGCTACGGCTATCGCCTGTCGGACGCGACGCGACTGGTCGCGTCGGCGGGCACCGCGTTCCGCGCGCCGGACTTCTCGGACCGCTTCGGCTTCGGCGGCAATCCCGACCTCGAACCGGAGGAGTCGCGCAGCCTCGAACTCGGCATACGTCACCGCTGGTCAGCGGCGCAGCGACTGTCGCTGAGCGTGTTCCGCAACGACATCGACGACCTGGCAGAATTCGATTTCAACGACCCGACGTGCACGGTCTGTATCTTCAATATCGGTAACGCGCGCATCCACGGCATCGAGGCCGGTTACGAGTTCACCCACGAGCGCTGGCGCGCCGGCATCGAGGCGATCGTCCAGGATCCGGAGAACCGGGACAGCGGCAATCTCCTGCCGCGACGGGCGAAGCGCAGCCTGACCGCCTCGTTCGGCTATGACGGCGGGCGCTGGCAGCTCGGCGCCGATGTGCTCGCGGCGTCGAAGCGCAAGGACTCGGACTTCAGCGATGTCCGCCTCGCCGGTTACGGGCTCGTCAATCTGAACGCGGCCTGGGCGCTGGCGCCGGCATGGTCGCTGCGCGCGCGCGTCGAGAATCTGTTCGACAAGGACTACACGATCGCCGACGGCTTCGAGACCGCCGAACGCTCGTATTTCGTCCAACTGGCCTGGCGCTGGCAGCGCGATGGAGATCCTGCTTGACGCACGTTACGCTCACGCGTTTTGTCCTGATCTCGCTGCTGGCGCACGCGGGGTTGCTGCTGTCGTGGCCGGCTACGCCCCCGGCGCCGGTCACATCGGCGACCGGCGGGGCGCCGTTGCAACTTGCGCTCAAGGCGCCGTCGCGTGATGTCGCGCAGGAGTTCGAGGCATCGCCGCCCCGAATCAAGTCGGCGCCGGCGGACGCGCAGGCATCGCCGTCCGTCACCAGGGCGCCCGTTCGTCAGTCACGCTCCGGCGAAGAGGACGTCGCCGCGCGCCCGGCGGTGCAGGAAGCGATGTCGGAAGCCTGGTCCCTGCCAACGGATCCGGCAACGGCCATGGCTGGCGAGGGCGCGGGGGATCGAGTCGTCGATGCAACCCCGCACCCGGTCGGGGCGGCCGAGGTCCGCGCGCGGATCGGCGAGGCGGTCGAGACCCATTTCTACTATCCGCCGCTGGCGCGGCGGCGGGGATGGGAGGGGGAGGTCGTGGTCGCCGTCCGCGTCGACGGGGATGGTCGCCTCAGCGCGATCGAGGTCGTCGCCAGTTCGGGCTATCGCGTGCTCGACAGCGCCGCGGTCGACAGCCTGACGCGGCTCGCGCGCCTGCCGGAGAGCAGCGGCCTGCCGGCGGCCGGCATCGAACTCACCGTGCCGGTCCGTTACCGGCTGCTGGATCGTCCGGCGTAGCCGGATCGGGGTCAGACCCGTCGGTTATCGGCACTACCGGCAAGGAGATCCCGTAACGCGGAAGTTCGTCGAGGTCATCGGCGTCGTCGATATCGCGTAGCGCCGCGGTCTCGGTCCAGCGCCAGCCGATCTGCCGTAACCGCGCGCGCGTTTCCTCCATGACGCGATTCGTGCCCCACGGCATCGCTTCGAACAGCCGGTCGTCGATCCGGCGCAGGCCGATCAGCACATAGCCACCATCCAGCGCGGGCGTTAGCACCGCATCGGTCCCGGCATCGTCGAGCGCATCGAGCGCCTGCGCGAGCAGGGCCGGCGTCAGCGCCGGACAGTCGCTGCCGATCAACACCGCGCGGCGCGCGCGCGTCAGCGCGGCGGCAAGCGCATCGCGCATGCGCGCCCCGAGGTCCCCGCCCTGCTGTCGATGCAGCGACACCGGCCAGCGTCCGGCGCATCCGGCGAAGAACGGATGCTCGCAGTCCGGCTGGCACCACAGTTCGACCAGGCACAACGCCCCGGCCGTCGCCACGTCGAGGGCATGGCCGACCAGCGTCGCGTGCAGCGAAGCCGCCCCCTCGGCGCCGAGCGCCGGGATCAGCCGGGTCTTGACCGCGCCCGGCACCGGAGCCTTCGCGAATACCAGGAGGCGGGCGTCCGGGCAGCGCAACGGCTGGCAGCCCGTCGAGGAAGCCCGGCGGGTTTTCTCCGCGAATGGCTCGCCTCGCTGCCGCTGCGCGGCACCCTTCGGGCTCCGGCGAGGCTGCGCTTGACTTCGCTGCGCAAACCCGCCGGGCTTCCTCGATGGCCTGCTAGCGGCGGTCATAGCGCCGGGCGAGGTGGTCGGGGTCCGCGCCGAGGAACCAGGCGAGACGCAAGCGCCACATCAGCAGCATCGTGCGCAGGATGCCGCGCTCGCGCCAGCGCCGGCTCGAGGTCACGACCTTTGCGCGCAGACATAACGGCGGTCCTTCGCGCTTGAGGCGCTTGCTGAGCGCGATGTCCTCCATCAGCGCGATCCCGGGAAAACCGCCGATGCGCTCGAACCAGTCACGGCGCACGAAGATCGCCTGGTCGCCGGTCATGATGCCGCTCAGGCGCGAGCGCAGGTTCATCATCAGGGCGACGAGGCGCAGCAAGGGATGACGGTCGGCGAGGCGTACGTCGAATCGGCCCCAGCCGCGGCCGCTGTCGCGCAGGCCGTCGGCGATCAAACGATCCGCGCCGGGCGGCAGCAGCGTGTCGGCGTGCAGGAACAGCAGCACGTCGCCGCTCGCCGCTTGCGCGCCGGCGTTCATCTGAATGGCGCGGCCGCGCGCACTGCTCAGAAATCGATCGGCGAGCCGCGCCGCGATGACCGGCGTCTCGTCCGAGCTGCCGCCGTCGACGACGATGACCTCGTGACCGTTGACGCGCAGCGGGCGCAGCGCGTTGATTGCGCCGCGCAGGCGTTCACCCTCGTTCAGCACCGGGACGATGATCGAGAGCTTCATCGGGCCGGATCATCGACAGGGCGCAAAACGAAAGGGGTCAGACCCGGTCGGGCCTGACCCCTGTATCGAACGGGTGGTGCGGTGCTCAGAACCGGAACACGCCGCCGACCGAGAACGCGTAGGGCGTGCCGCCGTCGTTGGTCGGCAC
The DNA here is from genome assembly GCA_964384095.1 of uncultured Chromatiales bacterium. Taxonomy (GTDB): domain Bacteria; phylum Pseudomonadota; class Gammaproteobacteria; order SZUA-140; family SZUA-140; genus JAITWN01. The sequence continues at coordinate 10,172 of CAYLKC010000066.1, forward strand.
GAGGTCGCCGTGACCGCCGCCGACCGCGTTGTAGTTCGCGTTCGAGTCGTTGTCGGTCATGCTGAACGCGCCGTAGACATCGAGCTGCGGGTTGATCGTGCGGGTGACGCCGAGGCCGATATTGATCGCGCCGCTGCTGCCCTGGCCGCGGCGGTCGCCGGCGATCATCAGCTGGGCGTCGAAGGTCAGCGCGCCCTGGCGCAGGCTGCCGTTGAAGCCGAAGGCATTGCGGTCGAGGCCGGCGAGCCCGGCGGTATTGGTGTCGATGGCCTCGAACAGTACGCCGAGCTTCGCGTTACCGCCGACCTTGTGGTTCGCGGCGAGGCGCAGGCCGGTGGCGCGACCACCCGCGTCGGCGGCAGGGCCGGTCAGCACTGTTCCGCCCATGTTCGACCACCGCTCGAAGCCGGCCGACAGCTCGAGCGCGCCGAGCGTATACCAAGCGGCTGCGCTGAACAGCTGGTTGTCGTTGTCGTCCGGGCCGGCGCCACCATTCGCATCGACGGTGTCGGCCCCGTACATGACGCGGAACTCGAGGTCCTGCACCTTGTTGATATAGATGATCGAGTTCTTGCCGCGCGCGTTCATCGCATTGTTGATGCCGTCGCCCGAGCCGAGGATCGCGCGGCGGTCGGCGACGGTGTAGCTCAGCACGGCCCAGCGCTTGGCGACGTCCTTGAACGGCGTGTCGTGATA
>CAYLKC010000067.1:0-10815 GCA_964384095.1 uncultured Chromatiales bacterium
GAAGGCATAGGTCTCGCAGGCGAAGCTGATCGCATCGCCGGAGGCGCCGGCGCGCGCGGTGCGGCCGATGCGGTGGACATAGTCTTCCGGGTCCTGCGGCAGGTCGAAATTGATGACGTGGCTGACATCCGGGATGTGCAGGCCGCGCGCGGCGACGTCGGTCGCGACCAGCACAGGCAGGCTGCCGTCGCGGAAACGCGCGAGCAACTCGATGCGCTTGGTCTGCGGCACGTCGCCGGACAGGGTCTCGCCGTCGATGCCATTCGCGCGCAGGTACTCGCGCAGGCGGTTGCCTGCCTCCTTCGTGTTGATGAACACCAGGATGCGTTTCTGCTCGAGCTTGCGCAGCAGGCCGAGCAGCAGCGGGATCTTCTCGTCGTTCGAGGTGTAATAGACCTGCTGCTGGATGTTGTCCGCGGTCATCGTGTCCTTGTCCTTGACCAGCTTGACCTGTAGCGGATTGTTCATGTGTTCATAGGCGAGCTCGAGCACGCGCATCGACAGCGTCGCCGAGAACAGCATATTCAGGCGCCGGTCGGGCGGCGGCATGCGCCGGAACACATAGCGGATGTCCTTGATGAAGCCGAGATCGAACATGCGGTCGGCCTCGTCAAGCACGACGGCCTCGATCGCCTTGAAATCGAAGACATGCTGCTTGAAGTAGTCGATCAGCCGGCCCGGCGTCGCAATCAGGAGATCGACGCCCTTTTCCAGCGCCTCCCGCTGTTCGCGATAACCGGTACCGCCGTAGACGACATCGATCGTGTAGCCGGTGTACTTGCCGAGCGCGAGCGCATCCTTGTGGATCTGGATCGCCAGTTCGCGGGTCGGTGCGATGACCAGCGCCCGCGGCTGGTTCGGCCGGCGGTCGGGCGCCGGGGATTGTGTCAGCAGGCGGTTGAACAGTGCGATCAGGAAGGCGGCGGTCTTGCCGGTGCCGGTCTTCGACTGGCCGCAGACATCGCGCCCCGCCAGCGCCGGCGGCAGGGCCTGGGCCTGAATCGGGGTGCAGTGGGAAAACCCCGTTTCCTCAATGGCTTGTTTCAGCTGCGTGGGCAGGTCGAGCGCGGAAAAGGCGATGTCCGTCAGGTGCTTGTTCTCCATGGGCGCACAGCATAGCAGATTTGCGGCGGTTTGCGCCCGCCCCCCTCCCGGTTTGTGCCGCGCGGCGCTTTTGTTGATAATCGGACTTCAGGTGTGCCGCCGTGCCTGGCGCGCGCGGCCCCGATTCCTGCAACCGGAGGTACAGGTGAGTACGAATATTCAGTATGTCTCGGATGGCGAGTTCGATCAGATGGTCCTGAAGTCGGACGTCCCGGTGCTGGTCGATTTCTGGGCGGAGTGGTGCGGCCCGTGCAAGATGATCGCGCCGGTCCTGGAAGAGATCGCCGGCGAATACGCCGGGCGGCTGACGGTCGCCAAGCTCAATATCGACGACAATCCTGCGACGCCGCCGAAATACGGCATCCGCGGCATCCCGACCCTGATGCTGTTCAAGGGCGGCAATGTCGAGGCCACCAAGGTCGGCGCGGTCTCGAAGTCCCAGCTGTCGGCGTTCATCGACAGTAATCTCTGACGCGTTGACGGGACCGTCCCGTGACCGCCGCCGGCGGCCGCGGGGCGGCGTTCCCCGCCCCCGCCGGAAAAAATGCTGGACGCTCCCGTGATTTGGTGGTAGCGTTTTGGCATAACAGCGCCATAATGTTTGCTGCCTTCACCGGCAATCTTCCGTCTCTATTTTGCGTAAACCCCTGAGAGAACAGCGCAGGTCTGCCGCTTTGCGGGTGCCCACCGCGTGTCCTGTTCTCCTTCCCAGATCCCAGAACCCGGAATGCACGACCTCATGAATCTCACCGAACTCAAACAGAAACCCGCCGCCCAGCTGCTCGAACTCGCCGAAAACATGGGCATCGAGGGCATGGCCCGGTCGCGGCGCCAGGACGTGATCTTCGCGATCCTGAAGGCGCATGCGAAAAAGGGTGAGGACATCTACAGCGAAGGGGTCCTGGAAATACTGCAGGACGGATTCGGCTTCCTGCGCTCGGCGGACAGCTCCTATCTCGCCGGACCCGACGACATCTATGTCTCGCCGAGCCAGATCCGCCGCTTCAACCTGCGCACCGGCGATACCGTGTCGGGCAAGATCCGGCCGCCGAAGGAAGGTGAGCGCTACTTCGCGTTGCTCAAGGTCAACGAGATCAACTACGAAGCCCCCGAGATCGCCAAGAGCAAGGTCCTGTTCGAAAACCTCACCCCGCTGTTCGCCAACAAGCGCCTGCACATGGAGCTCGGCAACGGCAGTACCGAAGACATCACCCCGCGCGTCATCGAACTGGTCGCCCCGATCGGCAAGGGCCAGCGCGCAATGATCGTATCGCCGCCGAAGGCCGGCAAGACGATGATGCTGCAGACCATCGCGCATTCGCTCGCGATCAAGAATCCGGAGTGCCACCTGATGGTGCTGCTGATCGACGAGCGCCCGGAAGAGGTCACCGAGATGGAGCGCTCGGTGCGCGGCGAGGTGATCTCGAGCACCTTCGACGAGCCGGCCAGCCGGCACGTGCAGGTGGCCGAGATGGTCATCGAAAAGGCCAAGCGCCTGGTCGAGCACAAAAAGGACGTCATCATCCTGCTCGACTCGATCACACGACTGGCGCGCGCCTACAACACCGTGGTGCCGTCGTCGGGCAAGGTGCTGACCGGCGGCGTCGACGCCAACGCCCTGCAGCGCCCGAAGCGCTTCTTCGGCGCCGCGCGCAACATCGAGGAAGGCGGCAGCCTGACCATCATTGCCACTGCGCTGGTCGAGACCGGTTCGCGCATGGACGACGTCATCTACGAGGAGTTCAAGGGCACCGGTAACATGGAGATCCATCTGGATCGCCGCATCGCCGAGAAGCGCATCTACCCCGCCATCAACCTCAACCGTTCAGGCACCCGCCGCGAGGAGCTGCTGACCGAGCCTGACGAGCTGCAGAAGATGTGGATCCTGCGCAAGCTGCTGCATCCGATGGACGAGCTTGCCGCGATCGAGTTCCTGATCGACAAGCTCAAGGCCACCAAGAACAACGCCGAATTCTTCGACTCGATGAAGCGCTAGCGATCGAGCGGGTAGGTCTCGCGATCACGGATGGGGCAGGACGATTCTGCCCTGCTGCGAGATCGCCACCCGCCCGTTGCGGTCCGGCCGGCCCAGCATCGAGATCGCCTGCGCGAGCTGCGTATTCGCGGGGTCGCGTACGGACAGCGTCGCGTTGAGTCGATAGCGGCCATCGGGATTCAGCACGATCACGCCATCGGTCTGCAGCGGTGCTTCGCGATCCCGGATCATCGCCCGGATCACCTGCTCGGCGGTCTCGATTTCGACGGTGAAATTGCCAAGTGTGACGTTGACCGGCGCACCGATGCCGGCGCCGGTGATGTCGGCGCGGCCTTCGATCGCGGCGATACCACCATTCGCATCGAGGCGCACACGCTGCAGGTCGAGGCCGACGCGGCCGTCGAGGCCCATGTCCGGTTGACCCGCCAGCAGCGCGAGTTCATTCAGCGGCAGCGTGGCGCGGGCGTTGCGCAGGTACGGCGCGCCGTCGAGGCCCCGCCCGGCCACGGCGTCGATCCGGTTGCCCTCGCCTACGGTCAGCACGATGTCCGCCTCGATGCGTCCGGTGAACAGCGCGAGCGGACGGAAGGTCCAGTTCAGCGGCCCTGCGACCTGCCCGCCGGCCACGACGGTCCCGGCTGAGCCGCGCCAGAGCGTGCCCTCGACCTGGTGCAGGGCGAGCGGCATCGCCCCCGAGGACTGCACATGGCCGGCGACCTGCGCCGCCGGTAACTGCCACAGCAGAAAGACCAGCCAGGCGCCGATCAGCAGCGCCGCGTATCCTGCGTAACGCTTCATGTCCGACCCTGCAGCGTCAGCCGCGCGTTGACCAGACCCGCCTCGTCGCGGGCCTCGATCGTGATGATCTCGATGACGACGGCGTGGCGGGCGACGAGCTGTTCGAGCCAGCGGGTGATGTCGTCGAACGGCGCCTGCTCGAGCTGGATCCTGACCTTGTCGCCGCCCTCCGGCTCGACGCGGCGGATCGCGGCACCGAGCCCGTGTTCGCGCGCGGTGCGATCGGCGAGCGACAGCAGCGAGGCGCGTTCACCCGATGGTGGACGCTGCTGCCCCCGCAGCCGGCGGATCTCCCCGGCGGTCGTTTGCATCCACTGATGCAATGCAGTCTGCTCGATGACGGTAGCGCGCAGCGACGAGACCCGATCACCGAGCGGTTTCCACACCAGGCCATAGAGCAGCACCAGTGTGATCAGCGCCACGCCGGCCATGAGCAGGAAGCGCTCACGCGCGCCGAGGCCGGCCAGCAGCGCCTTCATGGCCGCGCCCTCAACTGTATGCGCGCCTCGACGCGGTCGCCGGCGGCGCTTGCCGACTGGATCTCGATCTCGAGACCCGAGTCGCTTTCGAGCCGCTGCTTGAGACTGTCGAGTTGCTGGAGGTTGCCGATCGCCAGCGCCAGGTCGAGGCGGCGCTCGCGATAATTGACGCGTTGCAGCACGACGCCGTCCGTCTCTTTCAGCGCCGGCGCCGCGTTCTTCACCATATCGAGAAAGCCGCCGGCATCGCCGCCGCCGCCGCGCAAGGAGGCGAGTCCGCGCTCCATCTGCACGCGCGGATTGACGATGCGCGTCGCATCGGGAAAGGCCTCGAGATAGGTCTGCTCGATCGCCTGTTGCAACCGGTCGGCCTCGCTCGACAGCGTGCTGTAGTCCCATGCCAGCATCGCGGTATGGAGGATGACCAGCAGACCGAGTGCAGCGGCGCTCGCGATCCATGGACGATAGAGCCGGCCGAACTGTTCGCGGCGGTTGTATTCCCCCTGCAGCAGGTCGATCGATGCGCGTTCGTTGACGTGTTGCGCCATCAGCACCAGCGCATCCTCGTCGAGGGTGGACTGGCGTGATTCGATGTCCGGAAACGCCGGCCATGCACCGGTGTTGCCTTCGCCGCTGTAGACCTGCAGGCGTGTCGGCCGCGCCGCGCCGGCCTCTTCCAGCGCCTGCCCGAGCAGCGCCTCGAGGTTGTCACTGTCGATCGCAAAGCCGGCCTGCGGGCCTGTGCGCACGATCGTCACCGGCCCGTCGACGAGCACCGTCCAGGCGCCGTCCTCGTACGGCAGCGTCAGCGTTTCCGGCAGGATCGCCTCGGGTTCGAGGCCGGCGCGCCGCAGGCGCTCGAGCCAGCTGTCGAGCTGCGCGCGCTCGACGACCGCGACATTCAGCGCGCCGTCCGCTTCGCGCGCACCGATCGCGAAATGCAGCAGTTCGATGTCCTGGACCAGACGGTCCTCTAGCATGTAAGGCAGGGCCTGGAGTACCCGCTGGCGGTTGCGTGCCGGGATGTTCACCTGCGCCAGCAGCAGGGTCTCGGCGGGTGCCAGCACGACGAGCCGGCGGCCGGCGGCGGACGCGGCCAGCGCGTCGGCGCCGCCGGTCTCGGGGACGCCCGGACCCTCGGCGCCGACGCGCAGCCACAGCAGTTCGTCGGGCCAGGTGCGATCGAAGCGGATGTAGACGGTTTCACGCATCGGCTGGCCGTTTTTCAATAAGTGCCCTGGGAGCGCATCACAACATTGACGCGGGCGTCATCGGCCCGATACACCAGGCTGTGAAGATTGACCTGGTTCCTGCCGTAGCGGACGTTGCCCTGGATCATGAAATACTGGCTGGCGACGCTGAGATCGGCGATCGCCAGCTGCCGTTCCGCCATCAGCGGGTGCGCCATGAAATCCTCGACGGTCTGGTAGCCTTCGTCACCGCGGTCCTCGATCAGTTGCCCGGCTTCGGAAGCGGTCAGCTCCTCGACCACCGCCATCAGGACCGGCACGGTCGCGGTGTTGATATTGATGACCGTCGCCGCAGGCAGCGTATGCACATGCGGCCGGATCGTCTCGAAGGTCTCAGGGGTGAAGCCACGCACCAATAATAACTCACTCGGGTGCGCCATGGGCGAGTTCGCGGCGCGGTAGGGCTGTTCCATCGTCAGATAGAACTCGTCCTCGGCGCCATCCGGAAAGCGCGGGTCGGCGTCGGGATCGAGCCAGTCTATGACCGCGTCGGCAAGGCGTTCATCGAGCCCGAGCGCGGCGAGCAGACGGCGGAAGCGCAGCAGCTCGCCCTCGCGCGGCGCGCCCGTGGCGTCGATGAGGCCGTTGAGATTGAAGCGGCCCTGCAGGTCCTCGATCCTGCCGGCGACCTGGGCGCCCTCGACCTCGATCGGCGGCAGGATCATCGCCCAGGGCTCAGCGGGGTGGTCGACCTGGTTGTCGCGGCGGTCGCGCGCGAGGATCTCCCCGGCCCAGGTCTCGACGCCGAGCGAGAACAGATAGGCCTGGTCGAACTCGACGACGTTCATCGTGCGGCGGATGTCGAGGTGCTGTTTCGAGGCCATCGCTACGGCGGCGATCGTCGCCAGCACGGTGATCAGCATTGCGGTGATCAGCGCGACGCCGGTCTGTTCGCGGCGGATCCTCGTCATGCCGGCGGCCCTCCCGTCGGGGCGGGCGCGGCGCCGGGCCCCGGGGCGGCGTCCATGACGCCGGTGGTGCGGAACAGGCGGCTGACGCGCCCCCAGTGCGCGGTCACGAGCGTGATCTCTACGACCCGCGGCAACGCGGGGCCGGGGACGCCGGCGTCGGCGTCGGCCGCCGGCGGCCAGAAGTCCTGCCATTCCCCGTCCTGCAACAGAAAGCGGAACTCGAAGTCCTCGACCTCGCCGAGCAGCACGGTCTCCACGGGCTCGTTGGCCTGGGTGCGATCGAGCGTCGGCCAGCTGAGCCGCTTCAACTCGTCGCCGTCGAGGTAGTAGCTGACGCGCTGCAACTCGCTGCGTGGCAGGCCGGCGGGGTTGCGCCAGCCGGCGCGGGTGAATTCCATCAGTCCGCCGATCGCGGTCAGTGCCGCCCGGGGATCGCCGAATTCGTCACGGACCGGTCGGTTGATGGCCTGCTCGATATCGCGGCCGATCAGCGTAAAGCTCATTTGCAGCTCGGCGAGCAGGTCGGTGCGCGCGGACATGCGTTCGCGGGCGTCGAGCACGAGGTTGAGGCCGCCATAGGCCATCACTGACAGCACCGCGAAGATCATCAGCGCGACCAGCAGTTCGATCAGCGTGAAGCCGGTGTGACGCGACCGGCCGCTCACGGCGAGGGCCTCGGCATGTAGGCGATGACGGTGGCGTTCGGATTCTCGCGCTCACGATCGCCACGGACCTCGACGTCGATGCGGCGTATCGTGTCATCGGGCGTCGGTGCGACCGTCATCTCCCAGAACCATTCACGACCGGCCATCTCGATGACGCCACTGGAATTGCCGACCGAGGGCCACTGCTCGGCCACGAGCTGTTCGGTGACCCGGTTCATCGCGACCCAGTGAGCAAAGGTGCGGTCGCGCATGTGAATCGTGCTGCTGACATGCTGCCCGGTCTCCGCGACGACCGCGGTCAACGCGATCGCGACGATTGCCAGCGCGACGAGTATCTCGAGCAGCGTGAAACCGGCGCGGCGACTAGATATCAAGCGCAAGCCGGCCTCCGATATCGCCGCGAATGCGATATGCGGCGCTGCGATCATCGAAGCGGATGGCGAGCTCGAACGGCGTCATCTCGCCGCCCGACAGCAGGAAGATGCGCGGATCCTGGCGCCTCTCGGAACCAAATTCGAGGCGCTCGCCTTCGATGAGCAGGTCGATTTCCATGCCGTCCGGCAGCGCGCGCGCGCGGAAGACATTGTCTTCGGATTCGACCCACTCCCCGTCCTCGAGAAAGAGGAAGTGATAGCCCCTGCGTTCGAACACGATCGCGACTTCGCGTGATTGCAGCACCGCCTCCTGGGCGGCGAGACGCGTCAGCGCCGCGAAGCGCTGCCCCTCGGTCTCGAGACGCTGACCGGGATTGTCGCGGATCGCGAGCGTCGCGATGGTGAGAACGACGCCGATGATGAGGACGACGACGAGGATCTCGAGCAGCGTGAACCCGCGCGCCCGCCATGAGGGCCGCGGCATCACGCGACACGCCTCAGTCGAGGTTCCAGTTGCCGATCTCGGCATCCTCGCCCTCGCCGCCGGGCTGGCCGTTGCGACCGAGCGTGAAGACGTCGAACTGGCCATGGACGCCCGGCTGCAGATAGTTGTACGGACGGTTCCACGGATCGACCGGCAGCCGTGGCAGGTAATCGCCGACCAGTGCCTCGAGGCCCTCGTCGGTGGTCGGGTAGACGTGATTGTCGAGGCGGTACATGTTCAGCGCGCTCTCGATCGCGCGGATGTCGGACTTGGCCTTGGTGATGCGGGCCTGACCCGGACGCTCCATGAGGTTCGGCACGATGACCGCGGCGAGGATGCCGAGGATCACGACGACGACGAGGATCTCGACCAGGGTAAAGCCGCGGGCGCGCCGGCCGCGGCGGAGGAGGCGTTGCTTCTGCGTCATTGAGTACATCATGGCATTCGTCCTTGCGGGGTCAGATGACCAGTTGGTTGAGATTGAATATCGGCAGCAGGATCGCGAGCACGATCAGCAGCACGATGCCGCCCATGACCAGGATCAGCAGCGGGCCGAACAGTCCGAGCATGGTCTGGATCACCGATTCGAGTTCTCGTTCCTGGCTGATCGCGGCGCGCTCGAGCATCAGTTCCAGCCGGCCGCTGGATTCGCCGCTGGCGATCAGGTGGATCGTCATCGGCGGGAAATAACCGCTCTGGCTCAGCGAGCGGCTCAGGCTTGCGCCCTCGCGGACCTGGCGCGCGGCATTCTCGACCGCGGCGTGCATCGGCAGATTGGTGACGACCTCGGCCGAGATCCGCAGCGCGTCGAGCACCGGGACGCCGCTCTCAGCGAGGATGCTGAGCGTGCGCGCGAAGCGCGCGGCGTTCATGCCGCGGATCAGCCGCGACACCAGCGGCAGGCGCAGCAGGAAACGGTGCCACTTGCGCCGCGCGCTCTCGCGGCGCAGCAACAGCCGCCAGCCGGTGGCCGCGAGCACGGCGAACACGATGAGCAGCAGCCCCCAGTCGCGGGCGAAATTACTGGCCGCGATCAGGCCGCGGGTCAGCAGCGGCAGGGCCTCGCCGGTGTCCTGGAACACCGAGACGACCTGCGGGACGACATAGGCGAGCAGCAGGCCGACGACCAGCAACGCGACGACGATGACCAGCACCGGATAGATCAGCGACAGCATCACCTTCGAGCGCACGGCCTGGCGATTCTCGGTGTAATCGGCGAGGCGGTCGAGCACGGTGTCGAGGTGCCCCGATTGTTCGCCGGCCGAGACCGTCGCGCGGTAGAGGTCCGGAAATGCGCGCGGAAACGCCGATAGCGCAGAGGCCAGTGTCTGGCCTTCCATGATCCGCGCCCGCACTGCCATCAGCATGCTCTTCAGTCGCGGCTTCTCGCACTGTTCGGAGACCGCGCGTAGCGCCTCCTCGATCGGCAGACCCGAGCGCACCAGGGTTGCAAACTGGCGCGTGATCAATGCGATGTCGGCGGCGCTGGCACCGCGCTGGAACAGCGTCCAGCGGCGCGCGCGCTCCTGGTTCTGTTCGGTGATCTCGGTGACGGCGAGCGGTGCCCAGCCCTTGTCGCGCAGCGACTGGCGGATCTGGCGCGCGGTGTCACCCTCGAGGATGCCCTTGCGCTCGCGTCCGCCGGAATCCAGCGCGGTGTATTCGTAGGCGCCCATCCGCGGCCTCAGCCCTGTTCGGATTCGTGGGTGACGCGCAGCACTTCCTCATGCGTCGTATCACCGTTGAGGACGCGGCGGATTCCGTCCTGGTAGATGCTCGGGGTGCGGCTGTGGGCGTAGGCCGCGAGTTCCTGCTCCGACGCCTGGTCGTGGATCATCCGCCGCAGGCGGTCATTGACATCGATGACCTCGAAGATCGCAGTGCGGCCCTGGTAGCCGATCTGGTTGCATTTTGCGCAGCCGACCGCCGAGTACAGCGTCGGCGGCGCGTCTGCCGACACGCCGAGCTCGAGACATTCGGTGGCGCTGGCTTCATGGGGCCGCTTGCAGTGCGGGCACAGCAGGCGCACCAGTCGCTGGGCGAGCACGCCGATCAGGCTCGACGACAGCAGGAACGGCTCGACGCCCATATCATGCAGACGCGTCACCGCGCCGATCGCGCTGTTGGTGTGCAGCGTCGACAGCACCAGATGACCGGTCAGGCTCGCCTGCACCGCGATCTCGGCAGTCTCGAGATCGCGGATCTCGCCGACCATGACGATGTCCGGATCCTGGCGCAGGATGGCGCGCAGCCCGCGCGCAAAGGTCATCTCGATGCGCGTCTGCACCTGGGTCTGGCTGACGCCGTCCAGGTAGTACTCGATCGGATCCTCGACGGTCATGATGTTCGAGCGCTTGTCATTGAGCCGGGTCAGCATCGCGTACAGCGAGGTCGTCTTGCCCGAACCGGTCGGTCCGGTGACGAGGATGATGCCGTGCGGGCGATGGATGATGCGTTCGATCTGACGCAGGTTCTCCTTCGCCATGCCGAGGTGCTCGAGATCGAGGCGGCCGGCCTGCTTGTCGAGCAGACGCATTACGACACGCTCGCCGTGACCGCAGGGCAGCGTCGATACGCGCACATCGACCGCGCGGCCGGCGATGCGCAGCGAGATGCGGCCGTCCTGCGGCAGGCGTTTCTCGGCGATGTCGAGCTCCGCCATGACCTTGACGCGCGAGACCAGGACCGGCGCCAGCACCCGCGACGGCTCCAGCACCTCGCGCAGCACGCCGTCGACGCGGAAGCGCACGACGA
>CAYLKC010000068.1:0-10779 GCA_964384095.1 uncultured Chromatiales bacterium
CTTCGCTTGCGAAGGGGGGCAGGGGGGATGTCACGGCAACCGCCAGCCCCAGTAGTCGAGAAATTCCCCGAATCGCCACAGGTCCGAGGCGCTGCGCGCCCAGGGCTTGAGGCTGGTGTAGAACACCGTGCCGGTTTCGTCGCGGTCGCCGAACTCCTTGTCGACGCCGACATGCAGGTCGAGGCTCCACCAGCTCATGAACAGGAGTTCGAACGGCTTGGTCGCGCCGCGGACATAACCCTTGCGCAGGCCGCGGTCGTGGTAGAACGAGGCCGTCCTGCCGTCGTCGAGCGGCAGCGCCTTCAACGCCTCCATCGGCAATAACTCCGCCTCGACCCGCTCGAATTCCTCCGCCAGCATCGCGCTGCTCGCGACGCCGACGTCCCGGACGCGATGCGTGCCGTGCCGGGTATGGATCAGCAGGCGGTGATCGTCCGCGTCCGGCCAGTCGATCAGTCCCGGCAGGCGGATACCGAACACGCGCTGCTCGCCGCCGTCACGCCCGGCCGGCCAGTGCTCTCGTGGCAGGTGCTGCGTCGGCACGAAGGCGAGATAGCAGCCGCAGGTGTGCACCGTCGTCAGCAGCAGCGGGCGTTCGGCCTCGTCGAGCGTGACGATGAACAGCAAACCCGAATTGCGCCCGGCGGTCAGGTGGAACGGGACCAGGCTGAGCGGCACGCGCTCGAAATGCACGCGATAGACCAGGTTCGTGTAGCGATGATGCGCGGTCGTGAATTCGCGCTGCTGGAAATAGACCGCGGGCCGCGCGGGGTCGACGAAGATGCGTTCGCGTCCGCGTGCGTCATAGTCGGCAGCCGGGTGGCCGATGCGATTGTACGATGCGGCGGGATACTCGGGGACGACGGCCGGCGCATAGCGCGCCGCGAGCGAACCGTCATCGGCGACGACGAAGGCGACGCCGTTGCGCGTCTCGGGGGCCGGGATCGTCGCGCATCCGGACAGCAGCGCCAGTCCCGCCAGCAGAGTGGCGAAACCGCGCAAGGCGTTCACGTCGCGGCGCGGCCTTCCGCGTACGCGAGCCTGGCGATCGCGCCGACGCGCTGATCGGACAAGGCCGTGCCGAGCGCCTTGCCGGTCAGCCCGGTGCGCGACAGTTCGGCGCCGCTGATGTCGGCAGCGGCCTCGCGTGCGCGCCTGAGCCAGGCCGCCTGCGGGTAGTCGAGCGTCTCGTAACCCGGCCGCCCGCGCGAATCGGCCTCGCAGGCGAGCAGGAATTGCTCGAAACGGCCGGGCCGGCGAAAGGCATCGACGCCTTCCAGCAGCGCGAGCACCGCGCCGGGCGGGATCTCCAGCGCGCGATGACAGTCGCCGTGATAGCGCGCGGTCAGCAGCGCCAGTTCGCGATGCTCGTTCGGCACGCGCAGGCGCGCGCACAGCTCGCCGACCAGTGCGACGCTGCGCTCCTCGTGCCCGGCATGACGCGGCCATTCCGCGGCCGGTGTCGTGCCCTTGCCAAGGTCATGCGTCAGCGCCGCGAAACGCACCGCAGGTTCGTCCGTCAGGCGCGCGGCCGCCTCCAGCACCATCATCGTATGGACGCCGGTGTCGATCTCGGGGTGATGTTCCGGCGACTGCGGCACGCCCCACAGGCGGTCGATCTCCGGCGCAATGACCGCGAGCGCGCCGCAGGCGTGCAGCACCTCGAAATAGGCCGACGGTTGCGCCTCTGACAGCGCGCGCGCGGTCTCCTGCCAGACCCGTTCCGGCACCAGCGACGCAACCTCGCCGGCGTCGACGATCGCGCGCATCAGCAGCAGCGTCTCCTCGGCGACGATGAAGCCGAGCGGCGAGAAGCGCGCGGAAAAACGCGCGACGCGCAGGATACGCAGCGGATCCTCGGCGAAGGCCGGCGAGACATGGCGCAGCACGCGTCGTTCGATGTCGGCGGCGCCGCCGTACGGATCGATCAGCACGCCGTCCTCGTCCTCGGCCATCGCGTTGATGGTCAGGTCGCGGCGGATCAGGTCCTCCTCGAGCGTGACATCGGGCGCGGCATGGACCGAGAAACCGGTATAGCCCGGGCCGGTCTTGCGCTCGGTGCGGGCGAGCGCGTACTCCTCATGGGTCTTCGGGTGCAGGAAGACCGGAAAGTCCTTGCCGACCTGGCGATAGCCCTTGCGCAGCATCTCTTCCGGCGTCGCGCCGACGACGACCCAGTCGCGATCCTTGACCGGCAGCCCGAGCATCCGGTCACGCACCGCGCCGCCGACGACGTAGATCTTCATTCAATAGGAATGGCGCGCAACGCGTCGCCAGGCATCGAAGCGGCTGCGCTGGTCGTCGTGGCCGAGATAGAGCGGGACGATCGACGCGATTGCCGCTGGCTCGATACGGAACAGCCGCGGAAAGCCGTCGCGGCAGACTGCGTCGGTCTGCATCGACAGGTAGTTGTCCATCGTGAACGGCTGGCCGGGCAAGAGACCCATGAAGCGCGCCTGCAGGCGCGAGGCGCCGTCGCCGAGCGCGACGATGTTGCGCCGGAGGCCGAGGAGCCCCGCAGTGTAGCGGACCAGTCGCAGCAGTGAATACGCGCGCGGACCGCAGAGATCATAACGCTGGCCGATCGTCACCGGATGCTCCAGTGCATACAGCATCGCATGCACGACATCGCCGACGAACACCGGCGCGAAACGCGCATGCGGGCAGGCGAGCGGAAACATCAGCGGCGAGATCTTCAGCAGCCTCGCGAAGCGATTGAAGAAGTGATCGTCGGGGCCGAAGATCACCGATGGCCGGAAGCTCGTCACTGCGAGCTTGCTGAAGTCGTGGACCAGGTCCTCGCCCTCGCCCTTGGTCTTCAGGTAGCGGCTCTCGCCGGCGCCGGCGTTCAGCGCGCTCATGTGCAGCAGCCGCTCGACGCCGGCCTCCTCGCAGGCGTGGGCGAGATTGCGCGCCAGCTTCACGTGCATCGCGTCGAAATCACCCTTCTTGCGCTCGTTCAGGATCGCCGCCAGATTCACCGCCGCCTCGCAACCGCTCAGCAATCGGCGTAGCTCGGCGGTGTCGTGGATGTCCGCCTGTACCACCTCGACGCCGGGCAGCACGCGCAGCGCGCGGTGGCGCTCGCTGCGGCGAGTCGGGATACGGACACGGTAGCCGCGATCCGCGAGCAGTGCGGCGAGATTCTGGCCGACGAAGCCGGTGCCGCCGAGCACGCAGATCCTCGGCTTCACGGCCCGCTCGAATATCACTGGCATGCGCTGCTTCCTCCGTACGATCGATGATCCGTGATTCTAGTCCAGCCGGTCGGCCTTGTCAGCGCCGCCTGTGCTAAGCTTCGGGTTGCAATGGCCTTCGAATCGATCAATCCGGCCGACGGACGCAGGCTCGGCAGCTTCGATGCGTGGGACGAGACCCGCGTCGAGGCCGCGCTCGCCACCGCGGCCGGCATGGCCCCGCGCTGGGCCGGGACGCCGCTGGAACGGCGCTCCGCACTGTTGCGCGCGGCGGCCGGCGTGCTGCGCGCGCAGCGGGACGAGCTCGCGCGGCTGATCACGCTCGAGATGGGCAAGCTGATCGGCGAGGCCCGCGCCGAGATCGATAAATGCGCGCTGGGCTGCGAGTACTACGCCGATCATGCCGGCGAATTCCTCGCCGACGAGGCGATCGCCTCCGATGCCGCGCGCAGCTTCATCGCCTGGCAGCCGCTCGGGCCGGTGCTCGCGGTGATGCCGTGGAATTTCCCGTTCTGGCAGGTCTTCCGCTTCGCGGCGCCGGCGCTCGTCGCCGGCAATGTCGCGCTGCTCAAGCACGCGTCGAACGTCCCGCAATGCGCGCTCGCAATCGATAAGGTCCTGCGCGAGGCCGGCGCGCCTGACGGCGTGTTCACGACGTTGATGATCCCCGCCTCCGGCGTCGCCCGCGTCATCGAGGACCCGCGCGTGCGCGCGGTGACGCTGACCGGCAGCGAACCGGCCGGCCGCCAGGTCGCGGCCACCGCCGGCGCAGCGTTGAAGAAGACCGTGCTCGAACTCGGCGGGTCGGATGCCTTCATCGTGCTCGAAGATGCGGATCTCGCACTGACTGTGAAGAACGCCGTCGCCGCGCGCTTCATGAATGCCGGGCAGAGCTGCATCGCGGCCAAGCGCTTCATCGTCGTCGATGCGGTCGCCGATGCGTTTGTCGCCGCCTTCCGCGAGGCCACAAGCGCACTCGTGACCGGCGATCCGCTCGACGCCGCCACCCGGCTCGCGCCGCTCGCCCGCGCCGACCTGCGCGACGAGCTGCATGATCAGGTGCAGCGGAGCGTCGCGCTCGGCGCGGAGATCATTACCGGCGGCGCGCCGTTGTCCGGCGCCGGCTATTACTATCCGGCAACCATCCTCGATCGCGTCGCCGCCGGCATGCCCGCCTTCGATGAGGAACTGTTCGGCCCGGTTGCCGGCGTGATCCGCGTGCGCGACGCCGACGAGGCCGTCGCCGTCGCCAACGCCTCGCGCTTCGGCCTCGGCGGCAGCGTGTGGACCAAGGATCTCGCCCGCGGCGAGACGATCGCGCGCCGCTTGCAGTGCGGCGGCGCCTTCGTCAACGGCATCGTCAAGAGCGACCCGCGTCTGCCCTTCGGCGGCATCAAGGATTCCGGCTACGGCCGCGAGCTGTCGGTCCACGGCCTGCGCGAGTTCATCAACATCAAGACGGTCTGGATTGGCTAGCGCGCGCGTCGGCGTCGATGCGGGGCGCGCCGCCGGCGCATGCCCGCCGTATTCACCGCGCGAATGACGACGCTGATCCTGCTGTATCTGCTGCTCGGCGCCTGCACCGGCCTGCTTGCCGGGCTGTTCGGCATCGGCGGCGGTCTCATCATCGTGCCGGTGCTGGTGTTCATCTTCACCGCGCAGGGCTTCGCGGTCGATGCGATGATGCAGGTCGCGCTCGGCACCTCGCTGGCGACGATCTCGGTGACCGCGCTCGCATCGATCTGGGGCCACCAGCGCCATCGCGCGATCCTGTGGCCGGTGTGTCTGCGGCTGACGCCGGGCATCGTGCTCGGCGCCGCGCTCGGTGTCGCCTTTGCCGAGGCGGTCGGCAGCGAGGCATTGCGCTACGTCTTCGTCTGCTTTGTCCTGCTGATCGCGTTGCAGATGATCCTTGGCCTACAGCCGTCGCCGAGCCGCGGCCTGCCGGGAATGCCCGGCATGACCGCCGCGGGCGCCGGCATCGGTGGCCTGTCGATGCTGGTCGGCATCGGCGGCGGCACGCTGACCACGCCGTTCCTGCTCTGGTGCAACACGCCGTTGCGCAACGCGATCGCGACCTCGGCCGCCTGCGGCCTGCCGATCGCGGTGGCCGGCACGCTCGCCTACCTGATCGCAGGCCTCGGCGCCACCGACCTGCCGCCCGGCAACACCGGCTACATCCACTGGCCCGCGGCGCTTGCGATCGCCGCCGCGAGCGTCGTGACCGCTCCGCTCGGCGCGCACCTGACCCACACGCTGCCGGTGAAATTGTTGAAGCGGCTGTTCGCGCTGCTACTGGTTGCGGTCGCCCTGAGAATGCTGATGCTCCAGGACTAGATCACCCCCCCTTCGCTTGCGAAGGGGGGCAGGGGGGGATGCGAGCGCAGCGAGTCACTCCCGAAAATTGATGTACTGCAGCGGCAACTCGACCTTCAGCTCCCGCAGCAACGCGATGGTCTTCTGCAGGTCGTCCTTCTTCTTGCCGCTGACGCGCACGCGGTCGCCCATGATCGAGGCCTGCACCTTGAGCTTGCTCTGCTTGATGGCCTGGACGATCTGCTTCGCGAGCGGGGCCTCGAGGCCCTGGCGCAGCGTCACCCGCTGGCGCGCGCGCTGGCCGGCGATCTCGGGGTCGTCGATCTTCAGGCAGGCGATGTCGATGCCGCGCCGGGTCAGCTTGTCCTGTAGAATGTCGAGCATCTGCTGCAGCTGAAATTCGGTCTGACTGTGCAGCGTGATGACCGCGTCGTCCTGTTCATAGCGCGAGTCCGTGCCCTTGAAATCGAAGCGGTTGCCGACCTCGCGGTTAGCCTGGTCGACGGCATTGTGCGCCTCGTGCATATCCACTTCCGAGACGGCATCGAAAGAAGGCATGGATCACCTCGATTGAAATGCGTGGTTCGTAACAAGGTCGACGCATGAGTATACAGGATGCCGAACGCGCCGCACCTGCCGCGCCATGCCCCTTGTGTCACGGCGAAAGCGCGCCCTGGCGCAGCGACGGCCGTCGTGACTACCTGCGCTGCACCGTCTGCGCGCTGGTGCATGTGCCGCGCGCGCAGCACCTCGATCGCGAGGCCGAGCGGCAACGCTACGACCTGCACAATAACGACCCCTCCGACTCCGGCTACCGCCGCTTTCTGTCCGCGCTGTATGAGCCCTTGCGCGCGCGCCTCCCGCCCGGCGCCGCCGGTCTCGATTTCGGCTGCGGCCCGGGGCCGACGCTGTCGCGGATGTTCGAGGAGGCCGGCTACCGGATGCAACTCTACGATCCTTATTATGCCGACGCCCCCGGGGTGCTGCGTCACAGCTACGACTTCGTCACCTGCAGCGAAACCGTCGAGCATTTCTGCGACCCGGCGCGCGACTGGTCGCGCCTGGCCGGCCTGCTGAAGCCGGGCGGATGGCTCGGCGTGATGACCGCCCTGCTCACCGACGACATCGACTTCGACCGCTGGTACTACAAGGACGACCCCACCCATGTCGCCTTCCACGCCCCGGCGACGATCGCCTGGATCGCCGACCGCCACGCCCTCCACGCCGATCTCCTCAGCCCCACCGTGATCCTGTTCCGCAAACCCCGTTCGGGGTGAGGAGGGTGGACCAGCAGGTGCGCTTGTTGGCGCGGGGGATCGAGGCATTGGCGGGGCTGGTGGAGGGCAGCTCGATGCGTTCGATGCGCTGCCAGCGCGCATCGAGGCTCGGCAGTACGAGACGCGTATAGAGCTCTGCCGCGGCGCGGCCGTTGAAGCCGATCGCACGCAGGGCCGGCAGGCGCGGGAACAGGCCGGCGAAGTCGTTGGGGATCACCGAGGCCCGCTCGATCGCGGCATCGAGACTGCCGCGACGCCGGCACTGTGCGGCGACGTCCCACAGCGCGACGCCGCAACGGTTCAGCCGCCGCAGGCGCTCACGATACGGCAGCGCGCGCGGGATCGCGAGCAGCTCCTCGATGAAGTCCCAGAACAGGTTGCGCGGGTGGGCGTAGTATTCGCCGCGGCGCAGCGATTCCGCGCCCGGCATCGAACCGAGGACCAGCACGCGTACCTGGCGAGTGCAGACCGGCGCGAGGCCTTCGCAGGCATCTCCGGTCTTGCCGGTCACTGCGATTGTTGCAGGTGCTGCTGCCGCAGGGCCTCGAACTGTTCGGGGCTGAGTTGCGGGCGACCGAAGCGCAGCGGCGCGATCTCGACGGCGCTGTGGCGCAGCACCGGGCCGGGCAGCGGCGAGCCGGCGACCGCGAGGTCCCAGGCGCCGGGGGCGAGGCCGTCGGGCAGGTGGAGGACGATGCGGTCGTCTCCTTCCGCCGCGATGCGGGCCGGCGCGGGTAGCGTCAGCGCGATCATTTGCGGTTGCCCGGACAGATACAGCGTGCCGTCGTGCAGGTGCAGACCGGTGGCCGCGCCCTGCAATGCAATTGAGGTGACCAGGCGGGGCCGTTCCGCCTCCGCGAGGTCGAAGCCCAGTACCGCGGGGGCCGCCGTCGCGGCCAGCAAGGTATCGCCGTCGATCCGCAGGTCGGTGATCGCGTCGCTCGGCGCCAGACGCGCGTGTTCGCTGAGTGACGGCGACAGTACGCGCAGCCCCTCATTCTCGATATGCACGACGATATGATCGCGCCCGGCGACGATGCGCGTAATGCCTGCGAGTTCTATCGAGGACGTGACGCCGTGATCGCGGTCGATCACGCGCAGGCCGTCCGCGGTCGCGACCAGCAACTGCCCGCCTGACCAGGCCGCATCACGCACGACGCCATCGATCGCGATGCGCTGCCTGTCCCCGCTGCGCGGATCGACGAGCGTGAGGCCGGAAGACCCGACAATCATCCACCCGTCGCCGGCCGCGCGCAGGCCGAGCGCATCGCGTCCGGCGTCGAACCGCTCGCGGATGCGCGGGCGCCAGGGATCGACGAGGTCGACGATCACAAGCGTGTCGTCGCGCGCCAGCACCGCGGCATGGCGATCGCCGGCGACCATCGCGCGCGCGCCGGGGATGTCGAGTCCCGTCATCCAGGTCGGATTCAGTGCATTGTCGATATCGAAGACCTGCAGGCCGCTGTCTTCATGCAGCACGAACGCGAAACGATCGCGGGTCGCGACCGCCGCGACCGGCGTGCGCGGCGGATAATGACCGATCGCCCGCGGCCGCTCGGCCTCCGCCGCGTCGAGCAGCGTGACGCCGCCCCACCAGTCGGCGACGAACACGCCGGTGCCGTTCGCCTGCACGCCCCAGGCGGCGCCGTCGCTGTCGTAGTGTCCGCGGATGCGCGGCTCACGCGGATCGCTGACGTCGACGATCAGCACGCCGGCGCGCCAGTCGGCGACATAGAGCCGGTCGCCGTCGAGGTCGAGTCCGCGCGCGTTGCCCGGCGTCGTCAGTTGTGCGCGCGGGCGTGGCTGCGCCGGATCGTCGATATCGACGACATGCACGCCATCATCGAAGAAGGCGACATAGGCCAGCGACCCGGCGATCACGACGTCCTCGGCGCGGCCGCCGGGCGCGTAGCTGCCGAGTATGCGCGGCGTTGCCGGATCGCGGATGTCGATGATCAGCAGGCCGGCCTCGTCGGCGGCGACATAGGCGATGCCGTCGCGCACGCGCAGCGACCAGGTCCTGCCCGGAATCTCGTAATGCGCGACCAGTCGCGGCGCGGCGGGATCATTGATGTCGATCGCGAGCACGCCGCCGTAGTGCGAGGCCAGCCACAGCAGCTCGCCGTCGAGCACTGGGGTATAGGCGAGCCCGGGCAGCAGCAGGTTCGCGACCAGGCGCGGTTCACTCGGATCGCGCACGTCGACGACCTGCAGGCCGTGATCGTCATCGGCGACGAAGGCGATGCCGTCGCGTACGACGACGCCCTTGGCCGAGCCGTCGGTGTTCAGGCTCGCCAGCAGCCGGGGGCGCGCGGGGTCCTCGACCGCGTACAGGTGCAGACCCGCGAACCAGTCGGCGACATAGGCGATATCGCCGTCGATGAACACGCGGCGCTGGCCGCCGAGATTGACGCCCTGGCCGAAGGCGAGCCCCTCGTTGCCGAGCTGCGGCGTCGGCACGCCGGTATCGAGGATCGACATCATGTCGCCGGACAGCACGAAGGCATGACGGCCATGATGCTGCCAGGCCTCGCAGCAGTCGCGCGCGAGCAGCGCCTCGATGCGGATCGCATCGGGATTGGCGATGTCGAGTAGCCACAGACGGTGATCGGCGGTTCGGATCGTCGCCTGGTCGCCGGCGACCGCGACGCGTTCGACCGGTTGTGCGGTGCGGAAGCTGCCGAGCCAGCGCAGGCCGGCGACGCCTGCGCCCTCGACCAGCGTGATGCCGTCATCGGTCGCGATGACGATGCGGTCGCCGGCGAGGGCGAGGTCATGGACCGCGCCGCCGGGTCGGTAGCCGGCCGCGCGCGGCGGCGGTTGCCGGCGATCGAAGCTGATCAGTCCCGCGGCGCCGGCGGCGAGATAGACCCGGTTGCCGTGGACCTCGAGCGCGCGCGCGGCGAAATGCAGGCCGCTGCGGCCGACGAGGATCGGGAAGCCGGGCATCGACACGTCGAAGGTCAGGATCTCGCGCGGCAGCAACAGCCAGGCGAGGCCGTCGCCGAGCGCGAAGTCGACCGGCGTCGACGGCGTCGGATAGTGCGCGATCACCGCCGGGTCGTCCGGCACGCCGATGTCGACCGAGGTCAGGCCGAGCGGACCGATCAGCCAGGCGATGTCTCCGGTGATGCGCAGCTTCGTCGCCGGACCGTCGAGCGCGAGCCGCGCGGTCTCGCGCGGCGGGCCGTCTGCCTGCAGTGCGAGCACGATCAGCCCGTCATCACCGGCAGCGACGAACAATCGGTCGCCGGCGCCGGTCGCGTCGAAGGCCTCGAAGTCGAGCGCGGTGGTTGCGAGCGCATGCGGTCCGCCGGGCCGCAGGTACAGCGCATCCGTCGCTTGTCCCGGCGGCAGGCGCAGCGTGACGCTCTCGCCGCTGCCGGCGGCGAAGGCCGTGACAGGAACGGCGGCCAGCCAGAACGCCAGCGCGGCGATACCGGCGCTGACTGCAAGACCGGCAGGCATCGATCAGAGCCCCGAGAACACCTGCTCTGCCGCGATCATCGTGCGCTTGATCTCCGGCTGGCCGTGCGCCGACGATACGAAACAGGCCTCGTACGGAGACGGCGCGAGGTACACCCCTTGCTCGAGCATGCCGTGGAAGAACAGGCGGAAGCGGTCGAGGTTGCTGTTGGTGACCTGGGCGTAGTTCTCGATGCGCTCGTCCTCGCTGAAGAACAGGCCGAACATGCCGCCGACGTAATTGACGCGCAGCGGGATGTTGAAGGCCTTCGCGCGGGTCGCGAGGCCCTCGGCGATGCGCTTGGTCGTCGCGCCGAGATTCTCGTAGAAGTCGCCGCGCGTGACTTCCTGCAGTGTCGCGAGTCCGGCCGCCATCGCCACCGGGTTGCCGGACAGCGTGCCGGCCTGGTAGACCGGACCGAGCGGCGCGATCTTCTCCATGATCTCGCGGCGACCGCCGAAGGCGCCGACCGGCAGGCCGCCGCCGATGATCTTGCCGAGCGTGGTCAGGTCCGGCTTGACGC
>CAYLKC010000069.1:0-10258 GCA_964384095.1 uncultured Chromatiales bacterium
ACCGCCGGCTGCGAGACCTCGTCGGAGGCGCAGCCGTTCTATGTCAATTCTCCCTACGGCATCGCGCTGGCCCACAACGGCAACCTGACCAATGCCGAGAAGCTCAAGGACGATCTGTTCCGCGAGGACAAGCGGCATATCAATACCGAATCCGATTCCGAGGTGCTGCTCAACGTCTTTGCGCATGAGCTGCAGAAGAGCGGCAAGCTGCGCATCGATGAGGATGATATCTTCGATGCGGTCGCCGGCGTGCATCGGCGCTGCCGCGGCGGCTATGCCGCGGTGGCGATGATCACCGGCTATGGCGTGCTCGGTTTCCGCGATCCCAACGGCATCCGCCCGGTCGTCTTCGGCCGGCGCGAGACCCCGGAAGGCGTCGAATACATGATCGCCTCGGAGAGCGTCGCCCTCGACGTGCTCGACTTCGAACTGGTGCGCGACATAGAGCCGGGCGAGGCGGTATTCATCACGCTCGATGGCAAGCTGCACAGTCGTCAGTGCGCCGACAACCCGGTGCATACCCCGTGCATCTTCGAATACGTCTACCTGGCGCGACCGGATTCGGTGATCGACGACATTTACGTCTACAAGGCGCGGCTGCGCATGGGTGAACGCCTGGCCGGCAAGATCCGCCGGGAATTTCCCGATCACGATATCGATGTCGTGATCCCGATTCCCGATACCAGCCGCACCGCGGCGCTCGCGCTCGCCAACGAGCTGGGCGTCAACTATCGCGAAGGCTTCATCAAGAATCGCTATATCGGCCGTACCTTCATCATGCCGGGCCAGCAGATGCGCAAGCGCTCGGTGAGGCAGAAGCTCAATGCGATCGATCTCGAGTTCCGCGGCAAGAGCGTGCTGCTGGTCGATGATTCGATCGTCCGCGGCACGACCTCGCAGGAAATCATCCGCATGGCGCGCGACGCCGGCGCAAAAAAGGTCTATTTCGCATCCGCGGCGCCGCCGGTGCGCTACCCGAACGTCTACGGCATCGACATGCCGGCAGCGAGCGAGCTGATCGCGCACAACCGCACCGTCGACGAGGTTGCCCGCGAAATCGGCGCCGACCGCGTGATCTACCAGGACCTCGATGACCTGGTCAGGGCCGTCGGCAAGGGCAACAAGGGCATCCATCGCTTCGACACCTCGTGCTTCAGCGGGGAATACGTGACCGGCGACGTCACCCGCGACTATCTCGACAGCCTCGAGAGCCGGCGCAATGACGCCAGTCGCGCGAAGCGCGCCGGCGGAGGTCGCCGCAGCGGCAACAGCGTGATCGCGCTGTAGTCCGGCGCCAGGCGGCAATTCGGAGGGCAATCCATGATGGATGACGGTGCAGGGGATGACGGTTTCGCGACCCGGAGCGTGCACGCCGGACGTGTGCGCACGCCGGAGGGCGAGCAGTCCGAGCCGATCTTCACGACTTCGAGTTTCGTGTTCGACAGCGCCGAGCAGGCCGCTGCGCGTTTCTCCGGGGCGGAGCCCGGCAACATCTATTCCCGCTTCACCAATCCCACCGTCAATGCCTTCGAGCGTCGCTTGGCCGCGCTGGAGGGTGGCGAACGCTGCGTCGCAACCTCGTCCGGGATGTCGGCGATCCTCGCCGTCGGACTCGGCCTGCTCAGGTCGGGCGATCACATCGTCTGCGCGCATGGCGTGTTCGGCAGCACCGCGCTGCTGTTTGCCCGGCACTTCGCCCGCTTCGGCATCGAGACGACCTTCGTCGCGCTGACCGATCATGCGGCCTGGCAGGCGGCGCTGCGGCCGTCGACGCGGATGCTGTTCGTGGAGACGCCGGCGAATCCGCTCGCCGAGGTCGCCGACATCGCCGGACTGGCGCGAATCGCCCATGCCCATGGCGCGCTGCTGGTCGTCGACAATACGGTATGCACCGCGGCGCTGCAGCGACCACTCGAGCATGGCGCCGATCTCGTCGTGCTGTCGGCGACGAAGTATCTCGACGGCCAGGGACGCTGCGTCGGTGGCGCGGTCATCGGCAGCGAGGCGCTGGTCGGCGAAGAGATCTATGGCGTGCTGCGCACCGCCGGTCCCTGTCTGAGCCCGTTCAATGCCTGGGTATTCCTGAAGGGGCTGGAGACGCTCCGGATCAGGATGCAGGCACACAGTGAGTCGGCCGGCGCACTGGCCGGCTGGATCGCCGAACAGCCTGCGGTGCGTCGTGTGCACTATGCCGGCCTGCCCGATCATCCCCAGCGCGAACTGGTGCAGCGCCAGCAATCGGCCGGTGGCGGACTGCTCGCCTTCGAGTTGCGGGGCGGGCGTGAGGATGCCTGGCGTTTCATCAATGCAATGCGGCTGATCTCGATCACCGCAAATCTCGGCGGCGCCCGTTCGACCATCACCCACCCTGCGACGACGACCCATGGCCGTCTGGACCCGGAGGCGCGCGCCGCGGCCGGTATTGGCGACGGCCTCGTGCGCATATCCGTCGGCCTCGAGGAGGTCGGCGATCTCCGGAAAGACCTGCGGCGCGGTTTCGCCGCGCTCGGGAAGTCCCGGGCCTGAGCGATGATGGCCGGCCCCCCGCCACCGGTGCGCGGGCCGACTCCTGGACCTGATCGCGGCGCCTGCCGCCGCGACCTCCTCAATATCTACCGTCATGCGCTGGCCGCGGTGTCCGGCGCGGCCCGCGTCCGCGCCGCGCTGGCCGGCGCCGTCCTCGATGCCCCGGTGCGTGTCGTCGCGCTCGGCAAGGCCGCCGGCGCGATGACGCGCGGCGCCTTCGAGACGCTCGGC
The DNA here is from genome assembly GCA_964384095.1 of uncultured Chromatiales bacterium. Taxonomy (GTDB): domain Bacteria; phylum Pseudomonadota; class Gammaproteobacteria; order SZUA-140; family SZUA-140; genus JAITWN01. Next base: position 2,758 of record CAYLKC010000069.1, read on the forward strand.
GCCGGCATTGAGTCCGCGCTGATCGTCACGGGTCGGGGCCATGACCCCGGTCCTGCCGGTTTGTCGGCCAGGATCATCGAGGCCGCCCATCCGGTCCCGGACCGCCAAAGCCTGGCGGCCGGCGAGGCGCTGATCGAGTTCGTCGAAACAACGCCCCCCGCCGCCACGCTGCTGTTCCTGGTCTCCGGCGGGACCTCGGCCATGGTCGAGGCGCCGCGGTCCGGGATCGAGCTTGCGGAGCTCCGCCGCGCCTATCAATGGCTGCTCGGTTCGGGTCTGCCGATCGGGATCGTCAACCGGATCCGGGCGCGCCTGTCGCGGATCAAGGGTGGCCGCCTGGCCGCCTGCCTGCGAGGCCAGCGCACGTTGCAACTGCTGATCTCCGATGTCCCGGGCGACGACCCGGCGGTGATCGGCTCCGGCCTGCTGACGGCTGCTGTGGACGAGGCGCTCCCGGCCGGGATCGAATCGCGGCTCCCGGACTGGCTGCGCGACAGGCTCTCCGGGGCCTCGGCGCCGCCCCGCGCCGGCGCGCCGGTCGAGACGCAGGTGATCGTGACCGTGCGCGATGCCTGTATCGCGGCGGCCGCCCGCGGTCGCGCGCTGGGGTACCGGGTCAGTCTCGCGCCGGGGCTGCTCGAAGGCGAGGCCATCGAGGCCGGTCATGCGCTGGCCGCCCGGCTGTCAGTCGCAGCGCCAGGACTGCAGATACAGGGCGGCGAGACGGTCGTGTCGCTGCCGGAGAGCCCGGGACGCGGCGGTCGTTGCCAGAGCCTCGCGCTCGCCGCCGCGACCGCCATCGCCGGTCGCGATGACCTCTATCTCCTCGCGGCCGGCACGGATGGCAGAGACGGGACAGGTGGCGCGGCCGGCGCGCTGATCGATGGCGGCACCCTCGCCCGTGGGTGCCGCGTCGGACTCGATCCGGAGGACTGCCTGCGGCGGGCCGATGCCGGCGCCTTCCTTGATCTTGCCGGCGACCTGATATATACCGGGCCGGGTAATACCAATGTGATGGATCTCGTCCTCGGACTCCGGGCCGGCGCTGTGGCAGAGACGAGCGATGTCTGAACGCAACCGGGCGCGGGGCGCGGATCGGGGCCAGAGAATGGTCAAGCCATCCGCCCGCGGGTCCGATAACCCTGAATGTCATGCCTCCTTCTACCGGCCAATCGACAATGAGGGACGAGCGACCCTTCCGTGGATGGGCGCGGCCGTGCTGCGTGCTGGCGTTGCTGGCCCTGTTGCTGGCATTGCTGTCAGCGCCGGCCGCCGCCGAGGGCGAGGTCGTCGTCATCGGCCATCCTGCGCTCGGTGTCCAGGCGCTGAGCGAGCAGACGATCCGGGATCTCTATCTCGGCAAGACCGTGCAGCTTGGCAATGGCACCCGGGTCGAGATCATCGACCTGCCGGTCGGCCATCCGGTCAGGGACCGCTTCTATATCGACATCATCGGCAGGGACCCCGGACAGATGCGGGCCTACTGGGCCAAGCGCATCTTTACCGGCAAGGGGTCGCCGCCGGAGACGCGGCCTGACGAGCGCTCGGTCGTGCGCTGGGTTGCCGCGGGCCACGGACGTATCGCCTATATCAGCGCCAGCATGACCGACGATACGGTCAAGGTGCTGTTGCGCCATCAGCAGGTAAACGGACAGGCTCGTTGAACGGTGCATGAATCCGGAGATACAGAGAAATGATCATGCGGCATAAGGGGTCGGTTCTATCGGCGGCGGCGCTGGCATCGATGCTCGGCTGTGGCAACGCCGCTGCCCTCGATGTTGGCGTGTTCGGCGACATGAGCCTGTCGCATTCGAATGTTTCATCCAGCGAGCCGAGCTTTCGTCTCGGCAGTCTGGATCTGTATGCCGCGCAGTATATCGACGACAGCACGCGCGCACTGTTCGAACTGCAGTTCCAGACCTTTTCCGGGGGCGATATCACGGTCGAGATCCAGCGCTTCTGGGTCATGCGCGAGTTTACCGATGCGTTGAATGTCGGCGCCGGCCGCTTCCATACCCCGCTCGGCTACTGGAACCGGCATTTTCATCACGGCATCCTGCTGCAGGACACCGTTTCCCGTCCGTTCATCCTCAGCTTCGAGGGCAGCGACAACGCGATCGTGCCGACGCATCTGATCGGTGTCCTTGCCGAGGGCGATCTGCCTGCCGGCCTGCGTTATGAAGCCGCGATCGCGAACAGCAATACGATCGACTCGTCGTCGGCGGTGGAGCGGCTTGCAGTGCCGAATCGCGCCGATCTCAGTTCCGACAAGTCGCTGTTCGGCCGCATCCACTATGGTCGATTTGACGCGCCATTCAAGCCCGGCGTGTTCGTGATGCGGAACAAGGTGCTGGAATCGGCGAACGATGGTGGTCTACTTGTCCGTGGCGAGCCGCTGGTCGACCAGATGGTCTATGGCCTCGATTTCCGCTACCAGCGCGACCGCTTCGACGTGATGGCGGAGTACTACCATTTCGTCAATGAGGCAAGTCCGGGTGTCGGCGACGGCCGCCGGCACAAGGCCGATGCCTGGTTCGCGCAGTTCGGCTATCAGGCTACCGAGCGCGTCAAGCTGACCTACCGCCATGAGGGGCTCGACTTCGACACTACCGCGGCCAGGGTCGAAAGAGACGCAGCGGGGCTCGGTGCAGCCGACCCGTATTTCATGCACCCGCGGCTGGTCGGCAGGGGGCATATCGGCACCGAGAAGCGCAATGTGGTCGCCTTGCGCTATGACTTCAGCGAATCGAATGCCCTGCTGCTGGAGATGAACGCGCGCAATCGCCAGTTCGGCAGCAGTTCGACGACCTGGTTCGTGAGCTGGGCCTTCGTGATGTACTAGCGGGGCAACCGGAATACAGGTGGAAACATGGTGAGAACATCAAACATGCTGGCCGGCGCGTTTGCCGCTGCGATGCTCGCCGCGGGCACTGCCGGTCCGGTCCATGCCCTCGATCTCGGCATCTTCGGCGATCTCGGTCTAATCAAGACGGAGAACGGCAACGCTTCTTTTCGACTGGGGCACCTGGATTTCTATGCGTCACAGCGCATCGACGACCGGACGCATGCGCTGTTCGAGATGGAGGTCCTGACCGGCAACAACACCTTTGATATCGAGATCCAGCGCTTCTATATCATGCGCGATATCTCCGACGATCACCGGATCGGCATCGGGCGCTTTCATACGCCGATCGGCTGGTGGAGCCGGCAATTCCATCACGGCAAGCTGCTGAAGCCGACCGTGACCCGGCCGTTCATCCTCGGCTTCGAGCGCTCGGCGAACTCGATCGTGCCGATGCACCTGATCGGGTTGATGGCTGAGGGCGACATCGCATGGGATCTCCAGTATGAGTTGGGGATCGCGAACAGCAATACGATCAATACGGGGCCCGGCGGCGGTAATCGCACGCTGGTGATACCGAACCGAGCCGACCTCAGCGACAGCAAGTCGGCTTTCGCCCGACTTAGCCATGACGCCTTCGGTACGCCGTTCAAGCCCGGTATTTCGTTCATGGTGAATGATGTGCTGGAGTCAGCAGCCGATACCGACCTGTCAGGCCCGGCGGTGATCCCCTGCCCCGGAACTGTGAGCGTCCAGGGACCTCCCTGCAAACTGCTGCCGCGCGGAGAAACGCTCGTACGCCAGACCCTCATCGGCCTGGATCTCCGCTATGACTATCGCGGCTTCCATCTGCTTGCCGAGGGTTTCCGGCTGGAGAACGACGCGCAGCCCGGCGTCGGCGATGGCGGCAAGCATACCGCTTACGCCTGGTTCGTTCAGTTGAGCTACGACCTGGCCGAGCGGCTGCTGGCGACCGTCCGCCATGAACGCCTCGACTATGACGATGACGATCCCTATTTCACCCATCCGCGCCTGCTGAACCGGGGCGTCAACGGCACCGACAAGCGCGACGTGGCCGCGCTGCGCTACGACCTCAGCGAGTCGAATGCGCTGAAACTCGAAGTCAGCAAGCGCCCGCGTGCGCTTGGCCAGGGTGGCTACACATCGATCTTCAGCTGGGAGTTCGTGCTCTACTGAGGTCCGGGCTGCGCCTCGAGATCGAGGACGACCTGGGTCATCGGGATCACGCTGTCGGCATTGAGCGAAATCGAATCGATGCCGTGTTCGACCAGCCAGCGGGTGAGGTCGGGATAGTCCGACGGCGCCTGTCCGCAGATGCCGATGTACTTGCCGCGCGCGCGGCAGGCCGTGATTGCCATCTCCATCAGTTTCAGCACCGCCTCATCGCGTTCGTCGAAGCCGGTCACGATGCCGGAATCGCGATCGACGCCGAGCGTCAATTGCGTCAGGTCGTTCGAGCCGATCGAGAAGCCGTCGAAATGGTAGAGAAAGCGGTCGGCGAGCAGCGGGTTCGATGGGATCTCGCACATCATGTAGACCTTGAGGCCGTTGTCGCCGCGCCTGAGGCCATGCTGTTCGAGCAGCGCGAGCACGTCCTTTCCTTCCTGCACGGTGCGCACGAACGGCACCATCAGCGCGACGTTGTCGAGCCCGATCACCTCGCGGACGGCCTTCATCGCCGCGCACTCGAGCGCGAAACAGGCCGCGAACGACGCCGAGGAATAGCGGCCGGCGCCGCGCCATCCGATCATCGGGTTCTCTTCCTGCGGCTCGAATCCGGCGCCGCCGATCAGCGAGGCGTATTCATTCGATTTGAAGTCGCTCAGGCGCACGATCACCGGCTTCGGCCAGTAGGCCGCCGCGATCATGCCGACGCCCTCGGCGAGGCGCCGGATATAGAACTCGCGGCGATCCGGGTAGCCGGCGACGATGCGGTCGATCTCGCCACGGGTCTTCTCGTCGAGTCCGTCGTACTCGAGCAACGCGCGCGGATGAATGCGAATGCTGTTATTGATGATGAATTCGAGACGGGCGAGACCGACGCCGTCATTCGGCAGCCTCGAGCTGGCGAAGGCCTGCTCGGGATTGCCGACGTTCATCATGATCTTCGTGCGCGGTCGGCGGTCGCTGGACAGGTCGATGCGCTTTCTCTCGTATTCCAGTGCGCCTTCATAGATATGGCCGGTATCGCCCTCGGCGCAGGAGACGGTGATCTCGGCGCCATTCGCGATCAGCTGGGTCGCCTCGCCGCAGCCGACCACGGCCGGGATGCCGAGCTCGCGGGCGACGATCGCGGCATGACAGGTGCGCCCGCCGCGATTGGTGACGATCGCCGCGGCGATCTTCATGACCGGCTCCCAGTCGGGGTCGGTGATGTCCGTGACCAGGATCTCGCCAGGCTGCAGTTCGCTCATCTGGGCGGCCTCGAAGATCACCCGCGCGCGGCCGGTCGCGATGCGTCCGCCGACGCTCTTGCCCGCGACGATCAGCTTGCCACGGGATTTCAGCCGGTAGGCCTCGTGAAAACCGGCATCGGCACGCGATTGCACGGTCTCGGGTCGCGCCTGCACGATGAACAGCTCGCCGCTGCGGCCGTCCTTCGCCCATTCGATATCCATCGGCATCGGCCGGCCGGCCTTCTCCGTATAGTGCTTCTCGATGGCCACGGCCCAGCGCGCGAGGTCGAGTATTTCGTCGTCGCCGAGCGAGAAGCGCTCGCGTTCCTCGCGGCGTACACGGACATTGCGCGTGGAGATGCCGGCGGCGGTATCGCCGGTGTAGATCATCTTGATCGCCTTTTCGCCGAGCTGGCGCTTGATGATCGGGCGATAACCGCGCTCCAGCATCGGCTTGAAGACATAGAACTCGTCCGGGTTGACCTTGCCCTGGACGATGTTCTCGCCGAGGCCATAGGCCGAGGTGATGAAGACGACGTCGCGGAAGCCGGTTTCGGTGTCGATCGTGAAGATCACGCCGGAGGCGCCGAGGTCGGCGCGCACCATCTTCTGGATGCCGATCGACAGCGCGACATCCATGTGCGCAAAACCGTGATGCGCGCGATAGGAGATCGCGCGGTCGGTGAACAGAGAACCGAATACCTGGCGGCAGGTCGTCAGCAGGTGGGGGACGCCACGGATGTTCAGATAGGTATCCTGCTGGCCGGCGAACGAGGCCGCCGGCAGGTCCTCGGCGGTCGCCGAGCTGCGCACCGCGACGTCTGGATTCGGTCCGTACTGCTCTCCGAGGGCGCGATAGGCCGTGACGATCTCCTCGGCGAGATCCTCGGGCAGGTCGCTGTACATGATCCATTCGCGGATCAGTGCGCCGGTATAGGCCAGCGCCTTGACGTCGGCGACATCGAGGCGCCCGAGCGCCTCGCTGATGCGCGCCGTCAGGTTGTTGTGTTCGAGGAAATGCCGGTAGCCGTCGGCTGTGATCGCGAAGCCGTCGGGGATCCTGACGCCCTGTGCCGACAGCGCGTTGACCATCTCGCCGAGCGAGGCATTCTTGCCGCCGACCTGGGCGATATCGCCAATGCCGATTGATGAAAAAGACCGGATGAATTGCATGGCGTCAGGTGATCACGGTCGGGCCGCCGCGGCCGGTGCGCTCCAGTACGCCCGAGACCCGATTCGCGATCGCGATCAGGTCGGCCAGCACCTCGCGGGGGTCGTGGCCGAGGCGGTCGGGCGCCGAGACGTATTTCTCGATGTAGATGCGCAGCGTCGCCCCCTCGGTGCCGGTGCCGGACAGGCGATAGACGATGCGGGAGCCGTCGTTGAAGCCGAGACGTAGTCCCTGGCCGCTGGTCAGTGAGCCATCGACCGGGTCGGTATAGGCGAAGTCATCGGCAAACGCGACGGCATGGTCGCCAAGCGGCTGACCGGAGAGCCGCGCAACCTTGCGCCGCAGCGCTTCCATCATCTCCTCCGCGACGCTGCTCTCGATCATCTCGTAGTCATGCCGGGTGTAGTAATTGCGGCCGAAGCTGGCCCAATGCTCGCGGACGATCTGCTCGACCGAGCAATGCCGGACCGCGAGGATGTTGAGCCAGAACAGCACCGCCCACAGACCGTCCTTTTCGCGCAGATGGCTCGAACCCGCGCCGAAGCTCTCCTCGCCGCACAGCGTGATGCGTCCGCTGTCGAGCAGGTTGCCGAAGTATTTCCAGCCGGTCGGCGTCTCATAGCAGGGGATGCCCAGGCGCTCGGCGACGCGATCGAGGGCGCGGCTTGTCGGCATCGAGCGCGCGACGCCGGCCAGGGGCTCCCGGTAGCCCGGCGCGACCCCGGCATTGGCGGCGAGGATCGCGATGCTGTCGCTCGGCGTCACGAAGAAACGGCGGCCGAGGATCATGTTGCGGTCGCCGTCGCCGTCCGATGCGGTGCCAAGGTCGGGCGCACTCGGCGCATACATGATTTCGACCAGTTCGGCGGCATAGGTCAGGTTCGGATCCGGATGGCCGCCGCCGAAATCATGCAGCGGGGTTGCGTTGATGACCGTGCCGGGCAGCGCACCGAGGCGGTGCTCGAGGATCTCGGTGGCATAGGGGCCGGTCACCGCGTGCATCGCATCGAAGCACATATTGAACATGCCGCCGGCGAACAGGGCGCTGATGCGGTCGAAATCGAACAGCGA
>CAYLKC010000070.1:0-9856 GCA_964384095.1 uncultured Chromatiales bacterium
CGTCCAGGGTGCGGCCCTCGTGTATGCAGACCCGGGCCTCGTGCGCCTCGAAATCGTCACTGGCGAGAAAGCGGACGTCGTTGGTCGCGACCACCGGCGCCTGCCACGCCAGCGCCAGCTCGACCGCGTCGTGGATGAAACGTTCCTCGTCGGTACGGCCGCTGCGGACCAGCTCGAGATAGCAGCGGTCCGGGAAGTCGCGACGCCAGCCGTCGAGCAGCGCGCCGGCCTCGTCGCTGCGCCCGGCGAGTAGGGCCTGGCCGAGGTCTGAATGCCGGCCCGCCAGCAGGATCAGACCGTCCGCGGCCTCGCTGACCCACTCGCGGCGCACCACCGGGTAGGGATGGCGCTGGCCCTCGACGTAGGCGCGGGTCACCAGCCGGTTCAGGTTCAGATAACCGTTTCTGTCCTGGCACAGCAGCAGGATGCGGTGTGGCTGTTTCGGTCCGGCGTCGTTGTGCAGCCACAGGTCGACCCCGATGATCGGCTTGACCCCGGCCTCGATCGCCGCCTTGTAGAACTTGACCATCGCGAACAGATTGCACTGGTCGGTCAGCGCGACCGCCCCCATGCCGGCCGCGGCCACGGACCTGAACAGCGGCTTGATGCCGACGAGGCCGTCGATCAGCGAGTAATCGGTGTGCAGGTGGAGATGGACGAACGGGGGCGGCATGGCGGCTATTTTACCCAATTAATGCCCGCACCGGCGCGAAGCTGCGCCGGTGCGCCGGCGTGACCCCGAGCGCCGCCAGCGCCGCCAGGTGGTCGCTGGTCGGGTAGCCCTTGTGACGGGCGAAGCCGTAGCCGGGATAATCGGCATCGAGGGCGCACATCTCGCGGTCGCGGGCGACCTTGGCGAGGATCGACGCGGCGGCGATCGCCGCGATCTTGCGGTCGCCCTGCACGACCGCGATCGCCGGGCAGCCCAGGCGCGGACAGCGGTTGCCATCGATGAAGGCGCGTTCGGGGGCGGGGTCGAGCGCAGCGACCGCGCGCTGCATCGCCAGCAGGGTCGCCTGCAGGATATTCAGGTCATCGATTTCCCCGACCTCGGCGCGCCCGAGGGCAAAGGCCAGCGCGCGGGACTCGATCTCGACCACCAGGCGTTCCCGCCGGGCCGCGCTCAGCAGCTTGGAATCGGCGAGTCCGGCAATCGGCCGCGCCGGGTCGAGGATCACCGCGGCGGCGATGACCGGGCCGGCCAGCGGCCCCCGCCCCGCCTCGTCGACGCCGGCCGCGAGTCCGTCGGCGGGATCCGGGGGCGCCGGGATCACGCCGCCCCCTCGATACGGCCGCGCGCCAGGGCAATGACGGCCTCCGCGGCGCGGGCATTGGCGCCCTGGCGCAGGGCGTCATGCAGGAACGCGAAGCGCTCGCGCACCCGGCGGGCGGCGGCGGGGACCTCGAGGTAGCGCAGCAGCGCGCCGCCAAGGGCCTCCGGTGTCGCCGCGTCCTGGATGAACTCCGGCGCCACCTGCTCGCCCGCGAGCAGGTTCGGCATCGCGACATTGTCGACATAGAGCAGGCGCCGGCCGATCCAGTAGGTCAATGGCGAGACCCGGTAGGCGACCACCATCGGCCGCTCGAGCAGCATCGCCTCCAGCGATGCGGTGCCGCTCGCGAGCAACACCGCATCGGCTGCGGCCATGACCTCGCGGGCGCGTCCGTCGAACAGCGTCACCGGCAGCGTCGGATCGGAGGCGAGCGCGGCCTCGAACAGTGTGCGCACCCGGGCGTTGACCAGCGGTACCGCGAAACGCAGACCAGGCCGGCGCTCGAGACACCAGCGCGCCGCGCCGATGAAGGACGGCGCCAGACTGCGCACCTCGGATTCGCGACTGCCCGGCAGCAATGCGATCCACTCACCATCGTCGGGCAGGCCGAGACCGGCGCGTGCCGCGCGCGTGTCGACACCCGGCGGGATCGCATCGGCGAAGGGATGGCCGACGTAGCGCACCGGGATGCCGCGTTCTTCATAGAGCGCGGCCTCGAACGGAAACAATGTCAGCATCAGGTTCACCGAGGCGCCGATCTTGCGCAGGCGGTTGCGGCGCCAGGCCCATACGGTCGGGCTGACGTAATGGGCGGACGGAATGCCGCGCGCCTTGAGCCGGGCCTCGAGGCCGAGGTTGAAATCCGGCGCGTCGATGCCGACGAACACGTCAGGGGGATTCGCAGTGAAATGGCCGCTGAGCCGCTCGCGCATGCGATGGAGTTCGCGGTAACGGCCGAGCACCTCGACGAGCCCCATCACCGACAGGCGCTCCATCGGATAGAGGGCCTCGCAGCCGGCGGCGATCATGCGCGGACCGGCAACACCCTCGAAGCGGACATCGGGCACCCGTTCGCGTATTGCGTGGATCAGGCCTTCACCGAGCAGATCGCCCGAGGCTTCACCCGCGACCAGGCCGACGCGCAGCATCGCCCGCGCCTCAGCGCACGATGCCGCGCTGCGAACGCTCGACGAAATCCGCGATCGCGCCGGCCTCGGGACACCCGGATGCGAGCGCGCGGAGCTCGCCGAGGGCCTTCGAGAGCGGCAGATTCGATCGGTACAAGATCCGGTAAGCGCGGCGCAGCAGGCGCCGGGACTCGTCGCTGAAGCCGCGCCGGCGCAGCCCCTCGCTGTTGAGGCCGCAGGGCTTTGCCATGTGGCCGGACACCAGCACGAACGGCGGCACGTCACGGGTGATCACGCTGGCAACCGATGAGAAGGCATGCGCGCCGATGGCGCAGAACTGGTGGACCAGGGTGTAGCCACCGAGGATTACATGATCCTCGATGATCACATGGCCGGCGAGCGCGGTGTTGTTGGCAAGGATCGTGTGATTGCCGATGATGCAGTCATGGGCGACATGGACGCCGACCATGAACAGATTGTCGTTGCCGACCCGTGTCACGCCGCCGCCCTGCACCGTGCCGAGATGCATCGTCACATATTCGCGGATGACGTTGCGGTCGCCGATCTCGAGGATGGTGCGCTCGCCCTTGTACTTCTTGTCCTGGGAGGCCTCGCCGATCGACGCGAACTGGTAGATCCGGTTGTCGCGGCCGATGCGGGTCGGCCCCTTGATGACGACATGCGGTCCTATGTGGCAGCCGGGTCCGATCTCGACATCGGCGCCGATGATCGAGAAGGGACCGACCTCGACGTCATCCGCAAGGATGGCGCCAGGATCGACGATGGCGCGCGGATCAATCAATCCTCGATGTCCTTGGCCGCGCACATCATGTCGGCGCTGGCGACGACCTGGCCGTCGACGCGCGCCTCGGTCGCGAAAAACCAGATGTTGCGCACCGCGCGGCTCAGGGTCACGTCGATGACGACCTGGTCACCCGGCACGACCGGCTTCTTGAAGCGGGCCTTGTCGATGCCGACCAGGTAATACAGCGTGCCGTCGCTCGGCCGCGTGTTGGAGGTGCGGAATGCGAGGATCCCGGTAGCCTGGGCCATGGCCTCGAGCAGCAGCACGCCGGGCATGACCGGTCGGACCGGGAAGTGCCCGGTGAAGAACGGCTCGTTATAGGTGACGTTCTTGATCGCGGTCAGCGCCTCGCCGGCGCGGTAGCGCGTGACCCGGTCGATCAGCAGAAACGGATAACGGTGCGGCAGGCGGTCGAGGATCTCGTGGATGTGCATGACCTCGTCCTCAGCCACGCCGGATCCCTGCTCTTTGCTGTTCATGCGCTGTTTACCTTTTTCCCTGACTCGCATCCGGGTCTTCGTTGATCGAATCCAGCCGCCGCTCCAGCGCAGATATCCGCCGCACCGTTTCGTCGAGTTGCTTCATGCGTATGAAGTTCCTGCGCCATGCCGAGGTCAGTTCCATCGGCATGCCGGAGGAATAACTGCCCTTCTCCGTGATCGACTGGCTGACGAAGGTCGTGCCGGTGATCTGGACGTCATCGGCAATTTCCAGGTGGCCGCTGATGCCCACGCCGCCGCCGATCGCGCAACGCCGACCGATCGTCGTGCTGCCGGCGATGCCGGTACAACCGGCGATCGCGGTATGGGCGCCGATGCGCACATTGTGGGCAATCTGGATCTGATTATCCAGTTTCACACCCTCCTCGATCACAGTATCGCCGAGCGCGCCGCGGTCGATGGTGGTGTTGGCGCCGATATCGACATCGTCGCAGATCAGCACCCTGCCGATCTGCGGGATGCGGACCCAGGCGCCGTCGTCGTTCGCGTAACCGAAGCCGTCGCCGCCGATGACCGCGCCGGGCTGGATGCGCGCGCGTTGCCCGATGACGACACCGGCGCAGACGGTGACCCTCGGGGCCAGGCGGCTCGCCGCGCCGATACTGGCGCCTTCGCCGATGACGCAGCCGGCACCAACCACGCAGGCGGGTCCGATGCGGGCGCCGGCGCCGATCACCGCGCAGGGACCGATCGACGCCGTGACATCGATCTCCGCGCCGGAACCGACCACCGCCGACGGGTGAACACCGGCAGCGGCAGGTGGATCGGGATACAGCAACTGGGCGACACGGGCGTAGATGGCGTAGGGCCGGGGCGTCAGCAGTGCGTTGCGCGGACACTCGTCGCGGTGCCGCGGCGCGACGATCACCGCAGCGGCGCGCGAGGTCGCCAGCTGCTCACGAAACTTCGGATTGGCAAGAAACGCGATCTCGCCATCGCCGGCGCGGTCGAGCGGCGCCACCGCGCGGATCAGGCAGTCGGAATCACCCTGCAGCTCGCAAGCGAAGCGTTCAGCGAGTTGTCCGAGGCTGTACGCCAATGCCGCGCCTCCTGGCGTCGCGCAGGTCTAGCGCCGCTGTGGCGTTGCGGCCTGGTAGCGCTTGGTCAGGCCTTCGAGTACCAGGTCAGTGATATCCAGGCTGTCATCCGCGTAGGCGATGCCCTCAAAGAAGATCAGGTGGTATCCGCCGGCGTCACCGACCTCCTGGATCGTCTCCTTGATCAGTTCCTGCAGATTCCCGAGCGCGTCGCTGCGGCGGATATTGACGTCCTCGCGAAACTCTTCCTGCATGCGCCGCAGCTCGCGTTTCTTCGACAGCACATCGAGCCCCATGTCGCGGCGCTCAGCCTCGGACATGACCGGCCCATCGCGGTTGAGGCGGTCCTCCATGCGCATCACATCGGCCTGCGCGCTGGCGATCTCCTCCTCGCGCGAGGCGAACTCCCGCTGCAGACGTTCGGTCGCGTCACGCGCCTGCGGCGCGTCCTCGAGGAGGCGCATCGCGTCCACGTAGCCGAGCTTCAGGTCGGCGGCCTGCAGCGGCAGGACCGCCGTCAGCCAGCATGCCGCCACGAGGACGGCCGTCAGGATAGGCTTCAATGTCGTACTCCGGTGTGTCATCAGAAGAAGAAGGATCCCAGCGTAAACTGGAAGGATTCGGTATCGTCGCCAGGCTTGTCGTTCAGCGTCCTCGCCAGACTGAAGGTCATCGGCGCGATCGGCGTATACCAGATGACGGACAGGCCGACGGAGGAACGCAGTTCCCCGGTTTCGAAGTTTCCGGTCCCGTCGAAGACATTACCAATATCAAAAAAGGTGCTCAGGCGCAACGAGTTATTGTCCCGGGCGAAGGGCATCGGGAAGATCAGCTCGACGCTGCCGGTGGTCTTGAAGGAGCCGCCGAGCGGTCGGTTCAGCGAGCGCGGTCCGAGCGTGCTGGCGCGATAGCCGCGCACGGAATCCGGCCCGCCGGCATAGAAGTTTTCGAAGAACGGCAGCCCGGTGGTATCGCCGTAACTGTCGCCATAGCCGATCTCGCCCTTGAGCAACAGGTTGAGGTCGGCGAACAGCGGGATATAGCCGAGGCCGCGGTAGCGCAGCTTCCAGTATTCGAGCCCGCTGCCGGGCAGCGCGATCTCGGTGGTGAGGCTATGCAGCGTGCCCTCGTCGGCGAGGATCGCGCGGTTGCGGGTATCGCGCGAGATGCCGGTGCGGAACTTGTAGATATCGAAGCGCCGGGCATTGGTGTCGATGAAATCGAGGAATTCCTGCGGCGTGTTCTGGTTGGTGTTGAGGCGGGTGTTCTCGTAACCGATGGCGAGGCTCGCCGTGCTGAACTCGCTGACCGGAATGCCGTAATCGACGCTGAAACCGTGGACATCGGTGCTGAAGTCGGCGATATCGAGCGCCCCGGCGTCGGTACGGCGGCTGAACAGGCTGATCCCGCGGCTGACGCCATCCAGCGTGTAATAGGGATTGGTGTAGGAGAAGCTGTAGATACGCTGGAAGGTGCTGTTGTTGACCGTCGCGCTGACGCGCTTGCCGGTGCCGAAGATATTGTCCTGGCTGACGCTGGCATTGACCAGCACACCCTGCGACTGCGAATAGCCGATACCGGCCATCAGCGTGCCCGACGGCCGTTCGCTGACGCTGAACTCGACATCGACCTGGTCCGGCACGCCGGGGACGGCCGGGGTCTCGACGCCGGCCTCCTCGAAAAAGCCGAGCCGCAGCAGGCGCGTTCGCGAACGATTGACCATGTCGGTGGAGATCCAGCCGCCCTCCATCTGGCGGATTTCACGGCGCACGACCTCGTCCTCGGTCTTGAGGTTGCCGGACACGTTGATGCGGCGAACATAGATACGCCGACCCGGATCGACGACAAAGGTCAGGGCGACCTCGCGGGCCTCGTCATCGGGCCTGGGGGTCGGATTGACGTTCGAAAAGGCATAGCCCTCGAGCCCGAGGCGGTCGCTGATCGCGCTGGCGCTCTGCTGTACCAGCCTCCGCGAGAAGATGTCACCGGGCTCAAGCGCGATCAGCGCGCGCAGCTCCTCTTCCGGCACGATCAGATCGCCGGCCAGGCGGATCTCCGATACCGTGTACTGCTCCCCCTCGGTGACATTGACGGTGATATGGACCTCGCGCTTGTCCGGGGTGATCGACACCTGGGTGGAATCGATCGCGAAATTGATATAGCCGTTATCGAGATAGTGCGAACGCAGCGTCTCGAGGTCGCCCGAGAGCATGCGCCGCGAATACTGGTCGTTGTCGGAAAAGAAACCGAACATCCGCGGCGGGCCGAGCTGGAAACCGGCGAGCAGCTCGTTACCCGGCCAGGCGCGATTGCCGGTGACCGAGATGCGCGCAATACGGGCGACATCGCCCTCCTCGATCTCGATGGCGACATCAACGCGGTTGTTTTCGAGCTCGTCGATGCGGGAGTCGACGCTGACGCCGTATTTGCCCTGGCTGAAATACTGGCGCTCCAGTTCGATCTTCATGCGCTCCAGCGAGGAACGATCGAACACCCGGCCCTCGGCGAGACCGATCGAGCCCAGCGCCTCAGTCAGCTGTTCGGTCTTGATGTCCTTGTTGCCGGAAATCGTGATCGACGCGATCGTCGGCCGCTCGCGCAGGGTGATCAACAATGCGTCGCCATCGACCGCCAGGCTGACGTCATCGAAGAACCCGGTCTCGAACAGCGCGCGGATGACGGCGGCTGCGCGCGCTTCCTCGAAGCTGTCGCCGACGCTGACCGGGACGTAGTTCAGCACGGTGCCGAGTGAGATGCGTTCGAGACCATCCACACGGATATCCGCGATCGTGAACGGGTCGAGCGCCCACACGCGCAACGCAGCGAGCAGGCCCAGCGACAGGGCAATCAGTCTGTAACGCAGGGAGATCATCAGGTGCTTGATTCCGTACAGCTCAAGCGCGGCTCATCCGCTGAGATGGAGAATGTCATTATATAACGCCAGTATCATGATTCCGATCAGCATGGCGATGCCGATCTTCTGTCCGACTGCCTGTGCCTGTTCCGACAACGGGCTGCCCTTCACGAACTCGACCAGATTGTACAGCAGGTGCCCGCCATCGAGCACCGGTATCGGCAACAGATTGAGCACACCGAGACTGATGCTGATCAGGGCCAGAAAGGTGACGAATTGCACCAGCCCGGCCTCAGCCGAGGTGCCGGCATACTGGGCGATACGCACAGGACCGCCGAGATTCGACAGCGCGACATTACCGGTGATCATATTGACGAGGATATTGCCGGTCAGGCGCGTCATGTCCCAGGTGCGCGTCAGCGCCGCGGTGAATCCGCCGCCGATGCCATAGCGCTCGGTCGCGCGCATCGACTCGAAAATTTCCTCCGGCAGACTGACCGCGGCGCCGATGCGACCGATATCGCCGTGATCGGTCTGCACGCGCGCCGGCCGCAGCTCCAGCATCTGCGTGCCCCCCTCCCGCAGCACCGTGATCGCGAGCAGCTGCTCCGGATGACGACGGACGATCTCGACCCATTCCTCCCACTCGGTAACCTCGCGGCCTTCAACCGCGATCACACGATCCTGCGGACGCAGGCCGGCGCGGTCGGCCGCCCCGCCTGCCTCGATGACGCCAACGACCGCGGGGACCACCGGGCGGTACATGCGGAACCCGATATTCTCGAGCAGGTCGGCGCGATCGGTGTCGGCGGCGAGCGCGCCGAAATCGAGCACCCGATCCATCGGCCGCTCGTCGGCGTCGATGACGGCAATATGGACACGTTCGCGCGCCAGGCTGCGGTCGAGGAGTTCGAGAAAGGCCGCGCCCCAGGTCGAGACTTCGCGGTCGTCGATCTGCACGATCAGATCACCCTTCTCGAAGCCGCCGCTGGCGGCGATCGAGTTCTCGAAGACCTCGCCGACCATCGGCTTGACGCCGGCGATGCCGATCACAAAGACCAGCCAGTAGGCGACGATGGCGAACAGGAAATTGAACAGCGGACCCGCCGCGATGATCGCGCTGCGGCGCGCCAGCGACTGGCGATTGAAGGCGCGGTGGCGTTCGTGCTCCGCGACCGGGCCTTCGCGCTCGTCGAGCATCTGCACATAGCCGCCCAGGGGCAGCGCGGCGATGACGAACTCGGTCTGGTCCGGGCCGCGCCGCACGCCCCACAGCGGCTTGCCGAAACCGACCGAGAAGCGCAGCACCTTGACGCCGAGGCGGCGCGCGACGAGGTAATGTCCGTATTCATGAAAGGTCACCAGCACGCCGATTGCGATGACGAAGAAAAATATCGAGGACAGGATGCCGCTCATCACGAGGCCGCCGCCATCCTGGTGACCAGCGCGCCGGCGTGCTCGCGCGCACGGCGGTCGTCCTGAAGTATGGTCTCGAGCGAGTCCGCGGCACGGGGAGACACTGCCTGCAGGGTCTCGTCGATGACCCGCGGGATGCCTGTGAAGGCCAGGCGCCGGTCGAGAAAGGCCTGGACCGCGACCTCGTTGGCGGCGTTCATGATCGCCGGCACCGTGCCGCCGGCGCGGGCGGCGTCATAGGCGTAACGCAGACAGGGAAAGCGCTCCGGGTCGGGCGCCTCGAAGTCGAGCCGGCCGACCGTGGCGAGGTCGAGGCGCTCGGCGCCTGACGTCATGCGCCCGGGCCAGGCCAGCGCATGAGCAATCGGCACGCGCATGTCGGGCGCAGCGAGCTGCGCCAGCAGCGAGCCGTCGATATACTCGACCAGAGAATGGATGACGCTCTGCGGATGCACGACGACATCGACGATGTCGGGATCGGCATCGAACAGCCAGCAGGCCTCGATGACCTCGAGCCCCTTGTTCATCATCGTTGCCGAATCGACCGAGATCTTGCGCCCCATGACCCAGTTCGGATGGGCGCAGGCCTGATCGGGATCGACATCATGCAGCGCGGCGAGCGGCAAGGCGCGAAACGGCCCACCGGAAGAGGTCAGCAGGATCCGGCGCACGCCGGTGACGGTCAGACCGTGACGCCAGCCCTCGGGCAGGCACTGGAAGACCGCGTTGTGTTCGCTGTCGATCGGCAGCAGCTCGGCGCCGTGCGTCCTGACCTCGTCCATGAACAAACGGCCGGCCATCACCAGCGCCTCCTTGTTCGCGAGCAGGATGCGTTTGCCTACA
>CAYLKC010000071.1:0-9840 GCA_964384095.1 uncultured Chromatiales bacterium
AGACCAGCTTGTCATACTGTCCATCGAGATCCCGGTAGTCCTGCATCAGCACGGTGACGCGGTCCGACAAGCCGGCCGCGGCGACGCGCTCGACCGCGAGCGCATGCTGTTCCCGGGAGATCGTCGTGGTGGTGACACGGCAGCCGTGCTCGCGCGCCGCGTGGATCGCGAGCCCGCCCCAGCCGGTGCCGATTTCCAGCAGATGGTCGCCGGGTCCGAGTTCGAGCTTGCGGCAGATCTGATCGAGGCGATGCAGCTGCGCGCTGTGGAGATCCATCGATTCGTCCGCGTAGATCGCGCTCGAGTACATCATCGTTTCATCCAGCATCAGAGAGAACAGGTCATTGCCGAGATCGTAATGCGCCGAGATGTTTCGCCGCGAACCGCGGCGCGTATTGCGGTTCAGCCAGTGCAGCAGGCTGCGCACCGGCAGGTTCAGCGCCGCGATTCCGCCGTCGAGACCCGAGAGGAAGTCCTGGTTCCGCAGCGCGATCCGCACCAGCGCGGTCAGATCGTCGGTACTCCAGTGCCCGGCCATCCAGGCTTCGCCGGCGCCGATCGATCCCCCGTAGGCAATATCGCTGTAGAAGCGCGGATCGTGGACATGGATCGTCGCGCTGAGCGGGCATTGCGTCCCGATCTGTCCGAAAGACTGGCTCGCGCCGTTCTCCTCGATCACGATACGACCGGCCCGCAGTTGCTGCAGACGCGAAAGGATGATCCTGCGGGCCAGGGCGTCGAGCAGACCGCCGCGTGGAGGATTGCCGTCAATCGCCTGGGCGGATGAATGGTTGGATGTCGATTTCATGGGTGCCTCGTCTTGCCGACGTCTCCGTGTGGTGTGCCGGTCGAATCCGGGTGGGGGTAAAAGGGCGTGCGCTTCAGCCACAGGCGCAACGCCTGCCAGTAGATCGCCGTGACGACGCGGAGCGGCATCAGCGGGTAACGGGCCAGCGCGCGGGCGCAGTGCAGGGCGTCGACGGGCCGGCGTTCCAGGGCCAGCGTCGCGTCGAACAGCTTGCCGTTGGCGTCATGGTTCTCCATGTGCACGGACAAGCGCTCGCCCGGCAACAGGAAGCGCCAGTCATAACGCAGGTCCATCGGCATGAACGGCGAGATATGAAAGTCCTTGGCCAGTTCGAAGCGCAACAGCGGCGAGGAGGGCGCGGCGCTGGCCGGCCGCTCGAGGACGTAGGCATGGCGCTGGCCCCACGGCGTGTTGGTGACCTCGGCGACGATGGCAATCACTTCGCGATCTTCGCTGTCGTAACAGAAGTAGAAGCTGACCGGGTTGAAGACATGGCCGAAATGGCGCAGATGGGTCAGCAGGCGCACCGGGCCGTCGGCGGCCAGGCCGGTCGCCTCGCGTACCCGCGCGCTGACCGCCGCCTTCAGCGGGGTGGCGGGGTCGCCGAGATAGTCCTCGCGACGGAAGCGCACCGGCGCCGGCCGCTGCGTCGACCACAGCCAGCGCCCTGCGAACACCCGGTCGAGTTCATCGAGGTCGAGAAAGGCGTAACACACGCGATACTCGAACGCGTGCGGGCGCGGGGTGAAACGCCGGTGCCTAAGCCGACCTTCGTACAGGCAGCTGTTCATCGATGCGATTCCTGAATTTGTCGACCGCGTCGAGGGCGCTGACGACGCCGTCCTCGTGAAAGCCGTTGCGCCAGTAGGCCCCGCAATACCAGGTATTGCGGATGCCGTCGATCTCCTCCTTGCGGCGCTGCGCCGCGACTGCGGACGGGGTGAAGACCGGATGCTCATAGATCATCGTGCGCAAGACGCGGGCCGGGTCGATGGCGGCGCTGTTGTTGAGCGTGACGCAGAACTGGACCGGGGCCTCGAGGCCCTGCAGGATGTTCATGTTGTAGCTGACCGCGACCCGGCCGTGGCCTTCCGGCAGGATGTGATAGTTCCATGCCGCCCAGGCGGCGCGACGGCGCGGCAGCACGTTGGCATCGACATGCAGCACCGCCTCATTGCGCTGATAGGGGATCGCGCCGAGGATCGCGCGCTCCTCGCGGGTCGGCTCGTCGAGCATGCGCAGGGCCTGGTCGCTGTGCGTCGCGATGAAGACATGATCGAAGGTCTCCGGCGCGTGGCCGCGGGCGCGTACGATGACCTTGCCGCCGCGGCGCGCGATGCCCTCGACCGGCGCGCCGGTGCGGATGCGGTCGGCGAATGGCGCGACCAGCCGGCGGACATACTCCCGCGAGCCGCCCCGTATCACCTGCCACTGCGGTTGATCGAAGACGCTCAGCAACCCGTGATTGTCGAAGAAGCGGATGACGAAGCGGGCGGGGAATCGCTGCATGTCGTCGGGACTGGCCGACCAGATCGCCGCGCCCATCGGCACCAGGTAGTGTTCGATGAAGCGGCGACCATAGGCGCCCGCGGCCAGAAAATCGCCCAGACTGATGTCATTGTCGTCGCTGTCCAGCAGCGCGGGCGCTTCGCGGTTGAAGCGCAGGATATCGCGCAACATGCCCCAGAAGCCCGGGCGGATGAGATTCCCGCGCTGGGCGAACAGGGCATTGAACCCGGCGCCGCAGTATTCGAGGCCGCTCTGCTCGCACTTGACGCTGAAACTCATCGGCGAGGGTTGGATTGCAACGTCGAGCGAGCGCAACAGGCGCGTGAATTCAGGATAGGTCCGGTGATTGAAGACGATGAATCCGGTGTCGATTGCATAGGAGCGGCCTTCCCATTCGATGTCGTGGGTGTGGCTGTGGCCGCCGATGTATGTCGCGGCCTCGAACAGCGTGACGTCATGCGCGCGATGCAGTTCGGCCACAGCGACATTGCCGGAGATCCCGCCGCCGATGACCGCGATCCTGAGCCTCATGGCGTGCCCTCCGCCGGGGCATCCCACTGCTGGGGTACCTGCTGGATCAGGTGGGTGTCATAACCGATGTCATTGAGGAACACGATCATCTCCTCGTAGATCTCGTCCGGGATCGACGGCTCGCGCGCCATGATCCAGACATAGTCGCGTTTTGCGCGTCCGATGATCGTGTGGCGATAGTCATCGTCTAGCCAGATCACGCGGAAATCGGCCTTGATCGGCCAGATGAATTGCATGCCCCACAGGGCGTTGGTCTCCGTGTCCTGGACGAAGCCGGTCGGGCGGAAGGTGCGCAGCTTGCCGTCGAATCCGCCGGCGAGAAAGGTGAAGGTCGTCGCGATCGTGCCATCGTCGTTCAGCCGGTAGGACTCGATCGCGTTGTGGGCACCCCGTTCGAGGAAGGTCGGAATGTTCGCGATCACGTACCAGTCGCCCATGAAGCGATCGAGATCGACGTGATCGACGGTCTGCATCGGCGGCACCGCGGCGCACGCCGTCAGCGCGAGCAGCAGCGGACTCATGAGTATCTTTGGCAACCGTTCCATGACAATCCTCATTCGATGCGATAGCGCAGGCGCGCGCCATTTTCGGTGGTGGATTCCAGCGCCAGCCATTCGCGCCGGGGGGAGTACCAGAGATCGATGCCGATATCGCCGCTGACCAGGCGGTAGCGATCGGCCTCGACCTCTATGCCGCGTACGGGTACGCTGTCGGGGCCGAGCGATTCGACCCGGATGTCCATGTATTCGCCATTCTGGGCATTCAGCAGCCGCGTGGCCTCGAGGATCCGCGGATCCCAGTACGCGAAACTCTGCACGCAGGATGGCAGCGAAGTTTCTCCCTCGGGCGTTCTCAGCACGAACTCATGTACGCTGCGTTCGCCGTCGACGGCAATGCGGTCGCCATTGTCGTCGGTGCGGGCGCTGATGCGTTGCAGGCAACCGTTCTTCCATTCCTCGCGGTTGTCATGGCGGTAGGCGTAGACGGTCAGGAATAGCAGGCGCACGCGAAAATCCGCGCTGATGTCGATGACGCTGCGGCCCGCTTCCTGCTGCACGGTGAAGCGATGGGTGCCGATCGGCCGGTCGTCGAGGTAGACGGTGAAATCCCACTCACCGGCGCCAGCCACCAGCAGACCCGGCGCCAGCAGGGCCAGCAAGGCGGCAAGCCGGAGGCCAGGGCGGGCGGTCATGCGCCGGACTCCGGCGCGGGCCGCGGCGCGGACTTGCGCGGCGGCCCAGGAACGAAGGCGTTGGTGCGTTCGATATAGTCGCGATAGTCGGGACGACGTTCGGCGATATCGCTCTCGAGCAGCGCCACGCCGGAGAAGCGCAGCAGCAACCAGGTCATCAGCAGCGGCGAAAAGACCGTCCACCAGCCGCCCGCCGGCAGCGCCAGCAGCCAGAACGACCACCATACCAGGCATTCGCCAAAATAATTCGGATGCCGGCTGTAGCGCCACAGGCCGCGGTCCATGACCTTGCCCGCGTTGGCCGGGTCGGCGCGAAAGCGTGCGAGCTGGACGTCGGCGATGGACTCGAATAAAAAACCGGCCGTAAACAGCATGACTGCGAGGCCGGCCGACCAGTACATGACATGTGGCTGGCCGATGGCCAGACCCAAGGGCGACGAAATGATCCATGCCAGCGCGGTCTGAAACCCGAAGATGATGAACAGGCTCTTGATGCCGAAGTTCGGCGAGTACCTGCGGCGGATGTCGGCATAGCGACGGTCCTCTCCGCGGCCGTGGTTGCGCGCGAGGATGTGCGCCGCGAGACGGATGGCCCACAGACCGACCAGTGCGGTGATCAGCGCGCCGCCCGCGGATGGCGAGTCGATGAAGTGGACGACGGCCGCGGCCAGCAGGAGCAGCGGCCACAACACATCAACGACGCTGGCATCGCGGCGGTAGAGGCTGATCAGCCAGGTCGCGAACGCCATCGCGAGCATCAGGGCGAGCGCCGTCAGCGAGGCGGCCATCATGCAGTCCTCGTCCTTGTCCGCGCCGGCGCCGGGTCGAAGCCGTCGAGGCGTCGCGCCAGCGCGAGCAGCGCCGGCGTCAGTACCGCCCAGCCTGCCGCCAGCACGGCGAGCGTCGTGGTCATGTCCGCGATCTCGACCGCGCCGAGCCGGTGTCCCGCGTAGAACGCGAGCGGACCGCCCAGCGCGCCGAACAGCGCGGCGAGGGCGGTGCGGTCGCGCAGCCAGCGCAGCGACACATTCATCGTGGTCGCGAATATCGCCCACAGGGCGAGGATCCAGTAGGGGGCCAGCCAGGGCGCGATCATCCCGGACGGATAGCGCAACCAGCCGAAGGCGACGAGCAGGCTGTCCCACAGCGCGCCGAGGATGACCGCGGCGCCGATCAGCGCGAGCTCGGCATGCCGGCGCGGCGCCAACCACAGGTGGATGGCGATGACGGCAACGGCCGACAGCGCGCCGAACCAGGGCGCCAGCGCCGCCGCGCTCAACACGCAGGCGAACCAGCCATACTGGAACAGCACGAAGTTGGCGAGCATGCGCAGAGAAGGCATCGATCAGGTCTCCCGCTTGACGAAACGGTAGTGGCTGACTCCCCACTCACGGCCATCGTCGTAGCCGAAGAGCTCGGCGCAGGCCATGAAGAAGATGCGCCAGCGTGTCCACCATTGCCTGGCATCGTCGCCGTAGGTCGAAAGCATCAGCGGCCACAGGCGCTCGCGGGCGGCGTCCATGTTGGCGAGCCAGGCGTTGGCGGTCTTTTCGTAATGCCCGCCGTCCAGCCGCCAGCGTTCCTCGAGCACGAGGTCCTGCTGGAAGCGGAGCGGCAGGTCGTCGCTCGGCATCATCCCGCCGCTGAAGAAATGACGGCTCATCCAGTCGGAAGGACCTGCCTCCTCGAACAGGTAGGGTGTCTGGCGATGCGCGAAGACATGCATGAAGAACTTGCCGCCGGGCTTGAGCCAGCGCGCGATGTCACGGTACAGCCGTCTCCAGTTGCGCATGTGCTCGAACATCTCGACCGAGACGACGCGATCGTAACGGCCTGGCGCCTGGTCGAACTCGTTCATGTCGTAGGTGATGACGCGGATGTTGTGCAGTCCGCGCACCCAGGCCTCGGCGAGGATGTGGTCGCGCTGCGAGTGCGAGTTCGATACCGCGGTGATGCGGCTGCGCGGATAGCGGCGCGCCATCCACAGCGTCAGTGAGCCCCAGCCGCAGCCGAGTTCGAGGATCTGCTGACCGTCGCTCAACTCGGCGCGACGGCAGGTCTCCATGAGCGCAAGCGACTCGGCCTCGTCGAGCCCCGAGGTCCCCGCGGGCCAGTAGCCGCAGCTGTACTTGCGGTGGCGTCCCAGCACGGTAGTGAAGAAACCGGCCGGCACTTCATAGTGCTGTTCGTTGGCCTTGTCCGGGACCAGCGCGACCGGCGCCGTGTCCATCGCTGCGACGAAGGCATCGAGGGTGGCCGCGGCCTTTGCGGGATCATCACAACGGATTTCGCGCAGGCGCTGACGCAGCAGGTGGCGGATGCCTCTGCGGGTCAGGCGGTCGGGGAGATACCCCTGTTCGGTCAGTTCGACGGCGAGGCGTTCGGCGGCTTGCATGGCGGTGACTCCTTTCGTTCCGTCCTCAGAATCCGTTACCGGCCGGGACCTGTCGCGCGATGATGCGCAGGCCGGCGATCAGGTCGTCACCCATCGGCGTGACGCCGCAGGCGGCGATGGTTTCGCGATGCGGCTCTGTGCAGCCGCCGCCGACGAAGACCGGAACCTCGACATCGCCGGCCAGCGCCGCCAGCCCGCGGGCGAGGGCGGCGGCGTCGACGGTGACCGACCCCGACAGCACGATCGCAGCGGCGCCGGTACGGCGGACGACATGGGGCAGGTCCGCGAGCGGCATGTTGGCGCCGAGCAGGACCAGGCGATAGCCGCGCGCATGGGCGGCGAGCGCGAACAGCAGCAGCCCGAATTCATGTTGTTCGTCGGGCAGGCAGGCGGCGACCAGTCTCGGCCCGTTGTTCTGCAGGTTGCGATGATGGAAGCGGCCGCCGAGCTTGTTGCGCAGGAACACGCTGAAGAAGTGTTCCTCGGCGACCCCGCCGGGTTCGGTGGACCAGCGTTCGCCGAGGTCGTCGAGGAGCGGCAGCAGCAGACGGCGTGTGACGACGTCAACCGGGTACAGCGACATCGTCTCGTTGTACAGCGCCTCGAGCCGGGCCTCGTCAAAGCCGGCAATCGCGGCGAGCATCGATTCGCGGTAACCGCGCCACGGGGCCGGATCGTTCGCAGGCGCCGGTGAGGCCGTGTCCGCGCCGGGTTCGAGCGCCGGTCCGACCCGGCTGATGGTGATGCCGCGGTCGAGCAGTTCGAGGATTGAGCGGATCTTCGCGACGTCCTGTTCGGTATAGAGACGATGACCGGAATCGGTGCGCAAGGGCCGCAGCAGGCCGTAGCGGCGCTCCCAGGCGCGCAAGGTGACCGCGTTGACGCCGGTCATCGCCGACACCGTGCTGATCTGGAACAGGGCCTGCCCGCCGTTTGCCTGCATTGCCTCATCACCCGCCTGTACAAGAGTTGTACATATCTTGTATAAAGTGCAGACAGGCTGTCAATGACTTTCAAAAAATTATTTTATTTATAGTCAAGACATGAGGATATAAGCTCCTTCGTGATGTACAACTTGTGTATCACTATGGTCCGGGACAGAAAAAAGTCGAAAATCTGACGCCGGCTTGCGGTACAATCACGACTTTTCGGTGTCCGATGGCCAACAGACCGATCTACCTCCCCGTTCGCATCAAGCTGATCCTTGCCAGCCTCGTGGCCCTGGGCTGGTTCAGCGTGAGCTTTCTGCTGGCCGGCTACTGGGTCGACCAGCTCGCTACGCTCGTCGGTCCTGTGGCCGCCTGGCTCATCATCGCCGGCATCGCGCTGATCCCGGGGCTGGCCAACGCCTTTCTGATCGCCGGACTGCTGCTCGATCGTCGGCCCGAATACGCCCGCACCGAGGGCTTCCCGCCGGTGTCGGTGCTGATCGCCGCATTCGACGAGGAACGGACGATTCGCGTGACCGTCGAGACCGTCGCGCAGCAGAGCTACGACGGGCCGATCGAGATCATCGTCATCGATGATGGCTCGCGCGACCGCACCGCGGCCATCGTCGATGAGCTGATCGCGGAGCATCATTACGGCAGCCGCATCACGCTGAGGTTGCTGCGGCTCGACCGCAACGGCGGCAAGGCCGGGGCCCTCAATGCCGGGCTGCGCGAATCGAGCCATGACCTGATCGTGACGATCGATGCCGACACCTGGATGCGCGACGGCAGCCTGGCCGCGATCGTTGCGAACCTGATCGACGGGCCGCCAAACACCGCCGCGGTCGCCGGCACGGTACTGGTGCGCAATTCGCGGCGGAACCTGCTGACAGCGCTGCAAGAGTGGGATTACTTTCACGGTATCGCGGTGGTCAAGCGCATCCAGTCGCTGTTCCAGGGCACGCTGGTGGCGCAGGGCGCGTTTTCGCTGTACCGGCGCGAGTGTCTGGAGGCGATCGGCGGCTGGACCGAGACCCTCGGCGAGGACATCGTCCTGACCTGGGCCCTGCTGGCGCGTGGCTGGCGCGTCGGCTATGCCGAGAACGCCTTCGTGTTCACCCACGTGCCGGAAAACTACCGGCAGTTCTATCGCCAGCGCCGGCGCTGGTCGCGTGGCCTGATCGAGGCCTTCCGGCTGCATCCGGGTGTGCTGATCCGTCCGCGCTACAATTCGCCGTTCATCTGGCTGAATCTGCTGTTCCCGTATCTCGACGTGCTCTATCTCTTCGTGTTCGTGCCCGGCGTGCTCGCCGCGGTCTTCTTCCAGTTCTACGCGGTGGTCGGACTGATGACGGTGATCGTACTGCCGCTGGCGCTGCTGCTGAATACGATCATGTTCTTCCGCCAGCGGCGGATCTTCCGCACGCATGGCCTCGAGGTGCGACGCAATTACGCCGGCTTCCTGTTCTACATGCTGGTCTACCAGGTGCTGATGGCGCCGGCCAGCGTGGCCGGTTATTTCTCCGAGTTGTTCAACAGGCGCAAGGCCTGGGGGACCAAGTGAGGTGGGTGTTTGCGCTGCTGTGCGCGCTGTGCGCCGCGGGCAGCGTCGGTGCCGCGCGCGTCGCAGTCGATCAGCTCTATGTCAACGACAGCGACGGCATGTGGCAATACCGCTTGCTGGCCGGCAGTGAACACCGGCTCGATACCCCGATCACGGGCGGCAGCGCCGGCTTCCGCGCCGGCCGCTGGCGTATCGATGACAGCGCCGGGCGCGAGGACTTCGACATGCTGCGCCTGTACTATGACAGCGGCGAGACACGCGCCTGGCGCGCGCGCGCCGGCCTTGCGCAATTGTCCGGTGAGGGTTCGCCGACGCTCGGTGATGTGCTGCTGAACTGGAGCAGTGACCGCTGGTATGTCGAGGGTAGCGCGCAACGCGAGCTGATCGATACCGTCACTGCGATTCGCCTGCATACCCTCGTCGATACCTGGAGCCTGTCCGCCGACTACCGCATCGCGCCCGAATGGACCGCCGTGGGCGCGCTGTACACGCAATCGATCACCGATGGCAACCGCCGCTTCGGGCAGGTCGCGCGACTCGTCTACAGCCCTGCGCGTTTCGAGGGGCTGACCCTGCAGGGCCGGGTGCGTCATGTCAGCAGCGACTTCAACGGCCTCGGCTATTTCAGCCCGGATCGCCTGCTGGAGTCGATGGTGTTGCTCGGGTATCGCCGCCCGCTGTTCAGTGATGACTGGGTTGGCGGCGCGCAGATCGGCGCGGGCCGCCAGGAGATCGACCGCGTGATCGACAACGGGCTCTATCTCGCCGAGCTGAGTCTGCGTGGCTGGTTCACCGAGCGCATCGGCATCGACAGCCGCGCCGGCTGTTCCAGTGCCGGCGGTTCCGCGACCGGACAAGGCGATTCCGGCTATCGCTACTGCAGTGTCCACTTCTCGCTCATCGGCGCCTGGT
>CAYLKC010000072.1:0-9769 GCA_964384095.1 uncultured Chromatiales bacterium
GCAGCAGGATCGACTCGTGCCCCATCAGCCCGAAGCTGGGCGTGTAGGCGTTGCTCAGGTCGGCGCGCAGCCGCCGCCCCGGGTGCGCCGGCAGTTCCTTGTTGCGCAGCAGCTTGCCGCGGTTGAAGCGCCCCTCGGGGTCGACGCGCCGCTTGTAGTCGGCGAAGGCGTCGAGCGTGCCCTGGTCGAGGTATTGCAGCTTGGTGATACCGATGCCGTGCTCACCGGAGATCACCCCACCGAGTTCGCCGGCCAGCGCCATGACGCGATCGACGATGCGCTCGGCCTCGTGCAGCATGTCGTAGTCGTTCGAGTTGACCGGGATGTTGGTATGGACGTTGCCGTCGCCGGCGTGCATGTGCAGCGCGACGAACAAACGCCCGGAACGCACCGTGGCATGGATCTCGTCGAGGCGGCGGTGCAACGGCTCGAAATCGCGTCCGCCGAAGATATCCTTCAGCGGGCGCTCGAGCTCCTGCCGGTAGGAGACACGCCAGTCGCGGCGCAGCAGCAGGTCGATGACGCGGTCGCCGGGACGCAGCCGCTCCGGCGCGGCGTCGGCGAACAGCTCGACACGATCCTGCGCCGGGTCGTCGAGCGCGGCCTGCAGCGCGCGCCAGCGCGCCGCGACCGCATCGGCGTGTGCCAGCGCCGCCGCGCACTTCGAGCGCAGCAGCTCGTTGTCCTCGTCGCAGCTGCCGAATTCGCCGGCCATGCGCATCCCCGGCGCCTCGTCGCGCAAAAAGGCGCACAGCGACTCGGCGATGCGCAGCTTGTTCGCCAGCGACTGCTCGATATTGATGCGCTCGATGCCGGCCGTATAGTCGGCGAGGCGATCGAGCGGGATCACGACGTCCTCGTTGATCTTGAAGGCGTTGGTATGGGCGGCGATCGCCGCGGTGCGGCCGCGGTCCTCCCAGAAGCGGCGGCGCGCCTCGGGGCTGACCGCAATGAAGCCCTCGCCGTCACAGCGGTTGGCGATGCGCACGACGCCGGAGGCGACCCCGGCGACGCTATCCGCATCGTCGCCGGCGATGTCGATCAGCAGCAGCATCTTCGGCAGGCCCGGTCGCGGCGCCTTGGTGGTATAGCCGATCGCGCGCAGGTAGCGCTCGTCGAGATGCTCCATGCCGGCGAGGCTGACGCCGTCCGTGCCCTCAATGAAGTCCTTGATCCCGACGATCGCCTCGACCGCCGGCCGCGCATCGGTGCCGAAGAACTCGAGGCACACCGTGCGCCCGTGCTCGGGCAGCCGGTGCAGCACGAACACCGCAGAGGTGATCAGGCCGTCGCAGCCCTCCTTCTGCACGCCGGGCAGGCCGCCGAGAAACTTGTTGGTGACGTCCTTGCCGAGGCCGTGACGGCGAAACAGCGCGCCGGGCAGGCGCAGGGTCTCAGGCTCGCCGATGACGCGCCGGCCGTCGCGTTCGTAACGGGTGATGCGGAATTCGGCGAATTCGGTCTCGTGGATCTTGCCGAGGTTGTGGTCGAGACGTTCGACCTCGAGCCACTTCGCATCCGGCGTCACCATGCGCCACGACAGCAGGTTGTCGACGGTCGTGCCCCACAGCACCGCCTTCTTGCCGCCGGCGTTCATCGCGATATTGCCGCCGATCGTCGAGGCGTCCTGCGAGGTCGGATCAACCGCAAACACGAGGCCGCGGGTCCGCGCCAGATCCGACACCCGGCGGGTGACGACGCCGGCCTCGGCGCGCACGACCGGCGCCTGCCGCCCGTCGCGGTCGATGACGCGCTCACCAATCTCGCCGAGGTCCTCAAGCTTCTCGGTGTTGATCACCGCACTGTCCTCGTACAGCGGCACCGCGCCGCCGGTATAACCGGTGCCGCCGCCGCGCGCGATCACGGTCAATCCGAGTTCGATGCAGGCCTCGACGACGGCCTGCACCTCCTGCTCGGTATCGGGACTGACGACGACGAACGGCATCTCGACGCGCCAGTCGGTCGCGTCGGTGACATGGGCAATGCGGGCATAGCCGCTGAAATCGACATTGTCGCGGCGCGTCACGCGCGCGAGCCGCGACATCGCCTGCCGCCGCCGCTTGCGCTGTTCCGGCAACCAGCCCTCGAAACGGGCGACCGCGGCGCGGACGGCGTCGTGCAGGCGCAGCGCGAGCTCATTGCCGTCGGCGCGGGCGACGACCTGGTCGAGGCGCTGGCGCAGCGCTGCGATCAACGCGCGCCAGCGCCGGGGATTCTCCAGCAGGTCATCCTGGATATAGGGGTTGCGGGTGATCACCCACATGTCGCCGAGCACTTCGAACATCAGCCGCGCCGAGTGACCGGTCCGACGCGAATCGCGCAAGCGCTCGATGACCTCCCACATGCCGTCCCCGAGGAAGCGGGCGACGATCTCGCGGTCGGAAAAGGACGTGTAATTGTAGGGGATTTCCCGTATGGGCGCCGACATCGGACTCCGAATCAGGGCGGATTTCTGTAGATTTTCCGGCTGCTGCCGATGACTAACCAATGAGGCCGCCTGCCGCCAGAGTCTAGCACGCCCGGCACGGCGCTGTGACCAGGAAGCTCCCGCAGATGCTCGCATCCCGACCCACCGATCCCGTCCTGCTGCTGAAACGGCTCGAGCCGGTCTCCTGCCTGTCGATCGACCAGATCCGCGAGCTGTTGCGCCATTCCCTGATCGATAAGGTCGTCCCCGGCGCAACACTGTTCGAGGCCGGCGATCACGATCACCAGTGCCTCTACCTGTTGTCCGGCGACATCGAGTTGTTCAACGGGGGCAGCGGCCACGCCCAGCGCATCAGCGCCGGCAGCGAGGAGGCCCGTCACCCGCTGGCCGACGATCACCCGCGCCGCGTCAGCGCACGCGCGCTGACCGCCTCCGAGATCATCCGCATCGACAAGGAATACCTTGACACGCTGGTGACCTGGAGCCAGATCTCGGCGCCCGAAGAGGCGGTGGTCATGAGCGAGGACGGCATCATCACCATCAACAAGGCCGACTGGCTGAAGACGATGCTGAAGTCGCCGACCTTCCGCAGCCTGCCGCCGGCGAACATCGAGGAACTGCTGCACCGGCTCGAGCCGATACTGGTGCATGCCGGTGACGTGATCATCCGCCAGGGCGACCCCGGTGACTACTTCTACATGATCGACGACGGTATCAGTCTCGTCACCCGCAATCCGGACAACGACGAGGACACCATCGAGATGGCCGAGCTGAACAAGGGCGACACCTTCGGCGAGGCCGCGCTGATCTCGGACAACCCCCGTAACGCGACCGTATCGATGATGACCGACGGCCTGCTGCTGCGGCTGTCGAAAGACAACTTCCTGAAGCTGCTGACCGAGCCGACGCTGCTATGGTCGGGATATGAGCAGGCGGCGCGTGACGTCGCCGCGGGGGCGCAGTGGATTGACGTGCGCCTGCCCGCCGAATATGCCCGCGCCCATCTCCCCGGCGCGATCAATATCCCGATGGCGGCGCTGCACAAGACCGTGCGCGAACTCGACCACTCGCGCCACTACATCTGCTATTGCCAGACCGGACGCCGCAGCTCAGCGGCAGCCTTCACGCTGCGCAATTACGGCATCAATGCCGGGGTGCTGTCGAATGGCCTGCAGAACGTGCCCGCGGGGTCGTTGGGCAGCGACTAAAAAAAATGCGGCCGGCTGGCCGCAATTCAGATCGTGGTGCAATTATCGTTATTATTGTACCCGTCGAGGGGCACGCACTCCCCGTGCGTCCTGTAATCTAGTTTGATCGCTCCGCCAAGTCAAGCCGATGCAAGGTAAATCACGGCGCAGAAATTCTGGTCACGCCGGCGGGCAGTCAGTATATTGTCCGGCGTGATGCCCTCCCTTCGAGTGATGCGCGCATGATCTGGGTCAAGGCCTTTCACGTCATTGCGATGGTGACCTGGTTTGCCGGTTTGTTCTATCTGCCGCGCCTGTTCGTCTATCACGCGATGTGCGACGACGTCGCCGGCCGCGAGCGATTCAAGATCATGGAACGCAAGCTGTACAACGGCATCATGACCCCGAGCGCGATAGTCACCGTCGCGCTGGGTCTGTGGCTGCTGTTCGACTATGCCTGGGCGGCATGGTCGGGAATGATGTGGCTGCATATCAAGCTGCTGCTCGCGCTGGTACTGATCGGCTATCACCTCTGGTGCTGGCGGCTGCTGGTCGCGTTCCGCGAGGATCGCAACACCCGCTCGCATGTGTTCTACCGCTGGTTCAACGAGTTTCCGGTGCTGCTGCTGGTGGCGATGATCGTGCTGGTGGTGGTCAAACCGCTCTGAGGCGGCGGTGCCCGCGCCGGTCCCGGCATACAGCGGACGCTTGACATTCGCGATTCTTATGCACAATGACGGCGCAGCGCCCTGCCGGCGGGGGCGAAAACAGCGCTACCGCTGTAAAAATAGTGCAACATATTGATAATTATGTATTTTACGGAGTACTGGTTTTTTCGCCAAAGAGTAAAAATCCCAATGGCGTCCCATAGTAATCGGCCATGAACCCAAGCTGTCCACAAAGTTATCCACAGGATTTGTGGAAAAGCGCCGATTGCATCATCCGACAATGGCTTAGCTCGCAGAGATCAGATTCGGCCTCAACGGCGCCGGTGTCCGTCCGAACGGGGCGACGGCGGTGAAGCCCGCTCCGGTCTGGCGCATCGCAATCCCGGCGCCGCTGCATCAACTGTTCGATTACCTCCCCCCCGCCGGCGGCAACGTCCGCCCGCGAACCGGCGCGCGCGTACGCGTACCCTTCGGCCGCGGCAGCCGTATCGGCGTCATCGTCGGCGCGAGCACGCACAGCACACTGGCGAGCGGACGCCTGAAACGCGTCACCGAGGTGCTCGATGACGAGGCGCTGCTACCCGGGGAACTGATGAAACTGCTGGACTGGGCCGCCGGTTACTATCATGCGCCGCCCGGCGAAGTCATCGCCAACGCCCTGCCCGGCTTGTTGCGCCAGGGCAAGCCCGCGCGAGAGCGCGGCGCGCGGCGCTGGCGTCTGACTGAGGATGGTTGCGCGCTCGACATCGACACGCTTGCGCGCGCGCCGCGTCGCCAGACCTTGCTGCGCTTGCTGGCGCGACACCCCGCCGGCATCGATGCCGGCGAGATCACCGAGCTCCCGGGCGCGCGTGCGGCCTTGCGCGCCTTGCGCGACCACGGCTGGATCGAGGAATACGAGGCCGCCGCG
Source organism: uncultured Chromatiales bacterium (assembly GCA_964384095.1). Classification (GTDB taxonomy): domain Bacteria; phylum Pseudomonadota; class Gammaproteobacteria; order SZUA-140; family SZUA-140; genus JAITWN01. The sequence continues at coordinate 5,194 of CAYLKC010000072.1, forward strand.
CCGACACGCACAGAGTCGGTCGCGCGGGACATCGAGCGCGGGCCGGCGCTGAACCCCGCGCAACAACAGGCGATCGCTGCCGTGATGAAGGCTGAAGGCTACCGAACCTTCCTGCTCGACGGCGTAACCGGCAGCGGCAAGACCGAGGTTTATTTTGGAATCACGGAGGCGCTGTTGCGGCAAGGCCGCCAGGTGCTGCTGCTGACGCCGGAGATCGGCCTGACGCCGCAGCTCGTCGAGCGAGCACGCCGGCGCTTCGCCTGCCCGATCGCGGTGCTGCACTCCGGTCTCGGCGACCGCGAACGCCTCGATGCCTGGCTGCTCGCGCGCGCGGGGGGCGCCCGCATCGTCATCGGCACGCGCTCGGCGGCACTGACGCCGATGCCCGATCTCGGCGCGATCATCGTCGACGAGGAGCATGACAGCGCCTACAAGCAACAGGATGGCGTACGCTGGCATGCCCGCGATCTCGTAATCGTGCGCGCGCAGCGGCTTGGCATCCCGGTGGTGCTCGGTTCAGCAACTCCGTCCCTCGAAAGCCTGCACAACTGCCGCCAGGGCCGTTATGACGAGCTCGCGCTCCCGGCTCGCGCGGGCGGCGCACATGCGCCCGCGATCGGACTGATCGACCTGCGACAGCGGCCGGCCGAACACGGCCTGTCCGAACCCCTCGCCGCGGCGATCGAGACCCATCTCGCACGCGGGCACCAGGCGCTGCTGTTCCTGAACCGGCGCGGTTACGCACCGACGCTGCTGTGCCAGGAATGCGGCTGGATCGCCGACTGCGCGCGCTGCGACGCGCATCTCGTCCTGCACCAGCGCAGCGGCCAGCTGCGCTGTCACCATTGCGATGCCCAGAGCGCGGTGATGGCGCACTGTCCGCAATGCGGCGGCGCCGACCTGCGCCCGCTCGGCCAGGGCACCGAACGCATCGAGGAGACACTGACCCGGCGCTTCCCCGATACCGGGATCGTGCGTATCGACCGTGACAGTACCCGGCGCAAGGGCGCAATGGACGCGCTGATCGAGCGCGTACGCGACGGCCGCCGGCAGATCCTGATCGGGACACAGATGCTGGCCAAGGGGCACCACTTCCCGAACGTGACGCTGGCCGCGATCCTCGACGCCGATGCCGGCCTGTTCGGCGCCGACTTCCGCGCCGGCGAGCGCATGGGACAGCTGATCACCCAGGTCGCCGGGCGCGCCGGGCGCGAGGAACAGCCGGGCGAGGTGTTGATCCAGACCCGCTACCCCGAGCATCCGCTGCTGGTCGCGCTGCTGCGCCACGATTACCGGCACTTCGCCACACGGCTGATCGAGGAACGCGCGGAGGCCGGCATGCCGCCCGCTGGCCATGTCGCGCTGCTGCGCGCCGAATCGCCGCTCCGTGACGCCCCGCTCGCGTTTCTGGAGCGCGTGCGCACGCTCGCCGGGGAGTGTGGCGTCAGCGGCGTCGAACTGCTCGGTCCGGCCCCGGCGCTGATGGAACGCCGCGCCGGGCGCTATCGTGCCCAGCTGATGCTGCTGGCGCCGGAGCGCGCACCACTGCACCGGCTGCTCCGGCGGCTGGTGCCGCAACTCGACGCCCTGTCGCGACCGGCCCGTGCACGCTGGTCGCTGGATGTCGATCCGGTCGATGAATGGTGATTTGCAACCACCGCGCCAGCGGCGATAATAGGCGCTCCACGGCCGGACCTGACCGGCGCTGACGCGAACGACCCCCGAATGAATCCCGAATGAAGAACCTGCTTCGTGAACTGGTAACCGGCGCGATCGTCGCGTTGCAACGCGACGGCGCGCTGTCCTCCGGCCTCGCCTTCGAGGTACAGATCGAGCACAGCCGCGACAAGCGCCATGGCGACTTCGCCTGCAATGTCGCGATGACGCTGGCAAAGCCTGTCGGCATGAAGCCGCGCGATCTCGCCGAACGCATCATCGCCGCGCTGCCGGCCAGCGACGACGTCACCCGGGTCGAGATCGCGGGTCCGGGTTTCATCAACTTCTTCATGGCGCCGGACGCCTTCCGCAAGGTCGTCCCGGCAATCCTCGAGGCCGGCGCCGGCTTCGGCCGCGGCACGATCGGCCACGGCAGCCGGGTACAGGTCGAGTTCGTCTCCGCGAACCCGACCGGACCGTTGCACGTGGGTCACGGCCGTGGCGCGGCCTATGGCGCGGCGGTCGCCGACCTGCTCGAGGCCGCCGGCTTCGAGGTCCATCGCGAGTACTACATCAACGACGCCGGCCGGCAGATGGACATCCTGGCCGCCAGCGTATGGCTGCGCTATCTCGAGCTGCTCGACGAGCCTATCCACTTTCCGTCCAACGGCTATCGCGGCGACTATGTCGTCGATATCGCGCGTGAACTGGTCCGCCGCCGCAACGACGCCTTCCGTCACCCGGCCGACGCCGTGATGGCCGACCTGCCGGCCGATGAGGCGGCTGATGGCAGCGGCGACCGCGAGGCCCATATCGATGCCGTGGTCAGCCGCGCCCGCGCGCTGCTCGGCGCAGACGGCTATCGCGAGGTCTTCGACCTCGGGCTCGACACGATCCTTGCCGACATCCGCGACGACCTCGAGGAATTCGGCGTCGTTTACGAGGAATGGTTCTCCGAACGTTCTCTGCAGGAATCGGGCACGGTCGACGCGGTCATCGAGCGCCTGCGCGACGGTGGCCATCTGTACCAGGACAACGGGGCCTGGTGGTTCCGCTCCTCGGCCTTCGGCGACGAGAAGGACCGCGTGGTCATCCGCGAGAATGGTCAGCGCACCTATTTCGCCGCCGATATCGCCTATCACGCCGACAAGTTCGAGCGCGGTTTCGACCGCGTCATCGACATCTGGGGCGCCGACCACCACGGCTATGTGCCGCGTATCAAGGCAGCACTGCTCGCGCTCGGCCACGATGCCGGCCGCCTCGACGTGCTGCTGGTGCAGTTTGCGATCCTCTATCGCGGCGGCGAAAAGGTGCAGATGTCGACCCGCAGCGGCCAGTTCGTGACCCTGCGAGAATTGCGTGACGAGGTCGGCAACGACGCCGCCCGCTTCTTCTATGTGATGCGCAAATGCGAGCAACACATGGACTTCGATCTCGATCTCGCCAAGTCGCGCTCGAACGATAATCCGGTGTATTACGTCCAGTACGCCCACGCGCGCGTCCGCAGCGTGATGCGCCAGCTCGCCGAGAAGGGACTGAGCCGGGATCCCGCCAATGGCCTGGCCGCGCTCGACCTGCTGACCGAGGATCATGAGCGTGCGCTGATCGCGCGCATGAATCACTACCCGGAGACCCTCGAGTCCGCCGCGCTCGCGCACGAACCACATCAGCTCGCCTACTACCTGCGTGAACTCGCGAACGACTTCCACGCCTATTACAACGCCCACCAGTTCATCGTCGATGACGCCCGACTGCGCGACGCCCGTCTTGCGCTGATCGAGGCCGCGCGCCAGGTGATGGCAAACGGCCTCGGACTGCTCGGCGTCAGCGCGCCGGACGCGATGTAGCATGGCGCGGGCGAGGAACCGGCGCACCGGCGGCAAGGGCAGGACGGGCGGCAGGCGAGGACATCCCGGCCTCGCGTCCAAAATGATCTGGCTCGGCGGCGGGCTCGCCGGCGGTCTGGTTCTTGGTTACGCCGGCTACTACCTCGGCGCGCAGGTCCACTCGCGGGATGCGACGACACCAGCCGTCGCCGCCGTTGCGCCCGCGGCACAGCCTGCGGTGCCGAAACCGGCGCCCGTCGCACCGAAACCGGCTGCACCGCCGGCGCCCGCACAGGCGCCGCCGCGATTTGATTTCTACACCTTGTTGCCGGAGATGGAAGTCGAGATCGGGGACGACAAGCTGAACGAGGCGATGCAGGCCCTGCCACGGAGCGCCGACCAGGGACCCTACCTGCTACAACTCGGCTCCTTTCGCCGCCACGATGAGGCCGATGGCCTGAAGGCGCGGCTGGCGCTGATCGGCATCGAGGCCAGCGTACAGAAGGTGATCATCCGCGATGATGATATCTGGTACAGGGTCCGCATCGGCCCTTACGACAGCCTGCGGGACGTGGCGCAGATACGCAACCGGCTCAACCGCAACAACATCTCGCACATGCTGATCAGGCTCGGTGCCTGAACTCAATCCTCGAGGTAGGTATAGCCGGTGATGCCGGCCTCCAGCGTCTCGCGGCACAGTGCCTGCTGCCCGGCATCGAGGTCGAGGCGGCCGGAAGCGACCGCGGCGCTGAGGCGTTCGAGCAGCGCGTCGGGCTCGAAATTGACGTAACGCAGCACCGAATCGACGGTATCGCCGATTTGCGGCGTGCCGAGGCGATAGCCGCCATTGCCGTCGAGTTCGACATTGACCGAGTGGGTGTCGCCGAACAGGTTGTGCATGTCGCCGAGGATCTCCTGGTAGGCACCGACCATGAAGATCCCGATCAGATAGGGCTCGTCCTCGCGCGGCGCATGCAGCGGAAGTGTCGTCTCGACGCCCTCGCGATCGACATAGAGGTCGACGCGGCCGTCTGAATCGCAGGTGATGTCGAGGATCACCGCGCGGCGGTCAGGCCGCTCGTCGAGACGGTTCA
>CAYLKC010000073.1:0-9215 GCA_964384095.1 uncultured Chromatiales bacterium
GTCGACGCGGAACCGGACCACGAGCCGGTGTTCGTAGGGCTCGATGTGGATGTCCGATGCATTGGTCTTCACCGCTTCGGTCAGGAGCGCGTTGATCAGGCGGATGATCGGCGCATCGTCCTCGCTCTCGAGCAGGTCCTCGGGCTCGGGCAGCTGCTGGGCGATCTGCGACAGGTCCATGTCGATGTCCTCGCCCATCATCTGCATGGTCTGGGCGGTGTTGGACTCGTAGGAGGATTGCAGCATCGCGTCGAAGCGGTCGGGGGGCAGCACCGAGAGGGCGAGTGGGGCGCCGATATAGCGGCGCACCTCGTTCAGGATCTGTACCGCTACGCCGGACCGGATCAGGGTGGTTGCGCGGCCGTCGTCACCGAAGCCGGTCACCAGCACGCCGTGACGCTTGGCGAATGCGAAGGGGAGGCGGCGCCCGTCGCCGGCAACGCCTTCTCCCTCGCCGTTACGCGATGCCTGTTCCTCGACGATGTCGCGTGCCGCCGGCTCGAGTTCCTTTTTCAGCGCTTCGGCGTCGATCATCGCATCAGGGCGCGCCGCTCTGCTCGAAGGCCGGCGGCAGCGCCAGCATGTCGTCGAACGGCGGCAGCACCGGGGCCTCGTCGCGCGGCAGCATCAGCAGGCCCTTGTTGCGGACATCGACCTGCATCGCCCGGATATAGTCGTACTTGCTGCCGGTCAGCTGCTGCAGCAGTCCGTCCTCGCGCAGGATCGTCGGCTTCAGGAACACCATCAGATTGGTCTTGCCCTTGGTCGTTGCCTTCGAGCGGAACAGCCAGCCGAGCAGCGGGATGTCACCGAGCAGCGGGATCTTCTGTTCGGTTTCCTGGAGGTCGTCGCGGATCAGGCCGCCGAGTACGACCATCTGGCCGTCGTCGACGATGATGCTGGTGCGAATCGAGCGCGTATTGGTGATCAGGTCGACGGCGTCGGAACGCGCGCTCAGGCTGTCGATCTTCTGCTCGATCTCGAGCTTGACCGCGTTGCCTTCGTTGATCTGCGGGCGCACCTTCAAGGTCAGACCGACGTTCTGGCGCTGGATGGTCTGGAACGGGTTGGCCGGCGAGGTCACGGTGCCGGCGGTCGTGAACGAACCGGTCACGAACGGTACTTCCTCGCCGACGACGATTTCGGCCTCCTCGTTGTCGAGCGTCACCAGCGTCGGCGTCGACAGGATGTTGGTCGAGCCGTCGCTCTTCAGCGCGCGCAGCAACGCGGCGAAATTGACGTTGCTGGAATCAAAGCGGCCGAGGCCCAGCGTCAGGCCACTGCCGACGCTCGGGATCTGTTCGGTGATGATGGCGCCGGCGATCTCGCTGATGCTGCCGCCGGTGCCGGTGGTGAAGTTCGAGAAACCGACCGGGCCGGTGCCGCTCGGCGTACCGTCGATGATCCACTGCACGCCGAGTTCGGCATTGAAGCTCGATGAGACCTCGGCGATGACGCCCTCGACCATGACCTGCGCGCGACGCACGTCGAGCTGCTTGATGACGGCCTCAAGCGAACGCAGGATGTCCGGCGGAGCGGTGATGACCAGCGCGTTGGTATTCTCGTCGGCCTGGATATTGATCGGCATATTGCGCGTCGCCGCCGCAGCGCCCTCGGTCTGCTGCTGCTGTTCGATGCTGCCGCTGACGCCGGTCAGCACCGCAACCAGATCCTTGGCCTGGGCATAGCGCAGATAGTAGACGGCGGTGTTGCCCTCGGTCTCGAGCGGGGTATCGAGGTGCGAGATGATCGTGCGCAGTCGCAGTCGTCCCGACGCGCCGCCGCCGATCAGCACGCTGTTGGTGCGCTCGTCGGCGATCAGCAGCGATGAGTCTTCGGCGTCCGCGCCGGTGCCCGCGCCGCGTGCCGCCTTGCGCTGCTGCTCCATTGCATTGAGTATGCGCACGATCTCGGCGGCCGATGCATGGCGCAGTGTGATGACCTCGATGTCATCGCTGGTCTGGATGTCGATGCGACGGATGATGTTCAGCATGCGCGAGACATTCGACGCGCGATCGGAAATGATCAGGATGTTGCCCGGCACATAGGCGGCGAGGTGGCCTTGCTGCGGCACCAGCGGCCGCAGGATCGGCACCAGTTGCGAGGCCGAGACGTTGCGCAACTCGATGACCCGGGTGACGACTTCATCGCCTGATACCCGCGTGTCGTCATCGACGACCGGCACCGCGAGTTGCTTGGCATTGGCATCGGGGATTATCTTGATGACGTTGCCGCTGTGGACCGCCGAGAAGCCGTGCACATCGAGCACCGACAGGAACACCTGGTAGACCTCGTCCTTGCTCATCGGCTTCGACGAGATGATCGTGATCTTGCCGCGGACCCGGGGATCGACAATGAAGTTTTTTCCTGTAACCTCCGATACCGTATTGATGACCGCGGTGATGTCGGCCTCCTTGAGGTTCAGGGTCACGGTGTCGGCCTGGACGGGCAGGGCGAGGAACAGGAGGGCGGCCAGCGCGACAGCAGTCAACCGGCGGCACCCGCCGCGGCCCCCGGCCGGGTTGCCGCGGGGTCCTGCGCCATGTCGGGGAGTCGCGTCTAACTTATCGTGGCTACAGGACATATTGACGCACGGACACCGTTTCGTGGGGGTGGAGGCTGATCATATACTCATGCATATTATCGGACAATCCCCGTCTGGCCGTAACCTCCGGAGGCCCTGAGCGCACCATGCAGCCAGAACCGCATCACAGTCTGAAACACGAGTATGACAGCCCCGAGGCCGATGTACAGGCGATCCGGCAGGCGATGGAGGACATACTCGAATTCCGGGTCGGCAAGGACCGCTATACCGCGACTACCCGTGACTGGTTCCAGGTCGTCGCCTGGTTCGTCCGTGACCGCATGATGGAGCGCTGGATGCAGACCATGCGCACCTACTACGACGTCGATGCGAAGCGGGTCTATTACCTGTCGCTCGAATTCCTGATCGGCCGCACACTGAGCAACAGCCTGCTCAACAGCGGCCTGCTCGGCCCGGTCGAGCAGGCCTTGCGCGAACTCGGGCTCGATCTCGAACAGATCTGCGAGATGGAATCCGAGGCCGCGCTCGGCAACGGCGGTCTCGGCCGCCTCGCCGCCTGTTTCCTCGATTCGATGGCGACGCTCGGCATCCCTGGCTACGGCTACGGTATTCGTTATGAATACGGCATGTTCCGCCAGAAGATCGAGCACGGGCGCCAGGTCGAGCATCCCGACAACTGGTTGCGCTACGGCAATCCCTGGGAGTTCCAGCGCCCCGAGGTGATCTATCCGGTGCGCTTCCACGGCCATGTGCAGGTCATGAGCGACGGCCAGGGCCGGCTGCGCCACAAGTGGGTCGACGGCGACGAGGTCATCGCGGTCGCCTATGACACGCCGGTCCCCGGCTTCGGAACCGCAACCGTCAACAACATGCGCCTGTGGTCGGCGAGTTCGTCGCGTGATTTCGACCTCGGCTATTTCAATGAGGGCAACTACATCAAGGCGGTCGAGGCCGAGGTCGAGTCCGAGAACATCTCGCGTGTGCTCTATCCCGATGACACCACATGGATGGGCAAGGAACTGCGCCTGAAGCAGCAGTACTTCTTCGTCTGTGCGTCGCTGCAGGACATCCTCTATCGCTTTACGAAGTTCCATGACGGTCTCGATGGCCTGCCGGACAAGGTCGCGATACAACTCAATGACACCCATCCGGCGATCGCGATACCGGAGCTGATGCGTATCCTGCTCGACCTCCATGATCTCGAATGGGAGCGGGCCTGGAAGATCGTGACCGGCACCTTCTCCTATACCAACCATACGCTGATGCCGGAGGCGCTGGAGACCTGGCCGGTCGCCCTGTTCGGCAGGATCCTGCCGCGTCATCTGCAAATCATCTACGAGATCAACCAGAAGTTCCTCGACGAGGTCGGTCGCCGCCACCCGGGCGACATCGATCTGCTGCGGCGCATGTCGATCGTCGGCGAGGGAGGCGAGCCAGTCATCCGCATGGCCCACCTCGCGATCGTCGGCAGTCATAAGGTCAACGGCGTGGCGCGGCTCCACACCGAGTTGATGAAAAGTACGATATTCGCCGAATTCGACCGCTATTATCCGGGCAAGTTCCTGAACAAGACCAACGGCGTGACGCCCCGCCGCTGGCTGCACCATGTCAATCCGGGGCTCTCCGGGCTGATCCGCGCGCGCATCGGCGACGGCTGGGCCGTCGATCTCGACCGGCTGCGCGCGCTCGAGCCGCTGGCCGCGGACCCGGAATTCCGTGCCGCGTTCAGCGAGGTCAAACGGCAGAACAAGCTGCGCCTCGCCGGGCTGATTCGCCAGCACCTCGGCGTCACCATCAACCCGGAGGCGCTGCTCGACGTGCAGATCAAGCGCATGCACGAATACAAGCGCCAGCTGCTGAACCTGCTGCACGTGATCACGCTGTACAACCGGCTGCGCGAGGGGCGCGACGGTGATCGCGTCCCGCGCACGGTGCTGTTTGCCGGCAAGGCCGCGCCGGGCTATTTCATGGCCAAGCTGATCATCAAGCTGATCAACGACGTCGCCGAGACGCTGCAGCGCGACCCGGCGGTCGGCGACCGGCTCAAGGTCGTCTTCGTGCCCAATTACGACGTCTCGACCGCGAGCGATATCATCCCGGCCGCTGAACTGTCCGAGCAGATATCAACCGCCGGCCTCGAGGCCTCGGGCACCGGCAACATGAAGCTCGCGCTGAACGGGGCGCTGACCATCGGTACCCTCGACGGTGCCAACATCGAGATCCGCGAGGAGGTCGGCGAGGACAATGTCTTCATCTTCGGCCACACCGCCGACGAGGTCGCCGCGCTGCGCCGCCAGGGTTACGACCCGGCCAGCTACTATAATAAAAATCCCGAGCTTAAACAGTCACTTGACATGATCGCCGAGGGGGCCTTCTCGCCCCGTGACAATGCCCGTTATCGGCCGCTGTACGATGCCCTGGTCCACGGCGGCGACAAGTACCTGCTGCTCGCCGACTACGCTCCTTATATTGAATGCCAGGCGCGTGTCGAGGCCCTCTATCGCCAGCCCGAGGCCTGGGCCGAAAAGGCCATCCTGAACGTCGCCCGCATGGGCAAGTTTTCGAGCGACCGGACCATACGCGAGTACGCGGCGGAAATCTGGCGTACCGATCCGGTACCGATCACGCTGAAAGACGCTTGAGCCGTTCGCGGTCCGACAATCCGTTCGATGACGCCGGGGAGCGCCGCCGCTGTGTCGGCCGTCTGGCCGATGGCGCCGCCACCCTCGGGCTCATGCTGCCGGATGACGCCGAATCGCTGCTGATCGACTATCTCGCCCTCCTGTATAAATGGAACCAGGCCTACAACCTGACCGCGGTCCGCGAGCCGGAGGCGATGGTCGTCCGTCTTCTGCTCGACAGCCTGAGCGTGGTCCCTTACATTAAGGGGCCGCGCGTCCTCGACGTCGGCAGCGGTCCCGGCCTGCCGGGCATCCCGCTCGCGATCGCGCAGCCCGGCCTGACCGTCGTGCTGCTGGACAGCCGTGGCAAGAAGACCCGTTTCCAGCGCCAGGCGATCGCCGAACTCGGCCTCGCCGGGGTCAGCGCCGAACAGGCGCGGGTCGAGGATTTCCGTCCGTCGGCGCCGTTCGATACCGTGATCTCCCGCGCCTTCGGCAGGCTCGCGGACCTGGTCATGGCGGCGCGGCCCCTGTGCCGGCCCGACGGCTGGATACTGGCGATGAAGGGGCGCTATCCGGAGGCCGAACTCGACGCGCTCCCCCCTGGCTGCCGGCTGCTCGCGGTCGAACGGCTCGAGGTGCCGGGCCTCGACGCCGAACGCTGGCTGGTGCGGCTATCACCCGGCAATGACTGAGCGCGGACGGCCCGCGAACATGGACACTATGGCAAGGATCATCGCAGTTACGAACCAGAAAGGCGGCGTCGGCAAGACCACGACCAGCGTCAATCTTGCCGCCTGTCTTGCCGCGACGCGCCGCCGCGTGCTGCTGATCGATCTCGATCCGCAGGGCAACGCGACGATGGGCAGCGGCGTCGACAAGGGCGCGCTCGAGGCGAGCGGCTGCGAGGTGCTGCTCGGCGAGCGCACGATCGACGATGTCCTCGTGCGCGAGGTCGCCGCCGGCTACGCGCTGGTGCCGGGCAATGCCGACATGACCGCGGCCGAGGTCGAGCTGATGACCCATGCCGAGAGTGAGCAACGCCTGCGCCTTGCGCTGGCGCCGGTGCTCGATCGCTACGACTATATCCTCATCGACTGTCCGCCGGCGCTGAATATGCTGACGCTGAACGCGCTGGTTGCGGCGCAGGGCGTCATCATCCCGATGCAGTGCGAGTACTATGCGCTCGAGGGCCTGACCGCATTGCTCGACACCATCGAGAAGATTCGCACCACGCTGAATTTCGACCTGCGCATCGAAGGACTGCTGCGCACGATGTACGACCCGCGCAACAATCTCGCCAACGACGTCTCCGCACAATTGCTCGAGCACTTCGGCGACCAGGTCTTCAACACCATCATCCCGCGCAATGTACGTCTCGCCGAGGCGCCGAGCCATGGGCTGCCGGCGATCCTGTATGATAAGACCTCGCAGGGCGCGCGCGCCTATCTCGCGCTGGCCGGCGAGATGCTGCGCAAGGACATTCGCGAACAGGCGCCGACGCCGGCGTGAGCCGGCACGACGGGAAGGCAATATGAGCGTCAAGAGAAGGGGGTTGGGACGGGGACTCGAAGCGCTGCTTGGCGGCGGCGCGGCGTCGCGTCCGGCGCCGGCGCAGCAGCCGGCCGATGCCGCGACGACCGTGAACCCGGCGACCGCCGCGCCGCCGCCGGCCAGCGCACCGCCATCGGTCACCGAGCCGCGGCCCGGCGAACGCCTGACGCAGCTGCCGGTCGATGTGATGCAGCGCGGTCGCTACCAGCCGCGCAGCGACATGCGCCCCGAGACCCTCGAGGATCTCGCCGACTCGATCCGCGCCCAGGGCGTCGTACAGCCGATCGTCGTGCGCCCCGTCGCAACGCCGCCAGGCGCGTCGCAACGCTACGAGATCATCGCGGGCGAGCGGCGCTGGCGCGCGGCGCAGATCGCCGGGTTGCACGAGGTGCCGGTGGTCGTCCGCGATGTCGACGACCGCGCCGCGATGGCGATGGCGCTGATCGAGAACATCCAGCGCGAAAACCTGAACCCGCTCGAGGAGGCCGCCGCGCTGCGGCGCCTGATCGATGAATTCGAGCTCACCCACGAGGAGGCCGCGACCGCCGTCGGACGCTCGCGCGCCGCGGTGTCGAACCTGCTGCGACTGTTCGAGCTCAACGACGACGTGAAGGCGCTGGTCGAGCGTCGCGAGCTGGAGATGGGCCACGCCCGCGCGCTGCTCGCGTTGCGGGGTCCGGCCCAGAGCCAGGCCGCGAAGCAGGTCGCCGCTCGCGGGCTTTCGGTCCGCGAGACCGAACAGCTCGTCCGCCGGCTCGCGGCCGGCGGTCGCAAGCCCGGCAAGACCGCGACCCCGCGCGACCCCGACGTCCAGCGCCTCGAGGAAGACCTCGCCAGCCGCCTCGGTGCCAGCGTCAGCATCCAGTCGGACGTGAAGGGCAAGGGCAAGCTCACCGTCCACTACAATTCCCTCGATGAGCTCGAGGGAATTCTCGCCCACATCAAATAACGTCGACCCCCGCGTTACGGCGACCGTCCCCGCGGTCTGCGCTGGTCGCGGGCTTGCCCGGTATGGGGGCGCAATGTATACTCGCGCACTTAGTTTTGCCGGGGATTATCACCGATGTATCAGTCCAGGGGCGGCGACCTCGTCCTTGTCGGGGCCGGTACGATCCTGACATCGATGATCGCGGCGGGCTTCCTGCTGGGCTACGCCGTTGATGTCTGGATCGGGACCCTGCCCGTGTTCATGCTGGCATTCGGCGCACTCGGCCTCGTGGGCGGCTGCATCAGACTGCGCAAGTTGTTGATCAGGAACGGATGAGTTGACAGATTCGGCGTCCGTTTCCGAGGATCTGCGCGCCAGAACCCGCAGGTTGATCAGTTGGCAGATCGTCACGGGTCTGGTCGTCGGCGCGGGCTACTATCTGGCCCGGGGCCCATGGGAGGCCGTGTCGGCGCTGTATGGCGGCGGACTCAGCCTGCTGATGGCGCTGCTGCTCGGCCTGTGCGTCTCGATCGCAACACAGGCCGCGGCGCAGAATCCCGGGCAGGGCCAGCTGATCCTGTATGGCGGCGCTGCCCTGCGTTTCGTGCTGGTGCTGGCGCTGTTTGCGATCGGGCTGGCGCTGATCGGCCTGGCACCGATCGCGACGGTCGCGGGATTTGCGGCCGTGCAACTGGTTTTCGTAGTGGCCGCCGGCAAGCGATGAGCCGGCGACAAGCATAAAAATTACGGAGCAGCCGAAGTTGAGCGCACAAGAAGACGCTGCCGGCGGGTCGCCGACAGTCGAATACATACAGCATCACCTGACCAATTTCTGCGTCGGCGACTGCGATCCGGTCACCCACAAGGCGGCGGGCTTCTGGGCGCTGCATGTCGATACCGTCGTCGTCAGCCTCACGCTCGGCGCGGTCATGATCTTTGCCGCATGGCGCGCCGGCCGCAATATGTCGGTCACCGCCCCGGCCGGTTTCCAGAACTTTGTCGAGATGATCGTCGAGTTCGTCCAGGGCCAGGTCAAGGATTCCTTTCCGAGCAAAAACCCGCTGATCGCGCCGCTCGCGCTGACGATCTTCGTCTGGGTCTGGTTGATGAACTTCATGGACCTGGTGCCGGTCGACCTGCTGCCGCAGCTCGCCAGGTTCGCCGGGTTCGAATACTTCAAGTTCGTGCCCACCACCGACCTCAATACCACGATGGCGATCGCGCTCAGCGTGTTCGCACTGGTCGTGTTCTACAACATCAAGGTCAAGGGCCTCGGCGGCTACCTGAAGGTGTTCCTGTTCCATCCGTTCGGCAAGTTTTTCATCCCGGTCAACATCGTGATGACGCTGATCGAGGAACTGGCCAAGCCGCTCAGCCTCGGTCTGCGACTGTTCGGCAATATCTTCGCCGGCGAGCTCGTGTTCCTGCTGATCGCGCTGATCGGCGGCACGCTCGCGGTCGGTGCCGCCGCGCTGCTGTGGTTGCCGATGCAGGTCGTGCTCGACCTCGGCTGGCTGATCTTCCACCTGCTGATCATCACGCTGCAGGCCTTCATCTTCATGGTGCT